>CAMDBX010000010.1 GCA_945889445.1 Rhizobium sp. Q54
ATCCAGAGCTGCAGCGATTTTTTGGAGCGAGCGCCCTTCGGCGTGTAGGCGGGCAATCTCGCAGCGCTCTTCCAGGGAAAACTGTCGATAGGTCCGGGCCATGGCAACACCATCATCTGGTGTTGCACTTCGTTTGTGAACTCAGGGGACCCAGCTTTCCGCATGGCCACTGTCCAAAGCGAGGCCCCGGCTTTCGCCGGGGTGACGGACGACGGGGAAGTCCTCAGCCCTCCGCCGGCTTCAGCTGCACGCTTTCCCCGCAGCCGCAGGCCGACACCTGGTTGGGGTTGTTGAACACGAAGCCTGACTTCAGCGTGGTGGATTGGAAGTCCATCTCGGTGCCGAGCAGGAACATCATCGCCTTGGCATCGATCAGCACTTTCACGCCCTTGTCCTCGACCACTTCGTCGAAGGGCTTCTGGTCCTCAGCCCACTCCATGGTGTATTCCATGCCCGCACAGCCGCCGTTCTTCACGCCGATGCGCAGGCCCACCACGGGCTTGTCGGCCTTGGCGATGATGTCACGAACGCGCGCGGCGGCAGCGTCAGTCAGCTTCATCACCTGGGGGAGCGTTCTTGATGCGGATGCCATGACGTCCTCCTTACCACATGTTCATGGCCACACGGGCCTCTTCCGACATGCGGCTGTGGTCCCATGGCGGATCAAAGACGATGGTGGCCTTGCAGCTCTGCACGCCCTGCACGGTGGACACGGCATTCTCCACCCAGCCCGGCATGTCGCCTGCAACCGGGCAGCCCGGCGCCGTCAAGGTCATCTCGATCGCCACGTTCCGGTCGTCGTCGATGTCGACCTTGTAGATCAGGCCCAGCTCATAGATGTCGACCGGAATTTCAGGGTCGTAGACGGTCTTGAGCGCCGCAACGATGTCGTCCGTCAGGCGTGCCAGCTCGTCCGGCGGAATGGCCGAAGGGTTCGGCGCATTGTCGGGCGCGGGCTGGGTCTCGGTCACGGCATCGGTCATCCGAATATCCTCCGGGCAGAGATAAGCGCTTCGGCCAGAACTTCAACCTCTTCGAGGGTGTTGTACATGGCGAATGAGGCGCGACAGGTGGCGGTGACGCCGAAGCGCTGAAGCAGCGGCTGGGTGCAGTGGGTGCCGGCGCGGACGGCAACGCCGGCGCGGTCGATCACGGTGGCAATGTCATGGGCGTGTGCGCCTTCCATGTTGAAGGAAACGATGGCACCCTTGTGCTTCGCCCGCCCGAAAATACGCAAGCTGTTGATTTCGGACAGCCGCTCCGTGGCCCGGTCGCGCAGGGCCGCCTCATGCGCGGCAATGCTGTCAAGCCCGACGCCCCGCATGTAGTCAAGCGCCGCACCCAGCCCGATGGCCTGAACGATTGCCGGCGTGCCGGCCTCGAAACGGTGCGGCGGGTCGTTGTAGGTCACGTAATCCGTGCCCACTTCCAGGATCATCTCTCCGCCACCCTGGTAGGGCGGCATCTTGGCCAGCAGATCCTTTTTTCCAAAGAGCACGCCGATGCCGGTGGGCCCATAGGTCTTGTGGCCAGTGAACACGAAGAAATCCGCATCCAGCGCCTGCACGTCAACGTTCATGTGAACTGACGATTGTGAGCCATCGACCAGCACGGGAATGCCGCGCGCATGGGCCATCTTGATGACCTCCGCCACCGGCACGATGGTGCCGAGCGCGTTCGACATCTGGGTGATGGCAACGATCTTGGTGCGGGGCGTCAGCAGTTTCTCGAACTCATCGAGCAGGAAGTTGCCTTCGTCGTCGATGGGCGCCCACTTCAGCACCGCGCCATTGCGCTCACGGTGGAAGTTCCACGGAACGATGTTGGAATGGTGCTCGAGGATCGACAACACGATCTCGTCGCCTTCGCCAATCACCATGCCGCCAAAGCTCTGCGCCACGAGGTTGATGGCCTCGGTCGCGTTGCGGGTGAAGATGATCTGTTCGGCACACGGCGCGTTGATGAAGCGGCGCACGCTCTCGCGCGCATCCTCGAAGGCCTGTGTAGAGGCATTCGACAGGAAATGCAGCCCCCGATGCACGTTTGAGTAGTCTTCGGTATAAGCCTTCATCATCGCATCGAGAACCGGCTTCGGCTTCTGCGCCGAGGCGGCATTGTCAAGATAGACCAGCGGCTTGCCATAAACTTCCCGCGACAGGATCGGGAAATCCTTGCGGATGGCCTGGACGTCGTAAGCCATCAGCCCTTCCTCCGGTGCTCGGTCAGCCAGCGCTCCGCGAACACCGCGAGCGCTTCCCGAATGCCGTCATGGTGCACGGTGTCGAAGGCTTCGCCCACGAAGGCGGCGATCAGCAGCGCCTTGGCCTCGGCCTCCGGAATGCCGCGCGACTTGAGATAGAACACGTGGTCGTGGTTCAGGTCGCCCGAAGTGGCACCATGGCCGCAGGCCACGTCGTCGGCATAAATCTCCAGCTCCGGCTTTGCATCGAACTCCGCCGTCTCGGTCAGCAGCAGCGCGTGGCTGGACTGCTTGCCGTCGGTCTTCTGCGCGCCGGGCCGCACGATCACCTTGCCCTGGAAGATGCCGCGCGCATGGTCGTCCATCACGCACTTGAACAGCTCGCGGCTGGCGCAGTTGGGCACCTCATGGTCCACCACCAGTGCGGTGTCCGCATGCTGCTTGCCCGCCAGCAGGTAGGCGCCGGAGATCTTTGCATCGGCGAATTCGCCGATGAACCGGAACGTGCCGTTCTGACGGTTGAGCTTGGCACCCGTGGTCAGCGTGAAGTCGCGGAAGGTCACGTTCTGGCCCACGATCACGTGGGCGTGCGCCAGATGCACCGCATCATGCGACTCGAGCTCCACCTTGATCCGGTCAAGCCGGGCATTGTGACCGATGCGGATTTCCATCACCGAATTGGCAAGGTAGCTGCCTTCGCCAACATGCGTCTCGATGATGGTGGCCGAGGCATCGTCGGCAATTTCGATCACGTTGCGGGTCGCCACGGTGCGCGGGGCCGCATCCGTCGAGATGAACACAAGCTCGATCGGCGTGTCGACATTGCCCTCGATCCTGAGCCGCGCACCGTCGGTTGCGAAGGCCACGTTCATCAGGTTCACCGGATCATCGAGTGCGGCCGTCGATTCGACCCAGCCATTGGCCTGCTTCGAATGCGTCGCGTCATATTCGCCGTTGACGAATACCATGCGGGTTGCGGCAACCCCGGAGAACAGCGAAGAGGCGAGCAGCCGATCCACGTCAGCCGATTTCGCAACCACTTTCTGGCGCGGCGGGTACGGCTTGTCGATCAGCTGGCGCAGGTCGGTCCAGCGCCAGTCTTCCATGCGTCGGTTGGGCAACTGGAAGCCCAGTGCCTCCTCGGCTGCGGTGCGTGCGAGTGCCGTGCTCATGCGGCGTCCTGCGTGAATTCGGCGTAGCCCTTTTCTTCAAGTTCGAGCGCCAGGCTCTTGTCGCCCGACTTCACGATCCGCCCCTTGGACAGAACGTGCACGAAATCCGGCACGATGTAGTCGAGCAGCCGCTGGTAGTGGGTGATGACGATCATGCCGCGGTCGGGCGAACGCAGCGCGTTGACGCCGTCCGCCACCACGCGCAGCGCGTCGATGTCGAGGCCGGAGTCGGTCTCGTCGAGAATGCAGAGCGAGGGTTCCAGAACCGCCATCTGCAGGATTTCGGCGCGCTTCTTCTCGCCCCCGGAGAAGCCCACGTTCACCGGCCGCTTCAGCATGTCCTGGCTGACGTTCAGCTTGGCGGCCCGGTCTTTGACGAGGCGCATGAAGTCCGGCGTCGAGAGTTCCTTTTCGCCACGCGCCTTGCGCTGCGCGTTCAGCGCCACCTTCAGGAACTGCATGGTGGCAACGCCGGGAATTTCGATGGGATACTGGAAAGCCAGGAACACGCCCTTGGCGGCGCGCTCGTCAGGCGACATCTCCAGCAGGTCTTCGCCCTTGAAGGTTACGGAGCCTTCCGTCACCTCATAGCCTTCGCGCCCTGCCAGCACGTAGGACAGCGTGGACTTGCCGGAGCCGTTCGGCCCCATGATGGCATGCACCTCGCCGGGATTCACGGTAAGCGACAGGCCGCGGATGATGTCGCGGTCCTCGTCTTCGAGTTTCACATGCAGGTTGTCGATGTTGAGAAGGGTCACTGTTGTCGCCTCAATTTGGCATGGTGAACGTGGAGCCGAGCGTGATGACGGCAAGGCTGATGGGTGGCGAAATGTCGAACGAGGTGATCATCATCCCACGCTTCCCTCGAGCGAAATGCCAATCAGCTTCTGCGTCTCGGCCATGAATTCCATCGGCAGCTGCTGCAGCACGTCGCGCACGAAACCGTTGACGATCAGCGCCACCGCTTCCTCCTGCGAAAGGCCGCGCGACATGCAGTAGAACATCTGGTCGTCCGAGATCTTGGAGGTCGTCGCCTCGTGCTCGAACTGCGCGGTCGAGGTCTTGGCCTCGATGTAGGGCACGGTATGCGCGCCGCACTTGTCGCCGATCAGCAGCGAGTCGCACTGCGTGAAGTTGCGCGCGTTGGTCGCCTTGCGGTGCGCCGAAACGAGGCCGCGATAGGTGTTGTCGGAACGCCCCGCCGCAATGCCCTTGGAGATGATGCGGCTCGAGGTGTTCTTGCCGAGGTGGATCATCTTGGTGCCGCTGTCGACCTGCTGGCGACCGTTGGAAATGGCGATCGAGTAGAATTCGCCACGCGATTCCTCGCCGCGCAGAATGCAGCTGGGGTATTTCCAGGTGATGGCCGAGCCCGTCTCCACCTGCGTCCAGCTGATCTTTGAGCGGGACCCGCGGCAGTCGCCGCGCTTGGTCACGAAGTTATAGACGCCGCCCTTGCCCTCGGCGTCGCCGGGGTACCAGTTCTGTACGGTGGAATACTTGATCTCGGCATCGTCCATCGCGATCAGCTCGACCACGGCGGCGTGCAACTGGCTTTCCTCGCGGGTGGGTGCCGTACAGCCTTCGAGATAGGAGACGTAGGAGCCCTTGTCGGCGATGATGAGCGTGCGCTCGAACTGCCCGGTGTTCTTGGCGTTCATGCGGAAATAGGTCGAAAGCTCCATCGGGCAGCGCACGCCCGGCGGCACATAGACGAAGGAGCCGTCGGAGAACACAGCCGCATTGAGGGCTGCATAATAGTTGTCGCCCTGCGGCACCACCGAGAACAGGTATTTCTTCACCAGCTCCGGGTGCTCGCGCAGCGCTTCCGAGATCGAACAGAAGATCACGCCCGCCTTGGCAAGCTCCGCCTTGAAGGTGGTGACGACGGAGACCGAGTCGAACACGGCGTCCACGGCCACCTTGCCGGAGGTGTATTCGTTACCCTCCTCGTCAAGTTCGCTCTTCTCGCCCTGCTTCCGGACGCCGGCGAGGATTTCCTGCTCCTTCAGCGGAATGCCGAGCTTGGCATAAGTTTCGAGCAGCTTGGGATCCACCTCGTCGAGGCTCTTGGGCGCGGCCGAACCCTTCGGGGCGGCGTAGTAATAAAGATCCTGGAAGTCGATCTTCGGGTAGTGGACCTTGGCCCATGTGGGCTCGTCCATCTGCAGCCAGCGGCGATAGGCCTCGAGGCGGGCCTCCAGCATCCAGGCGGGCTCGTTCTTCTTGTCGGAGATGAAGCGGACGATGTCCTCGTTCAGGCCCTTCGGCGCATAGTCGGACTCGATGTCGGTCGTGAAGCCGTACTTGTACTTGTCGACGTCGATGTCCTTGACGAGTGCAATCGTTTCAATATCAGCCATGTTTCCCTCAGGCAGCAGCCCTTGCCTTGTAGCGATCGCGGATCTTGCGCCACGCAGCGATGAAATGTTCGGTGTCGTTTTCGGTGGTGTCCCAGCCAAGTGATACGCGGATTGCCGCTCCGGAGATTTCCGGTGCGACACCCATGGCCGCCAGAACATGCGATTTCGCGACCTTGCCGGACGAGCAGGCGGAGCCGGACGAGACCGCAACCCCCTCGAGGTCGAAGGCCATCAGCACCGTCTCGGCGTTCATGCCCGGAAGGGCGAAGCAGGTGGTGTTCGGCAGCCGCTCGACATTCCTGCCGAAAATCACGGCACCGTCCAATTCTGCCTCGAGGCGGTCACGCAGCGCCTTCACGTTCAACTTGGACTGGGCGACTGCGCCGAAGCCGGCAATCGTTACCAGGTTCTCGGTCCCTGCCCTGCGGCGCAGCTCCTGCCCGCCGCCATGGATCAGCGGCTCGACCGGAACACCATCACGGACAACAAGCGCGCCGACGCCAACCGGACCACCATTCTTGTGCGCCGACAGCGTCAGAAAATCCAACGGCGGCAACCCGAAATTCAACGGCAGCTTGCCGAGAACCTGCACCGCATCACTATGCACCAGGGCACCGTGGGCCTGCGCCAGTCGCACCACTTCGGCCACCGGCTGCACCACGCCCGTCTCGTTGTTGGCCGCCATCACGCTCACCAGCGCCTTCGGGCCATGCAGCAATTCTTCCAGCGCGCCAAGGTCGACGACACCGTTCGCATCAACGGGAATGACGCCAACGGGCTTGCCCGACGCCGTCGCCGCCTGCAGCACCGAAGGGTGCTCAACGGCGGAAACGATAATCATTTCAACGTTGGCACCCTTCAGTGCCATGTTGTTGGCCTCGCTGCCGCCGCTGGTGAACACCACCATCGGCGCGATCACGCCAACGGCGCGGGCCACCTGCTCGCGGGCATCGTCCAGCACCTTGCGCGCTGCCCGGCCTTCGCCATGCACCGAGGAGGCATTCCCCGGACAATCCATTGCGCGCAACATCGCCGCCTTCGCCTCCGGGCGCAGCGTCGAGGTGGCGTTATGGTCGAGGTAACTCCTCACGCCGGCATTCCCTCCGGGTGGCGGTCCTTGATCTGCTTGATGGTCGCGGCCAGCGCCAGGTTGCGCTTCTCAACGACGTCTTCGAGTGTAATCGATGACAGGAACGCCATCATCTGGCGGCCAAGGCTCGACCACAGGTCATGCGCATTGCAGCGCTCGCCCTTCACGCAGCCTTCGACGGCGTCGCCGTCGCAGCGCGTGAACTGCAACTCCTCGTCAACGGCGGCAATGATTTTGGCGACCGGAATCATGCTCTTGTCGCATGCAAGCCGATAGCCGCCGCCGGGACCGCGCGCGCTTTCCACCAGCTTCGCCTTGCGCAGCTTGCCGAACAACTGCTCCAGATATTCCTGTGAAATGTCCTGCCGTTCGGCGATTTCGGCCAATGAAACCGGTTCCCCATCGGAATGGGTGGCGATGTCGATCATCGCCATCACGGCATAACGGCCCTTGGTGCTCATCTTCATGGCACGAAATCCTTGATTTTGAACCCCTCACCCGTGCTAAAGGCGAGAACTTCAAGGCAGCGGTGACACGCGCCGCCAGTTTCGAACAATTCTAAACAGGGATATAGAAAACCCGAGTGCTGGAGTCAATTATTCGGTGAACCCTTCACCGGATTTTCCCGTGCCGGATATCTCCCATGAGGATCAGAGCTTTATGCCGGAAGTGATTTTCAGCGGACCTGCGGGCCGCATCGAGGCGCGCTACCACCATTCCAAGGCCGCCGGATCGCCCATCGCCATCCTGCTCCACCCGCATCCGACCTTCGGCGGCACGATGAACAATCCCATCGTGCATGCCATGTACCAGATGTTCCAGAGCCGTGGATTCTCGGTTTTACGCTTCAATTTCAGAGGCGTAGGCCGCAGCCAGGGGGTATTTGAGAATGGTGCGGGCGAACTTTCCGACGCCGCCTCGGCTCTCGACTGGCTGCAGTCCTTCAACCGCGAGGCCAAGATCTGCTGGATCGCGGGCGTGTCCTTCGGCGCCTGGATCTCGATGCAGTTGCTCATGCGCCGCCCTGAAATCTCAGGGTTCATTTCGGTGGCCCCGCTGGCCAAGCACTATGATTTCTCCTTCCTCGCCCCCTGCCCGGCGTCTGGCCTGTTCGTGAACGGCGAGAAGGATACTGTTACCCCGCCGGAAGCCGTCCATAGCCTGGTCTCCAAGCTCAAGACCCAAAAGGGAATTGCGGTCGAGCACAAGGTGATCACCGGGGCCAACCACTTCTTCCAGGACAAGATCGAAGAGCTGACCAAGACCTGCTCGACCTACCTCGACAAGCGCCTCGCGGCGGAAGGCCAGCTTTAGTCAGCTATCGGGTGGCGCTCAGGCGCCGGGCGGAGGAAGAAGACGCCTATGACGCCCAGCCACCACCATATTCCGCTTTCCGTCTGGGGCATGTTGCTGTTCCTTTCGGTCATCTGGGGCGGGTCCTATCTCTTTGTTGGCATTGCGGTAAAAGACCTTTCGCCGCTGGTCATCGTGATGGCCCGCGTGGTGTTGGCGGCGGCTGCCCTGCTGCCGGTGCACCTCCTGCTCGTCGGACCATTGCCACGCGACCGGGAGGCCTGGACGGCGATCATCGGCCTATCAATCCTCAACAACGTCATCCCCTTCACGCTGATCGTGACGGGGCAGACCATGATCGCCTCGGGGTTGGCCTCGGTCATCAATGCAACATCGCCGCTGTTTGGCGTGGCGATCATCGCGGCGGCCGGGCTCGGGCCGCTCATCCCCGGGAAAACAATCGGAATTCTCATCGGAATCCTAGGCGTGGCCATTCTCAAGGGTGGCACCATCTTCGAGCAGGGATCGCAGAGCCTGGGCATCCTGCTCTGCCTGGGGGCGGCGGCGAGCTATGGGCTCGGCAGCCTGTGGGCCAAGATGAAGCTGAGGAACACTCCACCGCTGAGCATGGCGACGGGCCAACTGCTGTGCTCATCGCTGATCATGACGGTGCTCGCATTCAGCTTTGACAATCCGTCTCAAATTATTGATGCATCACAAGAAAGCTGGATCGCCCTGTTGGCGCTCGCGCTGCTTTCCACGTCCTTTGCCTATATCCTGTTCTTCCGCGTGGTGGCGCAGTCGGGGCCGGCAAATGTGTTGCTGGTGACCATGCTGATTCCCGTTTCGGCGATTGCCATGGGCATCACGGTTCTTGGTGAAACCCTTGATCTGCTTGAGATTATCGGAACGGCGGTGATCATCTTCGCGCTCGTCATCATCGACGGGCGCGCCCTGAAATGGCTACGGCCGGGCGACAATCCCGCCTGAGAGGGGATGCGTCACCCCAGTGGTGCCGGGGAACGTAATGGCCAATCCCCGGAGACAGCGCACAGCCAGATAGGCCCAGGCTTCGGCCTCCATGGAATCGCCGTTCATCGCTACGTTTTCTGCTTTTATTACAGGATCTTGCAAAAGATCCCTGAGATCCTGAATCAATGTGGGATTGAGCCTGCCGCCGCCGCAGATGATGTAGAGACGCGGCGGCTCGGGCACCAGTTTCACGCTGGCGGCAATCGCTTCGGCGGTGAAGCGGGTGAGCGTGGCAGCCCCGTCGGCGGGCGAGAGGCCATCCACCACCGTTGCATCGAAGGTGTTTCGGTCGAGCGACTTGGGTGCGGATGTTGCAAAAAAGGTGTTGTGCAGTAGCTGTCCGAGCACATTCGGGTTGCTCTTGCCACGTCGCGCAAGTTGACCGTCGCGGTCGTAGGGAATGTCGGTGTGACGTTCGCACCAGTCGTTGAGGAGTGCGTTGCCGGGACCAGTGTCGAAGGCGACGAGGCCATCGTCCCGCCCAATCCATGTCATGTTGGCGACTCCACCGATATTGACGAAGGCGACCGGGCGTTCCGTGACCCCGGCGGCCAGCGCCCGGTGGTAGACCGGCACCAGCGGCGCCCCCTGCCCGCCGGCGGCCACGTCCGCCGCGCGCATGTCGTAGACGACGGGAATGCCGGTGCGGCGAGCCAGCGTGGGGCCCAGCCCTAACTGGACCGTCAGGCGGCGCTCCGGGCGGTGGATGACGGTCTGGCCGTGAAAGCCGATGACGTCGATTTCAGAATTTGTCAGGCCATTGGCATCGAGAAACTGCAGAACCGCCTCGGCGTGCCACTCGGTCAGCGCGCGTTCGGCCTCGGCCAGGATGCCGGGTCGGGCATCACGTGTTTCGAGCGACTTGGCCTCCGTGAGGGCGTCATGCAGCACGGCCTGCTGGTCCGGGCGATAGGGATAGGTGGCGGCGGGACCACGCGCCACGACGTCTTCGCCATCGGTGCGGAGCAGCGCCACGTCGATGCCGTCGAGCGAGGTGCCGGACATGAGGCCGATGGAGGTCAGTGGTTTTGACAGGGCGGGCCTCCGTGGTAAGAGCCCGCAGCCTTATTCGAAAGTCCGAATGCCATGAGCCAGTTCAAGTCCGATTTCCTCAACATACTGTCAGAGCGCGGGTTCATCCACCAGATCTCGGACCCGGAAGCGCTGGATGCACAGGCCAAGGCGGGCGCGATCACCGGCTATATCGGGTTCGACGCCACGGCCACATCGCTGCACGCGGGCTCGCTCGTCCAGATCATGATGCTGCGCTGGATGCAGAAGACGGGGCACAAGCCGATCGCGCTGATGGGTGGGGGCACAACCAAGATCGGCGACCCGTCCTTCAAGGACGAATCCCGCAAGATGCTGAGCGTGGAGCAGATCGCCCACAATCTGGCGGGCATCCGCCAGGTGTTCACGAAGTTCCTGAACTTCGGCGACGGGTCGACGGACGCGAAGATGGTGAACAATGCCGACTGGCTGGACCACCTGAACTACATCGACTTCCTGCGCGATTATGGCGTGCACTTCACCATCAACAGGATGTTGAGCTTCGACTCGGTGAAGCTCAGGCTCGACCGCGAGCAGCCGCTTACCTTCCTTGAATTCAACTACATGATCCTGCAGGGCTATGACTTCCTCGAGCTCAGCCGCCGCCACAACTGCGTGCTGCAGATGGGCGGGTCCGACCAGTGGGGCAACATCGTCAACGGCATCGAGCTCGGCCGGCGCTGCGACCAGAAGCAGCTGTTCGCACTGACCTCTCCCCTGCTCACCACGTCTTCGGGCGCGAAGATGGGCAAGACGGCATCGGGTGCCGTGTGGCTCAACGCCGACCTGCTGTCGCCTTATGACTACTGGCAGTACTGGCGGAACTCGGAAGACGCGGACGTGACGCGCTTCCTGAAGCTCTATACCGAGATGCCGCTGGCTGAAATCGCCAGGCTGGGCGCCCTCGGCGGCTCCGAGATCAACGACGCAAAGAAGATCCTCGCCACCGAGGCAACCGCCATGCTGCATGGCCGCGCCGTGGCAGACGAAGCCGCCGAGACGGCGCGCCGCACCTTCGAGGAAGGCCAGAGTGCAGCCGGACTTCCCACCCTTGAACTCGACCTCGACGCAGGGACCGGCCTTCTGGCCGCCTGCGTGGCGGCTGGCTTCGCTTCCTCGAACGGGGAAGCCCGGCGCTCCATTCAGGGCGGCGCCATCCGGGTGAATGACCAGGCGGTGTCGGACGAGAAGCTGACGCTGACCCGCGCCCTGCTGACCGATGGCGTGATAAAACTGTCGATGGGCAAGAAGAAGCACGTGCTGGTGAAGCCCGCCTAAGGCGGAACAACCCGAAGAGGAGTGACCGACTTGGCGAATGAGACCTATTCGACACTCGACCGGCGCAGCTTCCTTGCGGCGCCGCTGGCAGCAGCGGCGGTGATCGCCGATGCCGGACAGGCGGCTGCTGCAACGACAGGCAACACCGTTTTCACCGGCGATGTGGTGAACGGCAAGAAGGTCGTCAGCACGCTCGACATTGCCGACCTCGAGCCGGGGCAGAAGCACCTGCTTTATTTCCAGGGCGTGGAGTCGGCGACGGGGCAGCCGTGGCTGGTCTCGGTGATGGTGGCCAAGGGACGCCTGCCCGGCAAGCGCATCACGCTGACCAGCGGTGTGCATGGCGACGAGATGAGCTCGATCCGCGTGGTGCAACTGGTGATGGAGCAGCTTGAGCCTGCCCGGATGGCTGGCAGCGTGATGGCGGTGTTCGACATTGCGCGCCCGGCCCTTGAAGGCATGCAGCGGCGCTGGCCCAACCAGGGTCGCGGCATCGATCTCGTGGACATGAACCGCGAGTGGCCAGGCAACGAGAATGGCGCAACCGCCTCGAGCCGCCAGGCTGGCCTGCTGTTCAACCGGGTGCTCAGGCCAAACTCCGACATCGCCCTCGACTTCCATACCGGCACGACCGGGCTCGATTGCAACGACTGGATCATCGGTAACCGGCAGATCCCCGAAGTCAAAACCATGATCGACCTCTTTCCAGTCCGTCAGGTTCTGGACTCACCAGCCTACCCTGGCGTTCTGCACAACGCCTTCACTGACGCCGGCATCCCCAGCATCTGCCCGGAGGTGGGTGCGGCCCGCATCCTCGACCCCAAGCTCATTGCACCCTTCGTGGAAGGCACCATGAACATCTTGAAGCATTACGGCGTGATCGGCGGAACGATCGGCCGGACGGCGGCAGATGCCGGCATGTTCATCGGCAACAGCGCTGCGCCGATCCTGGCGACCGAGGGCGGCTTCATCGAGCATCTGGTTGCGCTGAATGACAAGGTGCAGGCCGGTCAGAAGGTGGTCGTGCAGCGCAATGCCTTCGGCGAGACGGTGGCCGAATATGCAAGCCCTGTGGACGGCGAAGTGGGAGCCATCCGCAGTGATGCCAGCAGCGAGCCGGGGAACGGGCTGATGTTCATCCTGTTCAACCGCGCGCCTCCTTCAGGCGATTCGGGATATCCCGAGTAGGACCCAGGACTGGCGCCGGCGCTTCAGATTGTGCGCCTTGCGGGCCTTGACTGCCGATGTCCCTTTTCTCCCGCTTCAAAAGACATGAGCACGGGTCCAACGAGGACAGGTGTGGGGTTGGGCGCGGTGGCGAAGCACCTCGCAGGCCGGGACGGACCTTGCGCCTTAGGCGATGCGCCAGACGCGGATGCCCGCGACGCCATCCTCGACGACCGAGCGGCAGGTAAACTTCATCGGTCTGTGGCGGCGGGCGCAGCCGTGGATGCCGATGACGGAGCTACCTGGAGAGAAAAAAGAGTCACCCACTTCCATGTCGCGGAAGGGGTATTTCGACTTGCGGCCGCGCGGTGTGGGCAGGCCCTTGGTAATCTCGATGACCCTCGTCGTGCGGTTCTCGGTGGGAAATATCTCCCGCTCGGTCATCAACTCGATTCGGCTCATCAGTGTCTTGTCGAATTCCATAAGCAAAGCTCCTGACTATCCGGGCCATCGGTTAAAGACGTGAACACGCACGCATACTCAGACAGCAACAAACACGGGACACCATGAGAATCACTGATAAGAGTGTTACGGCACGCTTCCTGTCAGATTCCTGACACAACGCGTCAGTCGGTCCAGCGGATGAACCTGAGGCTGCGGATCAAGCCTTCGCGCACCTCGTAGATCGCCATGATGTGGAGAGGTCCGGTGGGAAGACCGTAGACCGTTTCCTTGTCGATGGCGTGAGTGGGGCCCTCGATGCGCTGGTGGACGGTGCAGCTGAGCTTTGGATTGTCGGCAAAGCGCTTGGTATAGGCGTCGCGGATTTCAGCGAGGCCATTGCAGATCATCTGGCCGGTGACGAGGTCGGCGATGGTGGCTTCAGGCGCGAACAGCGCGCAGTAGCCCTCGATGTCGTGGGCATTGTAGACTTCGAGCTGGCGGTTGACGACGTCACGCGGGGAAGGATTCTGCATGGCCCGACTATAGGGCGCGCCACCGCGAAGTCCAGACGCGGGGATATGGCCGCTATTGGCCAGGACTGGCCGGTTCCTCGGCGCCCTTGCCGGTTTTCTTGATCGGGCGGCCGGGTTCGCAGCGGCTGCTGTATTCGAAGAACTTGCGCAGGAACCCCGGCGCGACGGCGGACATCGGGTTCATCTGGAAGCTTGGCTTGTCCACAGTGCCGCCCATCGCGAAGGTGACGCCGATGATGCCCTGCCCCTTGCCGCCAGTAATGATGTCGCCCAACAGCGGAATGTCACCAAGTGCGGCGTTCAGCGCATAGGCGGGGGTGATGGTGCCGGCGATATCGATGGCGCCATCCGACTTGCGGATGAGGCCCGCAGCGCTGGCGCCCAGCTCGGGGCCCCGCACCAGCGCTTCGCCGATGCAGATGAAGCGACTGTCGGAGGTGAAGGGCAGCGACAGCTTCTTGAAACTCAGGGAATCCTTGCGAGGACCGTCGCGCCGGGGTGCATCACGCTTGGGCTTGCCACGGGCGTCGAGCTCGGCGAGTGCGGCCTCGTTGCGGACCTCGAAATCGCGCAGTACCAGCTTGCCGTTCTTGACTGAGCCGTCACGCGTGAGGAGCGCGAAGAACTCGATCTGGCCGCCCGCAACCTTGGAATAGAGGTTTGCGGCACGGATGACCGCGCCGCCGTCACGCCCGTTGATGCGCATCTCACGGCCGCCCTCAACCGGCGTCACGCGGTAGACGATGGGCTGGCCGCTCAGGAATGTGCCGTTGATTTCCGCCCCGGTGAGGCGCGAGGACTGCGCCGTGAGCGTGCCACTGACACCCGTGATGGTTTCGCCCATGTAGGCATGCACACGGTCAATGTCGAGGCTGATCCGCACCGTGCGGCCGGAACTGGCTTTGGCCTCTTCCGCCGCCTGGGCGGCCTCATCGCGGTTCTGGTTGCCGAACAGGCCGCGGATCACCGGGCGGGCATTGAAGCTGTCGCCGGTGACCTTGATGTCCATGATGTTGTCGGCGATCTTCACCGTGGCGGCGAAGCGGTTCTCGTCCGAGAGCTTCAGCTCGGTGAAGCTGGCCGAGCGCAAGCCCTGGCGCTTGGGAGCGAGCACCAGGCTGCCCTTGATCGACAGGTCCTTGCCCTTGATCTCCAGACCCTCGACCCGCGGCCCGTTCTCGCCCTTCGAATAGTAGGTCATCTTTGCGGTGGTCTTGGGGATGGCGGGCCGCATCCAGCCGATCTGCTGGATCCGCATCTCGACATCATCAAGGTCGGCGGCGATGTCTACCCGCCCCTGCGGGTCGGCGAGATTGTCGATGGTGGCGGTGACGGCAACAGGCCCGCGCACGAAGGTGCCAAGATCGACGCCGAGCGTGCGACGCTGCTCGCCATCCAGCTTGGTCTTGATGACGGCCGACTGCAGGAAATCCGGTGCCGGACCTCGCTGCCAGGAAATCTCGGAAGGAATGCCGGAAATCTTGGCCGGACCCTTGGCGGTGAGCACGCCCTTGTCCATGGCGACAGCGATCTTGCCCTCGGAGATGTCCACTCCGGGAAGCGCATCCTTGAGGGAGGCGTTCATGAGCTGCGCCGCGATGTTGACCTGCACCCGCTCGCGCGGCAGGTTCTTGATCATCGGAAATGAGAGCTTCACCTTCATGGTGGCATCGCCCTCGAGCTTGGTGGTGTCGAGGCCGGTATGACGGATGAGGTTGAGGTCGGGCTGGTCGAGGTACTCGATCAGCGGCTGGGCGGCGGCGACCACATCGAGGTCGAACTGTGCCACGGTTTCAACAGCGAGAATGTCCTTCGCGAGCATGGTGCCCGCTGCGAGGCGGCCCTTGCCCCCCGACGGCAACACGACGTTGGCACCGTCGATCTTCAATGAGAAGTCATTATCGATGAGACGGGCCTCGCCCGAGGCATTGATCAGGGGGGGAAGGTTCTTGAAGTAGCGGCTGGTGACCCCCTCGATGCGGAGGTTCATGGTGATCGAGTCCTTGGGCAGCTTCAGCCGCCGCTTGGCTTCAGCCATCGCGTCCGCCGGCAGCCTGACGGTGAAGTCGCCCTCGGTGATGATGCCCTCGTCGACGTTCTCGGTGACGAAGGTGCGACTCTTGGGCGTGATGATTGGCGGCCACAGCTGCTTGAGCAGCGCCGCCGGCATTTGCTGGATGCGGCCGCCCATCATGATGGCCGGCGATTCCACGCCGCCGGCGATGTAGCCCTGGAGGCGCACCACCGCCTTGCCGGACCGGACCTGTAGGTCGTCGATGTCAAGGCGCGCGTCTTCGATTCCGGCCTTGCCCTTGAAAATGACCTGGTCGACGGTGACAGGATCCTTGATCGAACCCTGCGCGTCGATCGCGGCGTTGCGGGCACCGAGCGAGATTTCTATGCCGGTGAGGCGACCATCCGCGCTGCGCTCGGGCGACAGGCGGCCAATCATCTGGGCGTGCGAGCTGCCGATGAGCAGCGTCGAGTCGGTGATGTTGAGGCTGCCCGAGGCCGGATCATACTCGGCGCGGAGCGAGCCCTCGTCGACGTTGAGCTTGCCGGCTAGGTAGTCGGGGAGTTCGACCACGCCCGCCGCTGCGGTGAACTCACCCACCGCGCGGGTGACGCGACCAGTGTCGGTCACCTCCATGTCGACCCGGCCCGACAGCGGCACGTCGACGCGCGCCAGCTTGGAGAAGGCGTAGATCTGATCGGAGATCTTGGCGGGTGACAGGTCGCCCACATGGGCACTGACCAGGAAGGAGTGGGTGTCGCGCCGGTAGGTGGCGCTGCCGCCGGCCTTCCAGTCACCGGGCGTGGCATCGCCGTTCAGCACCGAGGCGTTGGCCTCCACCTTGAAGCCGTCCGGCTGGCGGGTGAAGGACAGGTCAGCGCCGCGGATGCGCCAGTTAGCGTCGTTGGCCTCGTCGTAGAAGTTGATGCGGGCGTCACGGATGTTGATCGCGTCGATCGAGCCCATGCCGGCGGCCTGCGGACCGCCGCTGAAGAGGTCGATCAGCGCCGTGCCCGAGCCGTTGAAGGCCGGGGGGGCGGCGGCATCGGTGGTCGGCTCGAGGTCGGTCTTGCCGCTGTCGGCGGCGTCGATGGTGACGGATTCGCTTTCCGGGGCGGGCTCATCGAAACCCAGCGCAAAGCTGCCCTCAAGGTTGCGCCGGGCGCGGATCAGCGGCCCGATGAGGGTGATGGAGGTGGGAACGAGGCGGCCGGAGAACAGCGCCTGCTCGTCGATCCCCAGCGAGGCGCGAGGCGCGCTGGCGAGGTAGTTGCCCTGCTTGTCGTTCAGGCGCAGTTCGGTGAGCCGCACATGGGGAACGCCGGCCGAGCCAGTGCGCTCCATGACCAGGCCGCCGATGCTGACCGCCATGCTGGGAAGGGCCTGGTTGATCTTGCTTTCCACCGTGCCGCGCAGGAAATCCAGCGACACTGGCCCCTGCGCCAGGCGCACATAGGCCGCCACGGCGAGAACCAGCAGAACGGCCAAGACCGACATCAAGCTGTAAGCGCTTATCTTAGCAAGGCGCCGCAACGTCTTCCTGTTCCACTGACTTGATTCCGAGCAAACATGTGCCACCGCGGCCTGCCGCAGGCAATCCGGAAAGCCATGTTGATAAAACGGGTTCCCTTTGGCCAGCAAAGATGGGCCAAAGCGTGGCTTACGAAACCGTCATATTGCGGGACCGGCGAGATCAGCAATGCAGGGGTGCAGATCGACCGCAAAAGGTCGGGGAAGCCATTCAAACCGCGCCTTCGTCGGGGATGTTGAGCAGCCGGCCGCAGGCCTTGCAGTGAACGGCGTCCCGGTCGTGGCGGGAAAGGCCGCAGTCGGGACATTTGAAGAACACCTTGTCCGGCCGCAGCATGACCTGAACGAGGCGCAGGAATAGCGAGACGCCGAAGATCATGATGATGACAGAAATCATCCGGCCGCCGGTTCCCTCCAGAACCACGTCGCCGAAGCCGGTGGTGGTGAGCGCCGTCACCGTGAAATACAGGGCGTCGGCATAATTGCCGATCTTGGGATTGGTGAAGTGCTGGGTCTCGTAGACCAGGGCTGTCATGATGAAGATGAACACGCCGAGGTTCAGCGCCGACATGGTCACCTGTTCGTTCTTGCGGAACCACGGGAAATCCTGCCGGAGGCGCTTCACCATGGTGTAGGAGCGCAGCAGGCGCAGCACACGGGCCACCCGCAGGAAGGCCAGCCCCTCGCCCACGATGGGCGCCAGCATCGAGACGATCACCAGAATATCGACGATGCCATAGACGCTCATCACCATGCGGAGCGGCCGCCGCGAGATCCAGAGCCGGGCGGCAAAGTCCAACAGCAGCAGGACGCCGATGATGGCGTCGACATACTCCGTCTCGTTCCATTGAAGGAAGGACGTGGCAATCACGAAGGCGATGGTGACGAGGTCGAAGATCAGGAGTATATAGCGAAAGCGATGCCCGGCGGGCGTGTCGCCCTCATAGAGGTTCCAAAGGCGCTTTTTCAGGGAGGGTGTCTCGGCCGCGTCCATTCCCCATGGTTAGGCCAGACAGGCGCCGCCGTCCAGCCCGGACGGCGGCGATCATCGTGTGAATTCAGTTTGTTACTGCATGGACCGAGCGGACTTGGCCAAGCGAACAAGAGTGATGAACTCGGCCCGGTAGCCATAAGGGTCCGGCCCACGGCTGGCGGTGGCAAGGGCCACCACGTCGTCAAAACCATAGGATCCGGTGAACTCGCCGCCGCGCAGGAGTTGGCCGAAAGCGGCGACGGCAGCGGCGAAACTGGCCTCGCTGTCAGGCGTCTCGTCGGCGGCGGTGACGGGTTGGGTGATGAGACGGCTCTTGTCCTCGCCCGGCAGCTTGTAGCGGATCTTGACGAAGGCATATTCACCTGCGGAGCTGCCCGGCTGCTCCGCCGTGCCATAGCGCAGCGGATCGACGCGCTGGCCCCTGGAGCCCTTCGGCGTCACCTCGTAGAGCGCAGTGACGGTGTGGCCCGCGCCGATGTCACCGGCATCGACCTTGTCGTTGTTGAAGTCGTCCTTGTCGAGGAGGCGCGTTTCGTAGCCGATCAGGCGGTATTCGGAGACGGCGGCAGGATTGAACTCGACCTGGATCTTCACGTCATTGGCGATCGGGAAGAGCGTTGAGGTGGCCTCATCCACCAGCACCTTGCGGGCCTCGCCAAGGCTGTCGATATAGGCGGCGTTGCCGTTGCCGGTCTGGGCCAAAGCCTGCATCAACTCGTCATTGTAGTTGCCCGCACCGAAGCCGAGGACGGAGAGATAGACGCCGGACTGGCGCTTGCGCTCCACGAAGTCCTGCAATTCGCGCGGATCCGAGATGCCGACGTTGAAGTCGCCGTCGGTGGCGAGGATCACGCGGTTGACGCCTGCCTTGTCGAAGTTCCGCTCGGCAAGGTTATAGGCCTGGCGGATGCCCTCCGCCCCCGCCGTCGAGCCACCGGCCGAAAGGCCGTCCAGCGCCGCAAGAATCTTCGTCTTTTCCGAGGCCTTCGTTGGCTCCAGCACCGTGCCGGCACTGCCGGCATAGGTGACGATGGATACCGTGTCGTCAGGGCCCAGCGTATCAAGAAGCAAGCGGAAGGAGTTGAGCAGCAGTGGCAGCTTGTCCGCCTCCTCCATCGAACCCGAGGTGTCGATGAGCAAGACGAGGTTGGAATAGGGCTTGGCCTGGCCATCGAGCGAAAACCCCTTGATACCGATGCGCATGAGCTTGGTGTCGACATTCCACGGCGTCTGCATCAGGCTGACGTTGGCCTTGAAGGGCTCTACGCGGTCAACGGGGCCTGCGTAGTCATAGGGGAAGTAATTGACCATCTCCTCCACCCGCACCGCATCCTTCGGCGGCAGCACATTGTTCAGCAGCGCGTGCCGAACGAAGCTGTAGGAGGACGTATCGACGTCGATCGAGAAGGTGGAGAGCGGATCAGTCGCCACCTGCTTCACCGGGCTGGCGGAAATGTCCGTGAAGCGGTCGCGGCTCTCCTGCACGGAGGGCGGCGGCGGGGCGTAAACGTCGGCCTCGCTGGGCGCAGCGGCCATGTTGGCTACAGCCGCAAAGCCATTGGCGACCTGAGCTTCTGGCAGAGCTTCCTTGGTCTTGACCTCCGCCTCCAGCGTCACCGTGTTCTGTGCGACGGCTTCGTCCTTCGGCAACAGTTCCGCGATGGTGCCGGAAGCATCAGACGCGGGCTGGTTCACGGGTGCTGCGGGAGGCGGTGCGACAGCCACTTCCTTCATCAGCTGATGCAGCGCGGGGCTGCCGACCACGAGCATGGTGAGGACAGCGAGGCTGGCACCCGCCATGAGGGTTTGGTTGAGAGTGAAGCTGCGCATGTGTGTTCTCCGGTTCCAGATGTTGGCCATCCGGTTCCTGAGACGCGCGGCGAGCCCTGCTTCTTGGGAAGCGGCGGAAATTCTTTCGGCATGCGCCATGGCCGCAGAGATGGCGGCGGAGCGCGCGCCATCTTCGGCGCGCGGCAGCACCTCGTTGCGGAAGATCTCCTTCAGGTCGTCAAACTCGTTCATCGTCATGATCCGCCATTGCCCGCAAGCGCTTCTTCACCTCGCTCATCCGCCAGGCCACGGTCCCCGCACTGATGCCAAGGATCGCGGCTGCATCTTCCTGGGTCACCTCCTCGGCAAGGATGAGGAGCGCCGTTTCCTTAAGGTCCGGCTTCAACTGATCGAGGGCGCGATAGAGCCAGCGCAGCTTCATGTCGCTGTCGACCCAGTCCGCCCGGCTTTCCGCCTCGGCCAGCGCAAAGCCCTGTTGCAACTCCCTCACCCTGCCCTGCCGCCGCATGTGGTCGCGGCAGGCGTTGAGAACCATCTGGTACAACCAGGTCGAGAAGCGGCTGTCGCCACGGAAGGAGGCCACCCGCTCCACGAGCCTGATGCAAACCTCCTGCGCCACGTCCTGCGCATCGGCCCGCGACCCCAACAGGCGGTAGGAGAAGCGAAAGGCCGTGTCATGGTGGCGCTCCAGCAGGCGCTGCAGCGCCGGCCTGTCACCCCTTCCGGCCCTCTGGGCCAGTTGCTCGTCGGTTTCGCTCATGTGTTTCGGGGAGTTAGACGCTGCGATTGGGCGGATTCTTGGAAGCCCTGAAAGATTATTTTCGGGCCGCCACTGCCCGCGCTATAGTGCGCCTGATATCAAGGAGTTGAAAGAATGCCGAAGGGATACTGGATCGCCCATGTCACGGTCACCGACCCGGAACAGTACCAGCACTATGCGAGCGGGACGCGCGAGGCCTTCCAGAAATATGGCGCCAACATCCTGGCCCGCGGCGGAACCTTCCACCAGCTTGAGGGCCCCGGCCACGCGCGGAACGTGGTGATCGAGTTCCCGAGCCTGCAGGCGGCGGTCGATTGCTACCACTCGCCCGAATACCAGGCCGCCAAGGCCAAGCGCGAGGGGGCGGGCATCGCCAACATCGTGTTGGTCGAGGGCGTCTAGCCGCTTTCCATCACCGGGGTCCATTGCTAAAGCCGGACCCAACGAGGGGTGAGTTTCATGAAGCTAGCAATTGCCGGGGCAGCGGGCCGCATGGGCCGGGTGCTGACGCGCATCATCAACCAGACGCCGGGTGCTGAAGTTGCAGGCGGGCTGGAACCGAAGGGTTCGCCGCATGTGGGCGGCGACATGGGCGAACTTGCCGGAGTCGGGCGGCTTGACGTGGCGATCACCGATGACCCCATCGCGCTGCTCACCCATGTGGACGGTATCATCGACTTCACCGTGCCGCAGGCGACCCTGGCGCTGGTGGAACTCTCCGCCCAGGCGCGCATCGTGCACGTGATCGGCACGACGGGCATCGACGAGGCTGGTGATGCCAGGATCAAGGCGGCGGCGCGGCATGCCCGCATCGTGAAGTCCGGCAACATGAGCCTGGGCGTAAACCTGCTTGCCGTGATGGTGAAGAAGGTGGCAGCTGCGCTGGGCGAGGACTTCGACATTGAGGTGCTGGAGATGCACCACAAACACAAGATCGACGCGCCTTCGGGCACCGCCCTGCTGCTGGGGCAGGCAGCAGCGGATGGCCGTAACATTGATTTGAAGAGCCGTTCCGTGCGCTCACGTGACGGGCACACCGGTGCGCGGCCGATCGGCGACATTGGCTTTGCGACGCTGCGTGGCGGCTCGGTGGTGGGCGATCACACGGTGATGTTTGCAGGTGCGGCCGAGCGCATTGAACTCACCCACAAGGCCGAGAGCCGGGACATTTTCGCACGCGGTGCGGTTCGCGCAGCACTTTGGGCCTTCGACAAGAAGCCCGGCCTCTATTCGATGACCGACGTATTGGGACTGGAGTAACACATGGACCGTCTTCTCGTGCTCGTCCGCCATGGCCAGAGCGAATGGAACCTCAAGAACCTGTTCACCGGCTGGAAGGATCCCGACCTCACCGAGCAGGGCGTAAAGGAAGCCCACGCGGCAGGGCAGAAGCTGAAGGCCAAGGGCTTCCATTTCGACATTGCCTATACGAGCGCGCTTGGCCGCGCCCAGCGCACGCTGAAGATCATGCTGGAGGAACTGGGCCAGACCGGACTTGAGACGATCAAGGACCAGGCGCTGAACGAGCGTGACTACGGTGACCTGACCGGCCTCAACAAGGATGACGCGCGGGTGAAGTGGGGCGAAGAACAGGTGCACATCTGGCGCCGCTCCTATGACGTGCCCCCGCCCGGAGGCGAGAGCCTCAAGGACACGCTGGCCCGCGCACTGCCCTATTACATGAAGCACATCCAGCCGGACGTTCTTTCCGGCAAGCGCGTGCTGGTGGCGGCGCACGGCAATTCCATCCGCTCACTGATCATGGCCATCGAAGGTCTGACGCCGGAGCAGATCCTGAAGCGGGAGTTGGATACCGGCGTGCCGGTGGTCTACCGGCTGGGCGCGGACTCGCGCCCAGTGTCGGTTGAGGTGCTTTCCTGATTCCGTCATCCCGGCGAAGTCCGGGATGACGCCTATTAAGACAGGCTCTCCTTGACCTTGTCCTGAAAGTAATGCACGCCCTGCTCATGGCGAGGTGACAGCGGGCCGGCGCTGTAGTTGCCGGCTTCATAGTTGTTGTGGGTCTTGGCGCAGATTTCGAAGTCTTCGCGGACCACGGCGAGGTTGCGGGCAATCGTGTCGCTGCGCTTCTCGTCGAGTTCCGGCGCGAGATCGGCGAAGTAAAAGTGGTAGAGCTGCTCGGTGCGCTTGGTGCCGATGGGATTGATGCGCGAGGTGTTCATGCCGCCCTCGAACAGCGAGAGCGTCCAGTTGGGCCACATCCACAGCCACTTGCCACGATAGAACAGGCCCTCGCGCGGGGGTGCGGTCATGCGGATGAAGCCCTTGTGGGCGGTGGTCTTGAACTGTTCGAAGTCGATGGCCGCGAAGAACTTCGGATGGATACCGGGGATGTGGTAGCCCTCGACAAAGTTGTCGGTGTAGATTTTCCAGTTGGCGTCGAAGTTCACCGTTTCGGTGCGAACCGACTGGTAGGTTTCAATCGGTTCATCGGCCAGTTCGGCGACCAGGTCACCCAATTGCGAGATGAGATCATCCTGCGGATCGATGGCAACGAAAAGCAGGCCACGCCATGTGGCGACGTGAATTGGCTCCAGCGGCCAGTCTTCTGGCTTGAAGCCCGGTTCCTCACCGAACCATGGCGCGTTGATGAGGTGCCCGTCGTCCGCGAAGACCCATTGGTGATAGGGGCAGCGGATGGTGGCGCAGCGGCCAGCCCCCTCCTCCAGCAGTTGCGCACCGCGGTGGCGGCAGACGTTGCGAAAGGCGCGGAGTTCGCCGTCGCGGCCCCGGATGGCGAAAACCTTGATGCCGGCAATGTCGGCGGCAACATACTGGCCGCGCTCGGCCACCTGAGCGGCGGGCCCCAGCATCTGCCAGGTCTTGGCGAAGATCTCGTTGCGCTCGCGCGGAAGCACGGCGGGATCAACATAGAGGCGCGGTTCGAGGTTGAGCATGGCTGGCACTCCTTCGGAGGAAAGAGTGCCTCAGACATGCGGGCTATTCAATATCCTCGATCACCTGGTCTCCGCCGCCCTTCACCTTGTGGGCGAGCGAGGCCTGGATGAACTCCTCAACCTCACCGTCAAGCACGTCACCCGGCGCAGTCGAGGTGTGGCCGGTGCGGAGGTCCTTCACCAGCTGATAGGGCTGCAACACGTAGGAGCGGATCTGGTGGCCCCAGCCGATGTCGGTCTTCTTTGCATTGGCCGCATCGATCTTTTCCTGCTGCTTCTGCAGTTCCATCTCGTAGAGGCGGGCCTTCAGCATCTTCATCGCGGTGGCGCGGTTCTTGTGCTGGGAGCGTTCGGCCTGACAGGCGACGATGATGCCGGTGGGCACATGGGTGATGCGCACGGCGGAATCGGTGGTGTTGACATGCTGGCCGCCTGCTCCGCTTGCGCGGTAGGTGTCGATCTTGAGGTCCGACTCCACCACCACGATGTCGATGTTGTCGTCCACCACCGGGTAGACCCAGACGGAGGAGAAGGAGGTGTGACGGCGCGCGTTCGAGTCGTAAGGCGAGATACGCACCAGGCGGTGCACGCCGGACTCGGTCTTGAGCTTGCCGTAAGCGTTGTGGCCCTTGATCTGGAGCGTGCAGGACTTGATGCCCGCTTCTTCACCCGCGTGTTCGTCCAGCACTTCGGCCTTGTAGCCGTATTTGTTGGCGTAGCGCATGTACATGCGCATCAGCATCGAGGCCCAGTCCTGGCTTTCGGTGCCGCCGGCGCCGGCGTTGATCTGGACGAATGCGTCGAGGGAATCGGCTTCGCCGGAAAGAAGCGTCTCGATCTCGGTCTCCGCCACCTTCGGCTTCAGCGCGAACAGAGCCTTCTCTGCATCAGTGACGATCGACTGGTCGCCCTCGCTTTCGCCCATCTCGATCAATTCGGTGTTGTCGGCGATCGACTGCTCAAGGTCGCGGATCATGGTGATGCGCTTGTCGAGGTCCTGACGCTCACGCATGAGCTTCTGCGCCTTCTGGGGATCGTTCCAGATCGACGGGTCTTCGGACTTGGCGTTCAGTTCAGCGAGGCGGCGGAGGGAACTATCCCAGTCAAAGATGCCTCCTCAGCAGCCCGATGGACTGCTTCATGTCGTCGACGACCGACGAGACTTCAGCGCGCATGATTCCTGCTCGAATTAGAGGTGATGTTGAAGGGGCTCAATAGAGGCCGCCGCCCTGCCCCGTCAACCCGCCATCGGCGGGGGGCTGGGGCGCGGGCGGGGCGGGCGCGGCAGAGGCGCCCTGCGAGGGCGACACCAGCATGACGCCGCCATCCGCAGCAGTACCGGCGGCAGCAATGGCACCCTCGCCGATGACCTTGGTCGATTCCGGCGGTTCGTCACCCGGCTTGAAGGCCTCGAGGATGACGCCCGGTTGGCCGAAGATGCCGCGCTTGCCGGTCTTGGCATCGATCGGCATGAGCTCGATGGCGCGTGGCACGCGGAAGGGTGTCGCGGGCTCGTCCTTCAGGGCGAGCTTCATGAAATCGGCGACGATGGGTGCCACGAGCTCGCCGCCGGTGCGGCCCTTGCCCATGGGCTTGGGGTTGTCGAACCCGACGAAGGTGCCGACCACAAGGTCCGGCGTGAAGCCGATGAACCAGGCGTCACGCTCATCGTTCGACGTGCCGGTCTTGCCGGCCACGGGCTTGCCGACCACCTGGACCTTCTTGCCAGTGCCGCGTTCCACCACGCCCTCCATCATCGAGGTGATCTGGTAGGCGGTGTAGGGGTTCATCACCTGGTCGGAATTGTCGAGGAGTTCCGGCTCCGGAAGGTTTGCGTTCCAGTCCGGTGCCATGCAGGTCGCGCAGTCGCGCTTGTCATGCTTGAAGATGGTCTTGCCGTAGCGGTCCTGGATGCGGTCGATGAGGGTCGGCTCGACGCGGCGGCCGCCGTTGTCGATCATGGCATATGCGGTGACCATTTTCATCAGCGTGGTCTCGCCCGCCCCAAGCGCCATGGCGAGCTGGCGTGGCAGCTTCTCATAGATGCCGAGGCGGGTGGAGAGGTCGATGATCTTGGTCATGCCGAGTTCGTCAGCGAGGCGCACCGTCATGACGTTGCGCGACTGCTCGATGCCGCGACGCAGCGTCGAGGGACCGTAGAATTTGTTCTGGTAGTTCTTGGGCTTCCACATCGAGCCGTCCGCCATCTTGAACTCGACGGGGGCGTCCATGATCACGGAGGCCGGCGAATAGCCGTTGTCCAGCGCTGCCGCATAGACGATGGGCTTGAAGGACGAACCAGGCTGGCGCAGCGCCTGGACGGCACGGTTGAACTGGCTCCGCCCATAGGAGAAACCGCCCACAAGGGCGAGCACGCGGCCGGTGTGCGGATCCATGGCGACGAGGGCGCCGTCAACCTCCGGCATCTGCATCAGGTGATACTGGCCGGTATCCTTGTTGGGCGCGACATAGACCACGTCGCCCGGCTTCAGAACCTCAGAGGCCTTCTCGACCTGCGGGCCCAGCGCCGTTCCATCGACATAGGCGCGGGCCCAGCCGAGCAGCGCCAGCGGGATTTTTCCGGTCTCGCGCTCGGGCGACATCTTGCCGTCTGGCTGGGTGCGTGGCTGCAGGCCGACGGTGACCTCCTCGTCATTCACGTCCAGCACCAAGCCGATGCGCCAGGGCGCCATGTCGTCGGGTACGCGCTTGTCCTTGATGAGCATGGCCCAGTCAGGCGCCGCACCCAGTTCCACCAAGGCGATGGGGCCGCGGAAGCCACGCTTGCGATCAAAGGCGATGAGCCCACGGGCCAGCGCCTGGCGGGCATAGAGCTGCAGCTTGGGTTCCAGCGTCGTGCGCACCGACAGGCCGCCCTTTTCAAGCTGGCCCTTGCCATAAAGCCCGATCAGTTCGCGGCGCACTTCCTCAGCGAAGCTCTCGGCGGCAAACAGCTGCGCACCGAAAGGACGCGGGGTCACCTCAAGCGGTTTGGCCTGGGCCGCCTTCATTTCCTCTTCGGTGATGTAGCCGTTCTCGTACATCTGGGTAAGAACCCAGTTGCGGCGCTCGATGGCGCGCTCCATCTGGCGGAAGGGATGGTAGTTGTTGGGGCCCTTGGGCAACGCGGCAAGATAGGCCATCTGCTCCAACGACAGCTGGTCCAGCGACTTGCCGAAATAGTTGAGCGAGGCGGCGGCCACGCCATAGGAGTTCAGGCCGAGGAATATCTCGTTCAGATAGAGTTCAAGGATCTTGTCCTTGCTGAAGGTCTGCTCGATGCGCTGGACGAGGAGAGCTTCCTTCAGCTTGCGGTCGAGCGAGCGCTCATTGGTGAGGAGGAAGTTCTTGGCGACCTGCTGGGTGATGGTGGAGGCGCCAACGATCTGGCCCTTGCCGGTGAACTTCACCTGCGCATAACGGTAGGCTGCAGAGGCGATGCCCTGCCAGTCGAGGCCACCGTGGGTGAAGAAGGTCTTGTCCTCGGCCGAGATGAAGGCCTCGATCAGACGCTTCGGCATCTGGTTGACCGGTACGAAGAGGCGGCGTTCCTCGGCATACTCAGCCAGCATCGAACCGTCGGCGGCATAGATCCGGGTCATGACCGGGGGGGCATAATTCGCCAACTGGGTGTAATCAGGCAGATCCTTGGAGGCGGTCCAGATCACATAGCTAGCCCCCGCCGCCGCTGCGACGAAGGTCATGAAACCAACCGCGAAAAGCCAGCCGAGGAAACGAAGCATTCTCTGAAACGACACCTGCCTGTTGCAGCCCGCCGATAACACAGCCGGCGCGCCCATTTACAGTTAATTCGCTAGGGGCGGATTGTGGCCCTTGGGTGGCAGGCGGGGAAGATGCACAAGCAGCGGGTCGCCCGCCTGAGGCGTCCCTCACCGCAGCCGGTTGCTGGGTGACGATACTGCAGGGAGCTGGGAGACAACCCGGGGGCTGATCTCGCGGATGAGCTTGTGGCGCAGGGCCTCCGCGAATGCGCGGTAATCGATTGCCTCTATGACGAAGGCATCCGGGCCGGTTATGACGTTTTCTGAGTAGTATTCAACAAGTTTCGGTTCCTGGTTGGAGATCGCCAGTGCATTGATCTCCACCTGTCTGGCTTCTGCCAAGTCACGCGCCTCCGCGGGAAGGGCAGCACGGCGACTGCCGCGCAACGCGCGGGTTTCCGGCCCGTCTCCAGACACGTTTACCACCTTGCGAATGCTGCACACCTCCAGCGCATCGAACTTGGCGAGCGATGCCATAATCCCCGAACCCAACCCGGTATCGCCGGTGACCTGCCGCGGCATTGCCTCGACGATGCGGGCAAAGCGCTCGGCCTCCTGCCCATCCACGACCAGTACCCAGGCGGACTGCGGCTTGGGCATGATTTCCGAACCCCAGAACATGACCGCAACCGCCACCCGCCCAGCCCGCACCATGGCGTCTTGCACGTCCGGATCACGGAAGGCCGCAGCGATTCCTTGCTGCTGGAGCATGTATTCCCCACCCGAGACGCTGGCCGAAGAATCGACCGCGAGCACAAGGGCCACGTCGATGCAGGGGGACGCAGCGGCCACCGGCCTGGATTGAGATGACAGGGCGGCGGGCAAGAGAAGCGCCGCAGCCAGAAACAAAGCCTTGGAAGTGACGCACGCCATCGACTGCACTCCCGTTTGAAGCTGTGCTGGCCCAGCAGCAGCCAGCCATTGCACAACCATAGGCATATAAATGACAGGGCATCGACAGGCTAACTGTGATGTGCGTCACATATTCACAATCAATTTACCTACGGGAAAACGAAGCCTGAAGAGTCAGGGCGTCGTGGCAGCCAACTGCGTGGCAAAGTATTTCTCGATGGCGCGGCCCATCGCGGTCGCCACCTTCTTCTGCCATTCGGGCGAGGTGAGCTGGCTTTCGTCCTGCCGGCTGGACAGGAAACCAAGCTCGATCAGGACCGACGGCACGTCGGCCGCCTTAAGTACCATAAACCCCGCCGAACGCATGGGCTTGCCGGTGAAGGCTGTCACAGGGGCCATTTCTGCAACCGCCTTCTTGGCGAAGACCATTGAATGGGTCTTGGATTCGCGCTGGGCAAGGTCGATCAGGATGTCCGTCACTTCCTGGTTCTCGGCCTCGAGGTCGACGCCGGCAATGATGTCAGCGCGGTTTTCCTTGTGGGCCAGCGCCTCCGCCTCCGCGTCAGAGGCCTTTTCGGACAGGGTGTAGATGGTGGCACCGCGCGCATCACCGCCACGCACAGTATCGGCATGGATGGCGATGAAGAGGTCAGCCTGGTTATCGCGTGCCACCTTCACGCGCTCGCGCAGCGTGAGGAAACGGTCGTCGGAGCGGGTCATAACAACGTCAATCGTGCCCGTAGCCTCAAGGAAGCTCTTGAGCTTGAGACCGAAGGCAAGGACTACGTCCTTCTCCCTCGTCTTCTTGACGCCGATTGCACCGGGATCGATGCCGCCGTGGCCGGGATCAATGACAACCAGCTTGCGGTCACGGGCGGCTGCGGGCGCGGCCTTGCTGTTATCGGGCGGGTTGTCCTGCGGCTTTGACTCAGCGGCATCAGTCTCGCTTTCGGCAGCGAGTTGGGCGTCGAACGTCTCCTGCGTGGTGCGGACGATATCGACCACGATGCGGGCGGGCTGGCCGTCCTTCGGTTTCTGCAGGAAGGCCTTGTCTATCAGCACCGGGCCATCGGTGTCGAGTACGATGCGGGAATGGGCATCGTCGACCGGGCCGAAGCGATAGCGGGTTACAAGGCCACGGGCATTCTCGCCTGCCCCCTCAGGAAGCGAAAAAGACACCTGCGGCAGGTCGATCATGACCCGGTAGGGGTTTGCCATGACGTAAACGGTATATCCGACCGGCACTGAGAGGTCGGCCACGAAACGGGTGCGGGCTTCGTCACCCGCAACCCGCGCCGCCGTGGCAACCGGCATGTCCGCCGCGTCGGCAGCCGGCAGTCGGAAGCCGGCAAGCAGGAACAGCGTGGCGAGAATCACCCCAGACAGCAGGCGGGCTGCGGCCCAGCGGCAGGGACTGGCTGTTGCGAGCATCATGGGATCGGCGGCACTGCTTTGGGGTATTCGTCAGCCCGGCAGGCTAGGCCACCCAGGGTTAATCAATGGTTGCCGCGGGCCTACAGAGGAAAGCTTGCAATTTGGCACCCTGCCTCATAAGAAGTGCAAGTCTCCTGGGCGTCAGGGTCGCGACTCCGCGGCAGAATCGACCCTGGGTGGAGAATTTCGCGAGAAGCGGGGGTCCGGAGGCAGTTTCTGCCAGCCCCGCTCGACGCGGTCTAAGAGCGAGATCCTCTGATGGATCCGCCATTTGGAACCGTTCCGTTGAACCGGAACATAAGGAAATCCTGGGCATGTCCCACGCCACGACGAGCGCGCTGAACGAGGTCCGGTCAAGGCTGGCTCCCGTCGCTTGTTTGCCTCCGTCCGCTGGCTGGAACCGCATGCCCCATTCGCGCTGCAGCACCCGCATCTCCAACAGGCGTCTCCTCACCGGAGCGGAGAACCTATCGGCTAATTTGCCGGGCTGGCGCAGAGGACGTGACCCATGGGCAGCAAGATGCTCATCGATGCAAGCCACCCCGAAGAGACCCGCGTTGTGGTCCTCAAGGGAAACCGCATCGAGGAATTCGATTTCGAAAGCGCCGCACGCCGGCAACTGAAGGGCAATATCTACCTCGCCAAGGTGACGCGCGTAGAGCCGTCGCTGCAGGCGGCCTTCATTGAGTATGGCGGTAATCGCCATGGCTTCCTTGCCTTCTCGGAAATCCATCCCGACTACTACCAGATCCCGCTCGCAGACCGCATGGCGCTGCTGCAGGCGGAAGAGGAAGAGCACGCCCGCGAAGCCGCGGACGAGGATGACGAGGGCGAAGGCCGCCGTGGCCGCAACCGCGGCCGCGACCGTGGACGTGGCGGCCGACGCGGCCCGCGCGGCGAAGAGAACACCGAAGGCGGCGTGGAGGAAATCTCCGAACCCGAATATGGCGAGGACGCCGAGGCAGCCGGTGACGACTCCTACGCCGAGGACCATGGGCCCGAGACCAACGAAGAGGAAAGCCCCGACTCGCACATGCTCGACATGTCCGAGTCCGAGGTGATCGAGGGCGATTCCGTCGAATATCACGACGAAACCGACGATGACGGCGACGATACGCCGCCGCGCGCCGAGCCCATGTCGGCCAACCACGAGGACCCGTCGGTTTCCGAACCGGTGGAAGACGGTTCCGAGGCAACCGAGCCGGAGGAAAGCATCGAGGCTCGCCTCGCCGAGCCGAGCACCGACGCCGAGATGGAGGCCGCAGCCCCTTCGCCTCACGTCCAGCATGGCATGCCGGGTGAACTCGGCAATGGCATCGAGGAAATAGGCGAGGACCCGGAAGCGGTTCGCGTCGAGTCGATCGGTGCCGAGGATGCCCTGGAAGAAGTACCCCAACGCCGCCGCAAGGTGCAGCGCAAGCAGTACAAGATCCAGGAAGTGATCAAGCGTCGCCAGGTGATCCTGGTGCAGGTCGTCAAGGAAGAGCGCGGCAACAAGGGCGCTGCGCTCACCACCTATCTCTCGCTCGCCGGCCGCTATTGCGTGCTGATGCCCAACACCGCGCGCGGTGGCGGCATCTCCCGCAAGATCACCGACTCGGGCGACCGCCGCCGCCTGAAGGACATGGTGAAGGAAATCGAAGTGCCGCAGGGCATGGGACTCATCGTCCGCACTGCCGGCGCTCAGCGCACCAAGACCGAAATCAAGCGCGACTATGACTATCTGCTCCGCCTGTGGGAGAGCGTGCGTGACCTGACACTGAAGAGCCAGGCCCCCGCACTCGTCTACGAGGAAGGCAGCCTGGTGAAGCGCGCCATCCGCGATCTTTACACGAAGGACGTCGACGAAGTGATCGTCGAGGGCGAAGAGGCCTATCGTGAAGTCAAAGACTTCATGAAGATGCTGATGCCGAGCCACGCCAAGAACGTGAAGCCCTACAAGGATTCACGCCCGCTGTTCTCGCGCTACCAGGCGGAGAGCCAGCTCGACGGACTGTATTCACCCACCGTAACGTTGCCTTCGGGCGGCTACATGGTGATCAACCAGACCGAAGCGCTGGTCGCTGTCGACATCAACTCCGGCAAGGCGACGCGCGAACACAACATCGAGGACACGGCCTACAAGACCAACCTCGAGGCCGCCGACGAGATCGCCCGCCAGCTGCGTCTGCGTGACTTGGCCGGCCTCATCGTGATCGACTTCATCGACATGGAGGAGAAGCGTAACAACCGGAACGTCGAGCGCCGCCTGAAGGATGCGCTGAAGAACGACCGCGCGCGCATCCAGGTTGGCCACATCAGCCACTTCGGCCTGCTCGAAATGTCGCGCCAGCGGCTGCGCCCGGGCCTTCTCGAAGGATCCTCGCGCACCTGCCCGCATTGCGAGGGCCGCGGCGTCGTCCGCTCGATCTCGTCCTGCGGCCTTTCCGTGCTGCGGGCGATCGAGGAGCACCTCATCGCTCGCAAGCCCGAGAACCTCACGGTTCGCTGCACCCGCGAGATCGCCTTCTACATTCTCAACGAGAAGCGCGACAACCTGCTCACCATCGAGACCACCTATGGCATCTCGGTGTTCATCACGCCGAGCGACGACCTGAAGGGTTCTCAGGCGCTGATCGAGCGTGCGGCTGAACGCAACATCCCGCCGCGCAAGGTGATGGCCGCTCCGGTGCGCATGGACTCGGCCTTCGAGGATGAAGACGAGGACGTCGAGGCCGAGGCGAACGAGACCGAGGTGGAGGCCGAGGACGAGAACGGTTCGGACGAGACCAGCGAAGCCTCCGCCGAGGATCGGCAGAACGGCAATGGCGGAGACCGCGAAGGCGGCCGTCGCCGCCGCCGCCGCCGTGGCCGCCGCGGTGGACGCGGACGCGACGAGCAGCCAACCCAGGATGCACAGGGCAACGACATACCGGGCCTTGGCGACCAACCTGGCTTCGAGTCGGACGATGATGGCGAGGAACAACCGCCCGAGGTAAGCGACGAGCCGTCCGGGGCCGCAACCGCGGTCGAGGAAGGTTCCGAGGACGGCGAGCGTCCGCGCCGCGGCCGTGGTCGCCGCGACCGCTGGGGCCGTAACCGCGACCGTGACCGCCCGCGCGGCGATGATCGCGGCAGTGGCGAGGATCGCCCCGAACCCGCTGGCGAACCGGACGCCGAGGCACCGGCCGTTGCCGTTGCATCGGAACCCGCCCCGGCACCTGCCCCGGCCCCCGTTGTGGCACCCCAACCCGTGGCCGAGGTCGAGGCGCAGGCAGAGACCCCCGCCGAACCCGCACGCCGCTGGCAGCCGCCCGCGCCAACCGTGACCCCCGCCGCCGTGGAGCGCAAGTCCGGCTGGTGGAGCAAGCGCTGATTACAATTTCGTCAGCCGGCCACTGGCCGGCTGACGTTGCCTTCCCGGGCCTCAAACTCGCCTCATTCTCCCCCGATTGACGGACGGAGAGGCCCACACCACATGAAAACCACCGGTTTCCTTCATCGCGCGACGTCCCGCCTGCTGGTGGTGCTCATGCTGTTCATGAGCCTGGCCGCCGCCGGGGCCGACGCTGCCCAGAAGCGGCAACCGGGGCTGCCCATCATTCGCGATGCCGAGATCGAGGGCCTGCTGCGCCTCTATACCCGCCCGATCTTCAAGGCGGCGGGGATCAATCCCAAGGCCGTCAAGGTCTATGTGCTGAATGATCGGCGCATCAATGCCTTCGTGGCGGGCGGTCAGCGCATCTTCGTCAACACCGGCCTGATCCTGCAGTCGAAGACGCCGAATGACCTGATCGGCGTTCTGGCGCATGAGACTGGCCATATCGCCGGCGGCCATCTGGCACGCATGGGCGTCGAGATCGACTCCGCGAACTACACCAAGATTGTCGGCATGCTGCTGGGGCTCGCCACCATTGCCGGCGGCGTCGCCTCGGGCAATGCCGAGGTGGCGCAGGCCGGCCAGGGCATCATGGCGGGAAGCCAGGGCTTCGCGCAGCGCAACTTCCTCACCTATGCCCGCGGCATGGAATCCTCCGCGGACCAGGCGGCGCTGGGGTTCCTCAAGGCCACGCACCAATCGGCCCGCGGCATGATCAACCTTTTCGAGAAACTGGCGAGCGAGAACATCGCCGTGCTGGCTGACGTCGACCCCTATGTCATGTCGCATCCCATGCCGATGGAGCGAATTCGCAACCTTGAAGAGGAGGCCAAGAAGTCGCCCTACTGGGACGCCAAGGACCCGCCCGCGCTGATCCTGCGCCACCAACTGGTTCAGGCCAAGCTCACGGGCTACATCGGCGGGGCGCAAGCGGTGATGCAGAAGTATCCCACCACCGACCAGTCGATGCCGGCGCGCTATGCCAGAGCCATCGCCATGTTCCGCCGGGGAGACATTCAGAATGCCCTGCCGATCATCGACGGTCTTACCCAAGAACTGCCCGAGAACCCCTACTTCTGGGAACTCAAGGCCCAGGCCCTGCTGGAGAACGGGCGTGCCGCGGAAGCAGCGGTGCCGGTGAAGAAAGCACTCGACCTGTTGCCCAGCAACGGGCTGATCCAGCTTCTCGCGGCGCAGGCCTATATCGACACCGAGAAGCCTGCCAATGCCAAGGAAGCGATCAAGCTGCTGCGCCAGGCGCAGCGCAGCGAAGGCCAGACGGCGGAAACCTACCGCCTGCTCGCCCGCGCCCATGCCATAATCGGCGACATCCCCCGCGCCGAACTTGCCACCGCCGAAGCTGCCCTGCTGATGGGCGACCGCAAGCTGGCGATGGAAAAGGCAACGGCGGCACAAGCCGCCTTCAAGACCGGTACGCCGGAATGGACCAGGGCCGGCGACGTGATGAGCTTCGCTGGCCGCGACTGAGATGGACTGAGCCGCCGCTTTGCGGCAAAGAGTGACCAGAACAAAGAGGACGACCCCTGATGATTTTCCGCTTCCGCCTCGCAGCCTGTGCGGCCGCCCTGCTCGCACTCGCCCCCGCCGCCCTCGCCGAAGACAGTTTCAACGATGGCCAGAAGAAAGAAATCGGCGAGATCGTTCGCCAGTACCTGCTGGAAAACCCGGAAGTGCTGCTCGACGTCTCCCGCGCGCTGGAGGCCAAGCAGCAGGAGCAGGAAAAGGAACAGCGCGCCTCGGTGCTGCAGTCCAACGCAGACCAGATCTTCCGCTCGCCGTCCGACTACGTGGCAGGCAACCCCAAGGGCGACGTCACCATGGTCGAGTTTTTCGACTACAACTGCGGCTGGTGCAAGAAGGGCTTCTCGGAGGTGGTGAACCTCATCGAGAAGGACAAGAATCTGCGCGTGGTGCTGAAGGAATTCCCGATCTTCGGCGGCGACTCGGACTATGCCGCCATGGCGGCCCTGGCCGCCAAGAAGCAGAACAAGTATTGGGATCTTCACCAGGCGATGTTGAGCCATGAAGGCAAGGTGACCAAGGCGGCTGTCGACGAGATCGCCGCCAAGATTGGCCTCGACGTGGCGAAGCTCCATGAAGACATGAAGGACCCGGCGATCGCCAAGGAACTGGCCGACACGCATGCCCTCGCCCAGTCGCTGGCCATCAATGGCACACCCGCCTTCATCATCGACGACAAGGTCTCGCCCGGCTACCTGCCCGCCGACGGCCTGACCGCGATGATCGAGGAGGTCCGTACCGGGGGCGGCTGCAAGCTCTGCTGAGGCAGCGGCCAAGGCCGCTTCCAACTGCCGGGGCGAGCGCCTATAACCAGCGCACTGCCCTGGGGAATCGTGGGGGACGATGAAACCTATCTTTGTGCTCAATGGCCCGAACCTGAACCTTCTTGGCCTGCGCGAGCCGGCCATTTATGGCGCGGCTACGCTGAAGGACGTGGAGGCGCGCTGCCGCGACCATGCGGCATCCCTCGGCCTCACCATCGACTTCCGCCAGAGCAACCATGAGGGTGAACTCGTCAGCTGGATCCACGAGGCCCGCGACAAGGCCTCGGCCATCGCAATCAATGCGGGCGCTTACACCCATACATCGGTGGCGCTGCACGATGCGCTGAAGGCAGCCGACCTGCCGGCCGTCGAGGTGCATCTTTCCAACGTCCACAAGCGCGAGGCCTTTCGCCACGTGACGCTGATCGCTCCGGCGGTTACCGGCGTGATCTGCGGCTTCGGCGTCGACAGCTACACGCTGGCGATCACCGCCCTCCACTTCCACATCACCGCCAACAAGAAGGGTTGAGCAATGCCCCCCACGAAGAAGGCCCCGGCCAAGTCCGCCCTCAGCGATCCCGACCTGGCGCTCATCGCCAGCCTCGCGGAGATTTTGAATGACACCGGGCTGAGCGAAATCGAGTTGGACCGCAAGGGCACAAAGTTCCGCGTCGCCAAGCAGCTCACAGCAGTGGCACAGGTTGCTTCTGCGCAGCCAGCACCTGCGGTTCACGCCCATGCCGCCCCGCTGCACGAAGTGCCCGCGGCAGCGCCCAAGCCCGCCGACCACCCCGGAACAGTCAAGTCGCCGATGGTGGGCACCGTCTACATGGCGCCCTCGCCGGGTTCTGCCAATTTCATCGAGATCGGCTCATCGGTCAAAGAAGGCCAGACCCTGCTGATCATCGAGGCGATGAAGACCATGAACCAGATCCATGCGCCGCGCGCCGGCAAGGTCACCGCGATCTATGTCGACAACGGACACCCGGTCGAGTACGGCGAACCCCTCGTGGCGATCGAGTAGGACAGATGTTCGACAAGGTCCTCATCGCCAACCGGGGTGAAATCGCTCTCCGCGTCCTGCGCGCCTGCCGCGAACTCGGCATCCAGACGGTGGCTGTTCATTCCACCGCCGACGCCGACGCCATGCACGTGCGCCTCGCCGACGAGAGCGTGTGCATCGGGCCGCCGCCGGCCCGCGACAGCTATCTCAACATTCCGGCCATCGTCGCCGCCTGCGAAATCACCGGCGCCGAGGCCGTGCATCCGGGCTACGGCTTCCTCTCGGAGAACGCCCGCTTCGCCGACATCCTCACCGAGCACGGTGTGAAGTTCATCGGCCCCTCGGCCGAGCACATCCGCATCATGGGTGACAAGATCACGGCCAAGCTCACCGCACAGGAACTGGGCATTCCCATCGTTCCGGGTTCGGAAGGCGGCGTCAGCGATATCGATGAGGCCAGGCGGGTGGCGAAGGACATTGGCTACCCGGTGATCATCAAGGCCACTGCCGGCGGTGGCGGCCGCGGCATGAAGGTTGCCCGCACCGAGGCCGACCTCGAAATCGCCATGAGCACCGCGCAGTCCGAGGCCAAGGCCGCGTTCGGCAATGGCGACGTCTACATCGAGAAATACCTCGAGAAGCCGCGCCACATCGAGATCCAGGTGCTGGGCGATGGCAAGGGCCGCGCCATTCACCTTGGCGAGCGCGATTGCTCGCTGCAGCGCCGCCACCAGAAGATCTGGGAAGAGGCTCACTCGCCTGCCCTCAACGCGCACCAGCGCGACGAGATTGGCGGCCGCGTTGCCCGCGCCATGGAGAAGCTTGGCTACGAGGGCGTGGGCACCATCGAGTTCCTCTACGAGAACAATGAATTCTACTTCATCGAGATGAACACCCGCCTGCAGGTGGAGCATCCGGTGACGGAGGCAATCACCGGGCTTGATCTGGTGCAGGAGCAGCTGCGCGTGGCCGCCGGCGCTGACCTTGCCTACACCCAGTCCGATATCACCTTCTCGGGCCACGCCATCGAGTGTCGGATCAACGCCGAGAACCCGACCACCTTCGCGCCCTCGCCCGGCCGGGTGGACGCCGTGCATTTCCCCGGCGGTCTCGGTGTACGTGTCGATTCCGCTCTCTATGCCGGCTACCGCATACCGCCCTACTACGACAGCCTCATCGGCAAGTTGATCGTGTCCGGTAAAAGCCGCACCGAGTGCATGATGCGGCTCCGGCGGGCGCTCAGCGAGTTCGTGGTGGAGGGTATCGAAACCACGATTCCGCTGTTCCAGCAGCTTCTGGCCGAACCTGACATCATCGACGGCCACTATGATATCCACTGGCTGGAGCATTACCTCGCCCGCCAGGCCTGATGAGCTCGATCACGCCACAGATCCTGCTGCGTGCCTATGCGGCGGGAATCTTTCCAATGGCGGAGAGCGCGGAGGACAACGCGCTCTACTGGGTGGAGCCGGAAGAACGCGGCGTCATCCCGCTTGACGGGCTGAAGGTTTCGCATTCGCTGCGCAAGACGGTGCGCCGCAAGGAATTCGAGGTCAGCGTCGACCGTGACTTCGCTGCAGTGATCGCGGGCTGCGCGGCCCGGACGCAAGACCGCCGCTCAACCTGGATCAATGCGCGCATCAAGGCCCTCTACACCCAACTACACCGCATGGGTTGCTGCCACAGCATCGAGTGCCGCAAGGACGGAGAACTGGTGGGCGGCCTCTATGGTGTGCGGATCGGAGGAGTGTTCTTTGGCGAGAGCATGTTCTCGCGCGCCACTGATGCCTCCAAGGTGGCTCTCGTTCATCTCGTGGCGCGGCTCAACCGCGGCGGCTTCGGACTGCTCGACGCGCAGTTCGTGAACCCTCATCTTGAGCGCCTGGGTGCCATTGCCGTACCACGGGCGGACTATCACAAGGTCATGGAACCGCTGCTCGAGCGCAACGCTGACTTCTTCACCTTCCAGCAGGACGGCGACCCTGAGGCGGTGCTCGCCTGGGCCAGCCCCCGTCAATCCTCCGGCTGATCTTCCTTCGGCTGGTCGGGATTGGCGTTTGCATCTGGTGCGGGTCCGGTTTCGACGGCGGGCGGCGGCGCGTTGGGATCGCGGCAACCGGTGAGCCACACGTCGTAGGTGGCATGTTCCATGGCATTGAGGCCGGGGCTTTCAGCGAACATCCAGCCGGAGAAGATCGGCTTGCGGGTGTTGTCCATCTCCACCTGGTCGACGCGCACGAAACTCGTGGTCTTGGGCTGCTCTGTAACGGGCCGCGTGTAGCATACCTCCGGCCTCACGATGACCCCGCCAAAGCGGCGTTCCTCACCAATGGGAATCTCGAAACTGGTGGTGACGCCGGTGATTTTGTCCAGGCCGGCGAACAGCGCGATGGGGTTGGCGATGCGCTCCGCCTTGGCAGACCCACAGGAGACAGCAGCGAGCAGTCCAATCACCGGAACAAGAAGGGTGCGTGTCATGACTTCACCGCCTCGACGCGCAGACGCACGTAGTCAGCCGTCCAATTGCCCTGCGCATCGCACAGGGCGGGGCGCAGCAGGTCAACGGTTTCGGCAAGAGCCTGCTGTTCGCTGTCGCCAAACTGCGCGAAGAACGGCTTTCTGAACAGCATGAGCCAGCCCTCTATGCCGGTTTTCAACACCACGGGACGGGGGATGAGGGCGATGCGTTTCACGCTGAAGCCATGGCGCTCGAGCAGCGCCTGATAGACCTGCGGAGTCGGGAAGAACCACGGGTTGGCAAGTGCGAGATCGCCGCCGCGCCGTATGCCGATGGCGCGCATGGCAGTGACGATGGCTGCAACATTGCCGTGGCCGCCGAATTCGGCGACGAAGCGGCCATGGGGCTTGAGTGCGCGGCAGATGCCGGATGCCACGGCATCGGCCTGCGGCATCCAGTGCAGGGCAGCGTTTGAGAATACCGCATCGAACTCCGGGCCGAAACGCAGGTCCTCGCCGTCCATGATCCGCGCATCAAGGCCACGCGCCTGCGCCGCCGCGATGAAGTCCTCACTCGAGTCGACACCCACGATGTCGGCGCCCATGTCGCGCAGTTCTGCGGTCAGCACGCCATCGCCGCAACCGACATCGAGGATGCGCTCGCCCGGCCGGGGCGCAAGCCAATCCACGACGCCTGCGGAGAGTTCGGAGACGAAGCGGGCGTGGGTGTCATAGGACCCGGCGGACCACTGCTGTCGCCGCAGATCGGGCCGGTCCGCTGCCATCACGGGGTCTGGGTATCGGCGGGCGGTATTGCGCCGTCGCCGCCTGAGCCTGAACCCTTGTTGGCGAACATCGCCTGGCTGATCAGCGCCCAGATATCAACCGCGCCCTGGGTGTTGGAAATGACGCCGCCATCGGCGAGCAAAACCTCGGAGCCACCCTGCTCGAGGGCGATGAACTTCGATCCGAGCAGGCCTTCGGCGGAAACCTTGGCGGTGGCATCGTCAGTGAGTTTCACCTTGGGGTCGAGTTCCATGACCACATTGGCCTGGAAGTTCTCCGGGTTCAGCGTGAAATCGACAACCGAACCGATCTTGACGCCAGCCACCCGCACGTCGGTTCCAACGCTGACACCCTCGGCGTTGTCGAACTCGGCGCTGACACGATACGCGCCAGAGGCATTGCCCTTGCCGGAAGTCTGGTAAGCGAAGAAAAAGAACGCTGCTGCGATGAATATAACCGCCGCGCCGATCAGGGTCTCTACCGTCGAATTCTTCACGCCGCCCCCTCCTCTGACATTCACCGGATGGAATTAGAGTGTAACCCCAGCCGAAATATGACGGGCCTTATTCCGGACGCCAAGCGGAATAGTCCGCCGCGCGGGGTGCCGGCTTCGCGCCCGACAGGATGGAACCCTTGGGCCGATAGGCGTTGGGCGTGCCGGTCTGGTTGGGAACGAAAGGCTTCTGCCACTCATAAGGGACATAGTCCTCGTGGGTCGGCGGCACGTCGGTTCGATGATGCATCCAGCCATGCCAGCCCGGCGGTATGGTCGAAGCCTCGGAATAACCGTTGTACACTACCCAGCGGCGCTCCTTGATCGATTCCGGAAGCGCCGACTTGGCGCGGTAGTACTTGTTGCCGAACTGATCGGCGCCGACAAAGTTGCCCTTCCGCCACGTGTAAAACCGTGTGTTCAACGTCTGGCCGTTCCACCACGTGAAGAGCTGCTTCAGGAATAACATGTCGACTCGTCCATTGCGGGCGCGTGGCCCTGAAATCGCGGCGGAATATGGCCGAAGCCTCGGGCCCCGTCCAGTGCCGAATTGCCGCCCATGCCAACCCCCGGCACGTGCTAGGCAAATGACACAAGACTGCTACGTTATCTATCCGATATCCCGCGTGCTTTATGGCCATGACCAGTGATTCAAGAAGGTGCTTTCCGATCGGCTTCGGATAAAGTGCCGGATTGGTTTGTCAGCCTGCTGAAAGCTGGCTACATCTAGAAGCAATGACAATGATACCTCCATCTGGCAAATTCCGCATCCGGCGGCGCGGAGCCCTGCTCCTGATCATCGCCACCATTGCCTTGGCAGCGCCCATCACGGGCCGCCAAGCCATGGAGGCGTATGCCAAGGATAGCGACGGCGGCGACGGCGGTAATAGCGGCCCGGGCGGCGGCGGTGACAGCGACAGCGACAGCGACAGCGATAACGACAAAGGCGGGGATGACAGCGGCTCCGATGATGGCGATTCCGATGGTGGCAGCGGCAGTGGTAGCAGCGGCAAGGGCGGTTCGAGTTCGTCCGGAAGCGGCGGCAAGTCATCGGGAAGCAGATCGCAGAGTAGAGACAGCGCGCTTGCCACAAGCCTGAAGGGCCGTATCGCGCCTATCGGTGAAATCGAGACACTGGCAGGTCGGGCTGTTCCCGGCGAGATCATCGACGTCAAGCTCTACCGCAACAAAGAGCGCTATATTTACAAGGTGAAGATCATCCAGCGCAGCGGCTCGATCTACGATGTCCGGATTGATGCGGTGAGCCGAAAGCTGCTGAGCGCGAGGGAGCGCTGATGCAGGTCCTGCTTGTGGAGGACGAGGCTACCGTCGCACGCACATTGACAGATGCCCTGCGCAAATCCGGACTGGCGGTGGACCATGCCAAGGACGGCGAGGACGCTTGGTACATGGCTGGCACAGGTCAGTATGCAGCAATCGTTCTGGACCTTGGCCTGCCTCGGATCGATGGCATGACGGTGATGAAGCGGCTGCGCAGTGAAGGCGTTGCGACACCCATTCTCATTCTCAGTGCGCGGGGCAGCTGGGCGGAGCGGGTTGAGGGTATCAATGCCGGTGCCGACGACTATCTGCCCAAGCCCTTCCAGACCGAGGAACTGCTGGCGCGTGTGCACGGACTGATCCGCCGCAGCAGCGGCATGGCCGCGACCAAAATGGGCGCGGATGGGCTCGAAATCGACCCGGTCTCGGCGACTGTCACGGTCAATGGCGCGCCGATCGACCTCACGCAGATGGAATACCGGCTGCTGTTCCACCTCGTGACCAATGCCGGCAAGGCCGTGCAGGCTGCCGTGCTTGCCGAAACCCTTTATTCGCATCACCACGAGCGCGACACCAATGCGATCGAAGTGCTGGTGGGCCGGTTGCGCCGCAAGATCGGCAAGGACTATATCTCCACCCGGCGCGGCTTCGGCTACGTGTTCAAGGGGCAGGCCGAGACTTGAGCTGGTCGCTCAGGAAGCGGTTCCTGCTGACGTCTCTGGCGGTGAGTGCCGCCGTGCTGCTGGTGGCGGGCGCCTTCCTGTATCTGCTGTTCGAGCGCGACTTCAAGGAGCGCATCCATACCGAGACCCACAACCAACTCATGCAGCTGATCAGCGGGCTTGAAATCGACGCTGACGGAACGACCGAGATACTGCAGCCGATGGCCGATCCACGGTTTCGCCAGCCGAACAGTGGCCTTTACTGGCAAGTGGAGACCAGGGACGGCGATGAGCTGCGCTCGCGCTCGCTGTGGGACGGAAGCCTGTCCACCGGCGCGGAAGACTGGCGCGACATCGATGAACCTGAGACATTTCCGGGCCCGTTCGGCGAGCCGGTGCTGGTGCATGCGAGAGTGATCATGCTGGGCGAGCCACCGAACCGCAAGCAGTTAAGGGTCATGGTTGCGGTCAACGAAAGCGAAGTGACCACTCCCACCCAGAAGTTCGCCATCAACCTTGCGCTGTCGCTGATCGTTCTTGCGCTGGCCATGGTCGTGCTCAGCGGGGCGCAGCTGGGCATGGTGATGAAGCCGCTCAACAACTTGAGGAACTCGGTGCGCGATATTCGCGACGGAAAAGCCATGCAGGTATCGGGCGGATATCCGGTCGAGATCGAACCCGTGGTAGGCAAGCTGAACGGGCTTCTCGAACAGCGCGAGGCGATGGTGGAGCGAGCCCGCTCACGGGCGGGCAACTTCGCACACAGCCTGAAGACACCGCTGACGGTGATCGACACGTTGCTGCCGGAACTCCATGCGCAGGGCCAGCAGGAATCAGCCGGCGAGATCGGCCGCCAAACCGCACAGCTGAAGAAACACGTGAACCGTGAACTGGCTCGGGCGCGCATGGCGGCAGGCCATGGTGAGCCGGTGCGCGACATCGCCGCCGTCCTCGACGAGATCCTCGCTACCATCCGGCAGTTGCCACGCGGCCGCGACATCGCCTTCGTGATGGCGGTTCCGAGGAACCAACCCGTGCGCATGGAGCGCGAAGACTTTATCGAGCTCGCCGCCAATGTTCTCGACAACGCCCGAAAATGGGCCAAATCGAAAGTGGAGATTGGCCTGGAGAAGGCAGAGGCCGACGTACGCCTCACCATCAGCGACGACGGCCTTGGCATACCAGAGGCCTTCCGTGGCTCGATCGTCGAGCGCGGGCGGCGCCTCGATGAAGGAACCGAAGGCACCGGCATCGGCCTTGCGATCGTCAAGGACATTGCAGACGCCTATGGCCTTGCAACGTCATTCACGGGCTCTGAACTGGGCGGCTTGCGCTTTTCGGTGACGCTGCCGACGGCGTGACACCACTTAGGGAAGCGCGGTGATCAGGTCCTGACGGGTACCCCCGCGGTCATGCTGTGACAGCATCGATATGCCCTGCGCGCGTGCAAGCACGTCGCGCAGCGCCTCGACATCCGCCTCCGAGGCCGGCCGCTGCGAGGGGATGGCATAGAGTTCAAAGCCGCGGCTCCGCACTTCGCGGGTGAGACTGACCAGATAGATCGGCTTGTATGTCGTCCCTTCCGCCGCAGCGAGGCCTGTCTTGTAGACACGGATGACCTCACGCGCGTCGGCGCCGCCCGGTGCTTCACGGATGAGGGTGAGCCTTGCCTTGAGGCCCTCATGCAGTGCGGGGCGCGGCGGAAGCTCCTGCAGGCTAGCGTTGGGGTTGAGATAGGGAAGACTTTTCTTCCAAGTCCACACCGGGCTCACCGTCCAGCCCCCGGCCTCGAGTTGCGTGGCCAACTGGTCAGGGTTGCCGGCGAACTGCGCGATGAAATTCTCCTCCGGGCGGCCGGCAAAATCGATGCGGCGGGGTGGAAGGAGCTCCCAATCCTTATTCACCCATTGCGAGACCGGCACCAGGATCTGCCGTTCCGGCATGGCGTACACCTCGCTCGCCCGGCCGAAGCCGGTGGCAACATGAACCGACCCTGCTACCAGGAAGACCAGCAATGCCATCGCGAAAAGACCGAGCGGCTTGATGCGCCGCGGCGGAATGGCCTCGATCGCGACCCCGAAGGCCGCCATCATCACGACACCGAACAGCAGCCCCGCCAGAACATCGGAGAACCAGTGGGCACCGAGATAGACACGCGAATAGGCTATCGCCACCACAAGCACCGCGCAGATCGCATAGACCATGGCACGGCCCCAGCGCCCCATCGAGTGACTGACCAGCACCGCGAGAATGCCGAAGATCACTGCTGCCATTGTGGCATGGCCCGACGGGAAGCTGAAGGCACTGGCACCCGAATAGGGTAGTTCCATGGGGCGCGCGCGCTGGATGCCGTACTTCACCGCGATCTCGAACAGCTTGGCCGCCACGATGGCGATGCCCGCCGCCCAGGCCGCGCGATAGGCCTTGTGCCAGACCAGCCAGCCAAGGATGGCGAGGGCCAGCGCCGTCATCACCACCGTGTCGCCCATCATGGTGATGATGGTCATGATCTCGTCGGCCGGGGCATTGCGCGACTCGCGCATCAGGCTGCTGATCGACACGTCCATGTTGGACACGGCATTGCCTGAAGCCGCGCGCAGGCCGAGGTTGAGAAGTGCGATGAGCCCGGTGAAGACCATGGCCGCGAACAGCACGATCAGCACCGAGCGCGGATTGTCGGGTGACACAGCTCTGGCGAAGCGCTGCCAGGACCGGCCGGGCCGGGCCTTAGCCCAGCCCGAGACACGGGCCAGCAGGTGATTGAGGAAGGGCGAGACCCCTGCCGCCGCAAGGCGAATGACATAGCCGGCAACGGCGAGGATGACGAGCAGAACCAGGAGCACGACGAGGAGCCGCCCCGACAGTTCACCCGCAAAGGCCAGTCCCTGCCCGATCAGCACACCCGGCACGACATGGGCGAACGACCAGAATATCCCCGACGTCACGTTGACGAATATGAAGAACAGCTGATTCATGCCGAACATGCCGACGATGCCCGGCACCACCGACTTCACACCCGGCACGAAGCGGCCGATGGCAATCGACTTGCCGCCATGCAGGCGCACGAAGTCTTCGCCCTTGGCGACGAGCTGCGGATAGAGGTGAAGGGGCCACATGGTCTTCAGCCGCTCGCCGAACAGCTTGCCCGCCCAGTAGGATATCTGGTCGCCCAGTATGCAACCCACCGCCGTGGCGATGATGACCGGCCAGAAGCCGAGGTGCCCGGTGCCCACCAACACGCCGGCACCGACCAGCACGGCGGTCGAGGGCACGAAGAGGCCGATGATCAGCAGCGCCTCACCCATCGAGATGAGGAATATGATGACCAGCGCCCATTCCGGATTGGCGGTAAAATAGTCGAGATAGGGTTGGATATAGTCCATCACGGCGAGGCGGATCCTTCGGCACGGCGCGGGCGTTGGCAGGTCTGACGGCGCTTCATGGCAGGATCAGCGCTCGGTGTCCGGAGATTCTGCGGGCGTGCGGCAATCATGCCCGTCGAGCGGGATTTGCTCATAGGGATTTGCAGCTTCCACGGGTGCGGCGCCCGCGCAGGCGCTGGCATCCGGCACCAGGATCGCGTGGGGAACCGCCTGCTCGTAGACCACGGCGGGGCCTTTGTCGGCCATCCAATCATCATGGCCTTCCCAGTTCATGGCCAGGGCGGGGCCGGCACAGCCGATGAGCAAGCAAGTCAATGTGGCGCGCATGGTTCCCACTTAATGAAATCGTGACGGCAATTACAAGTCTCACAACTGCGTATGGGCCATTGGATCGCCCTGACGGCTGGTCCATACTAACGCCCAAATGACGGAAAGTGCAGTCGCCCCGATCCCGGTGAGTGAGACCCCCAAGTGGCTGGGATTTGCAGCGCTTTGCATCGGCATGTTCATGGCGGTGCTGGACATCCAGATCGTCATCACCTCGCTGGGCGTCATCGAAAAGGCGTTGAAGATCGGCGCCGACCGCATGAGCTGGGTGCAGACATCCTACCTTATCGCGGAAATTGTCACGATCCCCCTCACCGGCGTCTTGATGCGAATGTTCTCCATGCGGAGGCTGCTGATCATTGCCATCGCACTGTTTACCGCCGCATCGGTGGGCTGCGCGATGAGCAATGGCTTCGCCATGCTGGTGGGCTTCCGGGTGCTGCAGGGCATGGCGGCGGGCGTGCTGATGCCGCTGGTGTTCGCAGCCGTGTTCCTGCTGTTCAAGCCCGGCACCGAACAGGGCATTGCCACCGTGCTGGCGGCAGTGGTGGCCGTCATCGCGCCCTCCACCGGGCCGATCGTCGGCGGCATTATCACCGAGACCTTTTCCTGGCAGTGGCTGTTCCTGATCAACACCGTTCCGGGCGCCGTCACCCTGCTTCTCGGGGCTTTGTGCCTGCCGCGCGAGAAGATGGAACTGGGGCTGCTGCGGGACCTCGACCTGCTGTCCATTCTATTCATTGCCATTTCACTGGCCTGCCTCGAAATCGGGCTCAAGGAAGCGCCCGACCTTGGCTGGCTGTCGCCGGTGACGCTCGCCCTGTTTGCGGGCTTTGCGGCGCTGCTGACCCTCACCATCATCCGGCCGCGACCAGCGGTGGACTTCAGCCTGTTCCGGGACCGCTACCTCGCCTATGGCTGCGCGCTCAGCTTCATTCTCGGTATCGGGCTTTATGGCTCCGTCTACCTGCTGCCCGTCTTCCTGTCGCTGGTGCGCTACTTGGGTCCTGTGGAGATCGGCACAGTCATGCTGGTAACCGGCGCGGCGCAACTCGTGTCAGCGCCGCTCTCGGTGCTGCTCGACCGGGTGATGCCGGCCCGACTGCTGAGCATAATCGGTTTTGCGCTGTTTGCCGCGGGGCTGGCGATGAGCGGCTTCGAGACGCGGCTTTCGGGTTACGACGAATTGTTCTGGCCGCAGGTGGTGCGCGGCGTGGCGCTCGGCCTTTGCATCGTTCCGGTCACCCGTTTCGCCATGGGTTTCCTGCCGCCGGAGCGGGTGAGTGATGCGAGCGGCCTCTACAACCTGTCACGAGCGCTGGGCGGCATCATCGGCATTGCCATCATAGACACACTGCTGTTCACGCGGTCAGCCGAGCACGCCGACCGCATCAAGGACCTGATGACGGACGATCCCGAGGCCGCCGCGCGCCTGCTGCAGATCACTGTCGACGAACTGCCCGACCCAACCGACCCCATGGGCCTGCTCGGCGTCATGGATACGATCCAGGAAGGCGCAGTGACGCTGGCCGTCAACGAAGCCTGGTTGCTGATGGGCGCCTGCACCCTCGCCGCTCTGGTGCTGCTGCTCATGCTTGGTCCGATTCGGGAACCGAAACCCGGGGTGCCCCTGGGACAACAGGCGGAATTCTAGACCCACGCGCGAAACCTGCCCCTGTGGATAGCGGTGATGAACGGACCCTCCAGAGAAACAGACCATCCTTTTCGATCGTTGACTTCCGGCCGTTTACCAGGCGCGCATCGGCGACACCCCTGTGGACAGCGAGCATAAGCCAAGTGAGTTCTTGAGCTTACCCTGAGAATCGTATGAACCTATGTAGATGAGCGGCGGCCTCGGGGCTTAAGGCACAATATCTGGTGTTAATCTTTCGTTAAGACACTATGTATTGACGGCCCTAGCCCTGAAGTACTAAATTCGTTTCAAAGGCTGAGGGCTGAGAGGTCGGGGTTGCGGGGGCAGCCTCATCCTCCACGGAACACTCGATAGAAGAGCCTGAAAAGCTCGGGGGCAGCAGTTTCCGAGGACAGGGTGTGTGTTTTTGAAGCTGGGTGGATGGAGCACCTGGGGCTCTTTCGCGTGCTCGTGGCAACGATTTGATAGAGGGACTTAAAAAGAATGCGCATTGAACGCCGCTACACCAAAGCAGGGCAGGACGCTTACGCGGAACTCGATTTCCGCCGCGCCACCAGTGAGATCAAGAACCCCGATGGCTCGATCGTTTTCCGGCTAGAGAACATCGACGTCCCCTCGTCCTGGAGCCAGGTGGCGACCGACATTCTCGCCCAGAAGTATTTCCGCAAGGCGGGCGTCCCGGCCGCGCTGAAGCGCGTTGAGGAAGAGACGGTTCCCTCATGGCTGTGGCGTTCCGTGCCCGACGAGGACGCACTCGCAAAGTTGCCCGAAAAGGAGCGCATCGTGGGAGAGCGCTCCTCTACCCAGGTGTTCAACCGTCTTGCCGGAACATGGACTTATTGGGGCTGGAAGGGCAAGTACTTCAACGCCGAGGAAGACGCCCGCGCCTTCTATGACGAGATGTGCTTCATGCTCGCCACGCAGAAGTGTGCGCCCAACTCGCCGCAGTGGTTCAACACCGGCCTGCACTGGGCATATGGCATCGATGGTCCCGGCCAGGGCCATTACTACGTCGACCCCGAGACGGGCCGCATGACCAAGTCCAAGTCGGCCTACGAGCATCCGCAGCCGCATGCCTGCTTCATTCAGTCAGTCGCCGACGATCTCGTCAACGAGGGCGGCATCATGGACCTGTGGGTGCGCGAGGCGCGCCTGTTCAAGTATGGCTCCGGCACCGGCTCCAACTTCTCGGAACTGCGTGGCGAGAGCGAGAAGCTTTCGGGCGGTGGCAAGTCCTCTGGGCTGATGAGCTTCCTCAAGATCGGCGACCGCGCAGCGGGCGCCATCAAGTCGGGCGGCACCACGCGCCGTGCGGCAAAGATGGTGATCGTCGACGTCGATCATCCGGACGTCGAGGAATTCGTGGACTGGAAGGTCCGCGAGGAACAGAAGGTGGCGGCCCTCGTCACAGGTTCGAAGACCGTCAAGAAGCACCTTCAGTCCGTGATGAAGGCCTGCGTGAACTGCGACGGCCCGGACGGCGATTGTTACGAGATCGACAAGAACCCGGCGCTGAAGCGCGCCGTAAAGGATGCCCGCAAGGCGCTGGTTTCCGACAACTACATCAAGCGCGTCATCCAGTTCGCCAAGCAGGGCTATACCGAAATCGAGTTCGACACCTATGATACGGACTGGGACGGCGAAGCCTATCGCACCGTGTCCGGACAGAACTCCAACAACTCGGTGCGCGTCACCGACGAGTTCCTGCTCGCCGTCGAGCGCGACCTCGACTGGCAGTTGAACTCGCGCCTGTCGGGCAAGGTGACCAAGACCGTCAAGGCCGCCGCTCTGTGGGACAAGATCTCGTTTGCTGCCTGGGCCTCGGCTGACCCGGGCATCCAGTACCACACGACCATCAACGACTGGCACACCTGCCCGGCCTCTGGCCAGATCCGTGCATCGAACCCGTGCTCGGAATACATGTTTCTTGACGACACGGCCTGCAACCTCGCCTCGCTGAACCTCTTGCAGTTCCGGGATCCGGTGACGGCCAAGTTCGACATCGACTCCTTCGAGCATGCGGTTCGCCTGTGGACCATGGTGCTCGAAATCTCGGTGATGATGGCTCAGTTCCCATCGAAAGAGATCGCCAAGCTCTCCTACGAGTTCCGGACCCTTGGCCTCGGCTTCGCCAACATCGGCGGCCTGCTGATGACCGCCGGCATCCCCTATGATAGCCATGAAGGCCGCGCCATCTGCGCTGCCATCTCGGCGATCATGACCGGCGTCTCCTATGCCACTTCCGCCGAGATGGCGAAGGAACTGGGACCCTTCAACGGTTTTGCCAAGAACCGCGAGCACATGCTGCGCGTCATGCGCAACCATCGCCGTGCGGCCTATGGCGCGGCCGTGGGTTACGAGGACCTGCGCACCATTCCGGTGGCCCTCGACGACACCGAGTTGAAGGACAAGGACCTTGCCGTCGCCGCCCGCCGCGCCTGGGATCTCGCAGTCTCGCTCGGCCAGGAACACGGTTACCGCAATGCGCAGGCGACGGTGATCGCACCCACGGGCACGATCGGCCTTGTCATGGACTGCGACACCACCGGCATCGAGCCTGACTTCGCGCTGGTGAAATTCAAGAAGCTTGCCGGCGGCGGCTACTTCAAGATCATCAACCAGGCCGTTCCGGAAGCGCTTCGCACGCTGGGCTACGGCCAGGAGCAGATCGAGAAGATCATCGCCTATGCAGTGGGCCACGGTACGCTTGCCGACTCCCCCGGCATCAACCACCAGGCCCTGAAGTCCAAGGGCTTCGGCGAGGAGCAGATCGCCAAGATCGAATCGGGCCTCGCGTCCGCCTTCGACATCAAGTTCGTGTTCAACAAGTGGACGCTGGGCGAGGAGTTCTGCCGCTCGGTTCTCGGCCTGTCGGACGAGAACCTGAACGACTTCGGCTTCGACATGCTGGCCCACCTCGGCTTCTCCAAGGCCGACATCGACAAGGCCAACATTCACGTCTGCGGCGCGATGACGCTGGAAAGCGCCCCCGCCCTCAAGGACGAGCACCTGCCGGTGTTCGACTGTGCCAACGCCTGTGGCCGCCTCGGCAAGCGCTACCTGTCGGTCGACAGCCACATCCGCATGATGGCGGCGAGCCAGCCCTTCATCTCAGGGGCCATCTCCAAGACCATCAACATGCCGAACGACGCAACCGTGGAAGACTGCGCCAGCGCCTACATGCTGTCGTGGAAGCTGGCCATCAAGGCCAACGCGCTCTACCGCGACGGCTCCAAGCTGTCTCAGCCGCTCTCTTCGCAGCTCCTGTCCGATGACGACGAGGACGCCGACGACATGGCCGAGGCGCTGATGACCAAGACGGTCGCGGCCCGGGTCGAAACAGTGGTCGAAAAAATCGTCGAGCGGGTGGTGGAGCGCGAGCGTTCGCGCCTGAAGCTGCCCAATCGCCGCAAGGGCTACACACAGAAGTCGGTGGTGGGCGGCCATAAGGTCTATCTCCGCACCGGTGAATATGACGATGGCAAGCTGGGCGAGATCTTCATCGACATGCACAAGGAGGGTGCCGCCCTCCGTGCCATGATGAACAACTTCGCGATCGCCATCTCTGTCGGCCTCCAGTACGGCGTGCCGCTGGAGGAGTTCGTGGACGCCTTCACCTTTACCAAGTTCGAGCCCGCTGGCATGGTTCAGGGCAACGACTCGATCAAGAACGCGACGTCGATCCTCGACTACGTGTTCCGCGAATTGGCCGTGTCCTACCTCGGCCGCTCCGACCTTGCCCATGTCGAACCGTCGGAAATGGGTTTCGACTCCCTGGGCAAGGGTGAAGACAGCGACAACGGCCCGCGCGTTCCAGCCTCCCGCGTGTTGTCATCCGGCTTCGTGCGCCGGCCGAACCTCGCATCATCCAACGTGGTGGTGATGTCGAGTTCACAGCCGATGCCGTCTGCTGCAGCTGCCGTGACCCGCGCAGATGGTGCTCTGGCGCTGATGGATGCGCCAACCCAAGTGACGACGACGCGCCAGGAGATGGCCGTGGCGGTGGAGACGACGACGTCCGTCATCTCGGCGAATGACCGTCGCGCGGAAGCGCGCATGAAGGGCTACGAGGGCGAGAGTTGCTCCGAGTGTGGCAACTTCACCATGGTTCGCAACGGCACTTGCCTGAAGTGCGATACCTGCGGTTCAACGAGCGGCTGCTCGTAACGCCGCGCGCACAACAAGAATTGTTTGAGAGGCCGGACATGTTCCGGCCTCTCTGCTTTTGGGTGCGGAGAAGCCCGTCAACGGCCAACCGATTCCTGCCTCTGCATGTCATCTCGGCAACATCGAAAGCCTCTCAGCGGCCTCGCTAGGGGCTCAAAACAGCCCTCGAAACCCCTGCCCCAGAAAAATTATCCACAATTTACTCGTCACCATCACCGCCGATCTTGACAGGGACGAGCGCCTGCGGAAGGTCGTGAAACGGCTGTTCATCCGTGGGCTGACGAGTGTGAAAACGCCATGTTTTATTGTATTTTTAGCGCTGTTTCGGTTTTTTGTCCGTGCACGTACGGTATCTCGGTTTTTCCGAGCGTTTACCGATTGTTAGAAAGAATCCGGGAGCATACAAGATGTTGTTCGGCATATTGCCGAATCACACAAGCGGGTGCAGAAAACACAACGATGACTGGTCAAGCTCGTATCCAACATGCCAGCTTACCTGTCTATGTGAGGCTTACCTGCGTTGTGGGGCACTAACAACTCTAGGAGAGACAGCAATGGCTGCGAAGAAAGCTGCGAAGAAGCCTGCCAAGAAGGCCGCCAAGAAGGTTGCCAAGAAGCCGGCTAAGAAGGCCGCCAAGAAGCCGGCCGCCAAGAAGGCCGCCAAGAAGCCGGCCAAGAAGGCCGCTAAGAAGTAGTCTTCTGATACTTCAGGACTGGACCCCGGATGGCGAAAGCCTCCGGGGTCAGTTCTTTTTCGACCCTCCTCCAAACGAAAAGGGCCGCAGAAACTGCGGCCCTTCGTGTTTTCAGGGGACGTCCGACCAGTCTACTGGAAGACGTGCACCTTGGCGCCGACCTTGACCCTCTCATAGAGTTCGATCACGTCGGCGTTCATCATGCGGATGCAGCCCGAGGATACGGCGCCACCAATTGACCCCGGCGAATTGGTGCCGTGAATCCGGAAGATGGTGCCGCCGATGTAGAGAGCACGCGCACCCAGAGGATTCTCGGGGCCGCCCGCCATTTCAGGAGGAAGGATGTGGCCTTTGGCGGCTTCGCGCCTGATCATCTCGGCGGGCGGGCGCCAGGTTGGCCATTCCGCCTTGTTCACGATGGTCGACGTACCCGACCACTGGAACCCCTCGCGGCCGACGCCCACGCTGTAGCGCCGCGCTTCACCCGGACCGGTGACGAGATAGAGGGCGCGCTCCGGCGTCGACACCACAATGGATCCCACGGCATATTTGGAGGCCGGTGCCCAGTCGATGTCGGCACCTGTCATTTCATCCATGGAGGCGCGCTGGCTCGACGATTTGCTGGAACGGGTGGATGCCCGCTGCACCCCGGCGCGGGGCTTGTCCTGCAACAGGCATTCGAGGAAGCCCTCGCAAGCCCAGCCCGGTTGCTGGGTCTTGCGGGCGGCAGTGGTCTTCCGGTTGGCCGCCGCCTTCCGGACCTGAGCTGCCTTCCGCGCCTCGGCCTGCTTTTTCGCTTCGGCCTGCTTTTTCGCTTCGGCCTGCTTTTTGGCTTCGGCCTGTTTTTTCAACTGGGCCCGCTTCTTTGCTTCGGCCTGCTTCTCCGCCTCGGCCTTCTTCTTGGCCTCCGCCGCAGCCTGTTGCTTCTTCTTGAGCAATTGCTGTTGCTGCTGCTCTGCCGGCGTGGTCGCGGCAGATGCCACGGCCATGAGCCCAGCCATCGGCAGGACAGCCAGCATGAGAGCAACAAGTATCTTGCGCATCAGTAAGACCCTATTCATTGCGCGCTCTTGAACCACGGTCACATCTGCGGCGCAAGCCTGCCATAATGTCGTTGCGTTCATGAGGTGTTCACATATTCTCGGACAAGACGTCCCCGCCCAATGCCCAGGAGACTACATGAAACTGATCCACAAAATCCTTACCGTCGCCTGCCTGTCCTCGGCGGCCCTCGTTCTGGGGCTGGCGCAGGCCGATGACGCGCCGCCTGCGGTCCAAGCCTTCCTCGACAATCTTCAGCGGCAGACCTCCGCCAAACCCGCCTATGACAGTCTGAAGGTCGATGGCGGCAACGTCACCATCATCAACCTGACGCTGACCAAGGAAGCCAAGGACAATGACCCGGGGCTGAGCGTCAAGACCGCCCAGTTGGACTTCACCGGCATCACCGACCAGGGCAACTCGCTGTGGCAGATCGGCAAGTCCACTTTCACCAACACTTCGGTCCAGATGACCGGCAAGGACGCCGCGCTCTCCGCCACCATCCCTGCGGCCAGCGCCGAAGGCTGGTACATTCGTGCCGTGCCGGCGACGCCGACGCCGAAGGACGAACTTCTCTCGAGCCTCACCTTCGCCAACAAGATGACGAGCGGCCCGATCACCATCAATGCCACAGGCCAGATGCTGACCATCGACAGCATCGACACGACCTGGAACGGCGACCCGGCCACCGGCGCAGGCAAGTTCTCGCTCAAGGTCAACAACCTCGCGGTACCGCAGGCCACGGTGGCACTTTTCGACACCGGCAGCGTCTGGAAGCAGTTGGGTTACGACGGGCTCAACTTCGACATCGCCACCGATGGCGACCTGACGTCCAATGGCGACACTCTGGGATATGCCTTCAACCTCTCGCTGGCGGGCCGCAACATCGGCGCACTCAGCCTCTCGGCCGCGGTCGACAACCTGCCGGTTGCTGCCTATGCGCAGATGCTGAAGGACCAGACAGGCGGAAGGGGCATCGACTTCGCGACCCTGTCACCGCAACTGCAGAACGTCGACATCAAGGGTGGCTCGCTGCGCTTCGACGATGCCTCGATTACCAAGAAGATCCTGCCGCTCGCCGCCGCCATGCAGGGCATGGACGAAAAGGTGCTGCTGGCGTCTATCCCGCCGACGATACAGCTCACCCTGGTTCAGCTCCAGAACGAGGCACTGACCAAGCAGGCGGTGGATGCGGTGACGGCCTTCCTCGCCGACCCCAAGAGCCTGATGCTGAGCATCAAGCCTGCAGCTCCGATGAAGCTCTTGGAGTTCAATGCACTCGATCCGGCCAAGCCAGGCGAGGCAATCACCAAGCTGGGCGTGTCGATCACGGCAAACCAGTGAGGCGTCAGTCCGCGCCTTTCAGCCACGCAATGCGCACATGAAAACGCCCGGGTCATGCCCGGGCGTTTTCGTTTCAATGGGACAAACTCACGCCTCTGGCAGGTTCAGCCGGATGTGAAGCTCGCGGAGCTGCTTGGGGCCAACCTCAGAAGGGGCGCCCATCAGAAGGTCTTCCGCCTGCTGGTTCATCGGGAACAGCACAACCTCGCGGATATTCGGCTCGTTGCACAGCAGCATGACGATGCGGTCCACGCCCGGCGCGATGCCGCCGTGCGGGGGGGCGCCATACTGGAAGGCGCGATACATGCCGCCGAACTTCTCGATCAGTACGCTCTCAGGATAGCCGGCGATCTCGAACGCCTTCTTCATCACCTCGGGGCGATGGTTGCGGATAGCACCTGAGGAGAGCTCCACGCCGTTGCAGACGATGTCGTACTGGTAGGCGAGGATGTCCAGCGGGTCCTTCGTCTCCAGCGCCTCAAGGCCGCCCTGGGGCATGGAGAAGGGATTGTGCGAGAAGTCGACCTTCTTGTCTTCTTCGTTCCACTCATACATCGGGAAATCGACGATCCAGCAGAACTCGAAACGGTCCTTGGCGGTGAGGTTCAGTTCCTCGCCCACCTTGTTCCGCGCCTCACCGGCGAACTTGTAGAACTTTTCCGGGCGACCCGCGACGAAGAAGCAGGCATCGCCCACGCCGAGGCCCAGCTGGGTGCGGATGGCATCCGTGCGCTCCGGCCCGATGTTCTTGGCGATGGGGCCAGCGCCGCCCTCCTCGCCCTCGCGCCAGAAGACATAGCCGAGGCCTGGCTGGCCCTGCGCTTGGGCAAAGGAGTTCATGCGGTCGCAGAAGGCGCGGGAACCGCCCTTCGGTGCCGGGATGGCCCAGACCTCGACCTTGGGGTCAGCCGCGATCATGCCGGCGAAGACCTTGAAGCCTGAGTCCCTGAAGTGTCCGGTAACGGCCTGCATCTTGATCGGGTTGCGCAGGTCCGGCTTGTCGGAGCCATACCAGCGGATCGAGTCGCGATAGGCGATATGCGGGAACTTCTGGGTGACGGGAAGCCCGCCGCCGAATTCCTCGAACACACCGCGCAGCACCGGCTCAACGGCGTCGAACACGTCCTCCTGGGTGACGAAGCTCATCTCGATGTCGAGCTGATAGAACTCTCCGGGCGAACGGTCGGCGCGGGCGTCCTCGTCACGGAAGCAGGCAGCGATCTGGAAGTAGCGATCGAAGCCCGACATCATGATCAGCTGCTTGAACTGCTGCGGCGCCTGCGGCAGCGCATAGAACTTGCCGGGATGGATGCGCGAGGGCACGAGGAAGTCGCGAGCACCCTCGGGCGAGGATGCGGTGAGGATCGGCGTCTGGAACTCGAAGAAGCCCTGGTCCGTCATGCGGCGGCGCAGCGAGTTGATGATCTGGCCGCGCTTCATGATGTTCTTGTGGATGCGCTCACGGCGGAGGTCGAGGAAGCGATAGCGCAGCCGGATGTCCTCGGGATACTCGGTGTCGCCGAAGACAGGAAGCGGCAGTTCGGCGGCCTGGCTCAGCACCTCGATGTCGGTCGCGAAGACCTCGACGAGGCCGGTGGGGAGATCGGCGTTCTCGGTGCCGGCCGGGCGCGGGCGCACCTTGCCGTCCACCCGGATCACCCACTCCGAGCGCACCTTCTCGGCCGTCTTGAAGGCGGGCGAATCCGGGTCTGCCACCACCTGGGTCATGCCGTAATGGTCGCGCAGGTCGATGAACAGCAGACCACCATGGTCACGGACGCGGTGAACCCAGCCGGAAATGCGGATTTCCTGCCCGGCGTTGTCGGGGCGGAGCTGGCCACAGGTGTGGCTACGGTAGGCGTGCATTGAGTCCTCACGAGAAATCAGGTTTCGGGGCGCTAGAGCGCATGGAGGGGGCGTTTTGTCAAGGAATGGCTGCCCCACAATTCGCCGCAAAGCCGCCGCGCTTGAAACACCCTGCCCCTTTAACCGCTTCCCCCTGACATGAAACGGCTTTTCGCAACCGTCCTGGCGGTTCTGACGCTCCCCCTCCCTGCCCACGCCACGGACCAGGAGATGACACGCGCCGAGGTCCGGGCGCTGGCCCGCCAAGTTGTGCCGCCGGGCAAGGACGCCGCTGGCTGGGCCGCGGACATCCGCGGCGCGCTGGTGGTGGACGGCATTCGCCCGAGCCGCAGCAATGTGTGCAGCGTCATGGCTGTCATTGGGCAAGAATCGACCTTCACCGCCAATCCGGAAGTATCAGGCCTGGGGCGCATGGCTGAACAGCAGATCAAGGCGAAACTGTCCCGATTGCCCATGCTCTCGGGGGGTGCTGCCACTGGAGTGGACGTCTTCCTCGCCATGAAGCCCACCCCGGAGAAGAGCTATCTCAGCATGATCCGCGCAGCGAGGACCGAGCGCGACCTTGATCTCGTGTATCGCAACCTCACCTTCTTTCTGTTTCGGGAATATGCGACCACGCGGCTTCTCAATGCCAGCGCGGTGGCCCAGCGCCTGGACGCCGCAAATCCCGTCTCAACCCTCGGCTCGATGCAGGTGTCTGCCGCCTACGCCATCGCCGAGGTGGAGAAGGCCAGAAAGCAGCGGCTGGGCCTCGGGGCGATCTGGAAACTCAGGGACGAACTCTACATCCGCAAGGGTGGCATTCGCTATGGCGCGCGCATGCTGCTGGGCTATCGTGCTGCCTATTCCTCAAGGCTCTTCGCCTTCGCGGACTACAATGCCGGGCGCTATGCCAGTCGCAATGCTGCCTTCCAGCATATGGTGTCGGAACTCTCCGGCAAGGAACTGGCGCTTGACGGCGACCTTATGCTCTATGTCGGCGGCCCGCCGCAGCCGGATGCGAGCGCCACAGAGAAGGCGTTGCGCAGCCTAAAGCTGATGGACCAAGAGTCTCTTCGCGCTGACCTTCTGCGGGAGAAGGACTTCGCATTCCGCGACACCGATACGTACCGGCTGATATCAAGGACTTTTGCGCAGAGAGCCGGCAAGCCGGCTCCCTATGCCATGTTGCCGCAGATCAGGCTCAAGAGCCCCAAGATCCGCAGCCACATGACCACCGAAATCTTCGCCCGCGCCGTCATGCGGCGCTACGAGCGGTGCATGGCGGTGAGATGATTTTCGAGAGTCAGTTGAACCAGTTCTTGAACGGGTTGTTCTTCACCTTCTCCGCGGGGTTCGCTCCATCGGCGAAGAGACCGCCCTTGACCACCACCCGGGTGTTGGACGTGCCGGTCTTCTGGACCAGACCGAAGAGCTTTGCGGCGTTATCCAGGTGCAAGCGCACGCAACCGTGCGAGGCGCGGCGGCCGAGGCTCTTGACGTGATAGCTGCCATGAACTGCGTGGCCACGGCCGGTGAAGAAGATCGAATACGGCATGGGCGCATCGTCCCATTCCTTCGAATAGTGCTCCTTCTCGAGACGGAAGGGCCGGTAGGTGCCCGACGGCGTTTCGTAACCCGGGGCACCGGTCGAGACCGGCCACTTGTAGAGCGTGTCGCCGTCGAGTTCGACGGTCATCTTCTGGCTGACCTTGTTGATGGTGATGATCAGGCGCGGTGGCGGCGGTGGAGCCTTCTTCTTCGCGACCTGCTTCTTGGCGGCGGGCTTCTTGGCTGGCGGCTTCTTGGCCGCGGCGGGCTTGGCCGGCGCCTTTGCCACGGGCTTGGACTTTTCCGGCGGCGGCGGGGCGGTGCTGGTGGCGGCATGGGCCACTGCGGGCAGCAGCGAGGCGCCCAGCGCTGCAATCAGCTTACGTCTTGAAATCATTTCATCTTCCCCACTGCAACTGGCACGCGCAGACGGCCGTTGCCAATACCGTGGATTATGCCGAAAGGCGAGTGCTTCGTGAAGTGTCGCGAGGCGCGAGTGATTTGCGCTTTCCAGCCCCCTCCGCTATGGACCGTTCATGAACAAGCATGTCCCCAAGGTCGGATTGGTCTCGCTCGGTTGCCCCAAGGCGCTGGTCGACAGCGAACGCATCATCACCCAGCTTCGTGCCGAGGGCTATGTCATGTCCCCGGGCTACGCGGACGCCGACGTGGTTCTGGTCAACACCTGCGGCTTCCTCGACAGCGCCAAGGCGGAGTCGCTCGCCGCTATCGGCGAGGCCATGGCCGAGAATGGCCGGGTGATCGTCACGGGCTGCATGGGCGTCGAGGCTGACACCATCATGAAGGCGCACCCCGGCGTCCTGGCCGTCACCGGCCCGCACCAGTATGAGGCGGTGGTGGGTGCCGTGCACAAGGCGCTGCCGCCGGTGCATGACCCGAAAATGGACCTGGTGCCACCGCAGGGCCTGCACCTGACGCCGAAGCACTATGCCTATCTGAAGATCTCCGAGGGCTGCAACAACCGCTGCTCCTTCTGCATCATTCCGTCGATCCGCGGCGACCTCATATCGCGGCCCGTCGCGTCAGTGCTCTACGAAGCAGAGCGGCTGGTGAAGGCGGGCGTGAAGGAACTGCTGGTCATCAGTCAGGATACGTCCGCCTATGGCGTCGACATCAAATATGCGACGTCGAAGTTCCATGGCCGCGAAGTGCGCGCCAAGTTCTATGACATGGCGAAGGAACTGGGCGACCTCGGCACATGGGTGCGCATGCACTACGTCTACCCCTACCCGCATGTCGACGAGGTGATCCCGCTGATGGCGGAGGGCAAGATACTTCCCTATCTCGACATTCCCTTCCAGCATGCCGCACCCAACGTGCTGAAGGCCATGAAGCGCCCGGCCAACCAGGAGAAGGTGCTGGACCGGCTTGCCAGCTGGCGGTCCATCTGCCCGGACATTGCCATTCGCTCCACCTTCATCGTCGGCTTTCCCGGCGAGACGGACGCGGATTTCGAGTATCTCCTGCAATGGATGAAGGAGGCCCGCATCGAGCGGGCCGGCTGCTTCAAATATGAGCCCGTCTCGGGCGCCAAGGCCAATGAGCTTGGCTTGCCCCACGTTCCGGACGAGCTGAAGCAGGAACGCTGGGAGCGATTCATGGAAGCCCAGCAGGAAATCTCTGCAGAGATCTTCCAGGGGAAAGTCGGCCGCGAGATCGACGTGCTGGTGGACGAAATTGACGAAGAGAACGAGGAAGCCATCGCCCGTTCACCGTGGGACGCGCCGGAAATCGACGGCAATGTGTTCATTCCGGGCGCCACCGACCTGTCGCCAGGTGACATGGTCCGCGTCCGGATCGTCGAGGCCGAGGAGTATGACCTTGTGGCCGAGCGCATCTAGGCTTCACCGCTTCGGGTGGTGATGACTTGAAGCCCGGTCTTGCACTGGTGAGCGGCCTCTGGCCGTTCGTTGTGGAGTGACAGCATGATCGAAGGCCTTGAGGCGGCGGTAGCCGATCGCGTGATCGATCGCGCAACGGCGCAGCGACTGGAGCCTTATCTGTCGAACGGGGCCCTGGTTCCCGATGCGGTCGACCCGGACGACGAGAAACTCCGGCTGGTCACCGGTTTCAACGACATCTTCGTCACCATCGGTCTCTCGATGTTCCTTGGCGCGCTTGGTTATCTGGGTTCGAGCTGGGGTCTTGGCGGCGCCGCGCTGGCTGTGGCAGCGACGTCATGGGGGCTCGCCGAATACTTCACCCGCAAGCGGCGCATGGCGCTGCCGAGCATCGTGCTTCTGGTGATCTTCGTCGGTACGGTTTTTCTCGCCGTGCTCGGGTTCATGGCGAACGGCGGGTCGGTATTCCACGCCCCAGACGAATTAACCCCCGAAAGGACCCTCGTTGCTGCCTCGGCAGCGACGCTTGCCGCGATCGCGCATTGGTACCGCTTCCATGTGCCAATCACCATTGCAGCCGGCGTGGCGGCACTTGCCGCCATCCTGCTCGCCCTGTGCAACATGGCAGCTCCCGGCCTGCTGGCCGATCACCCCGTGCCGATCTTTCTAACCCTCGGCCTTGCCATCTTCGCGCTGGCGATGTGGTTCGATTCCTCCGACCTGAAGCGGCAGACGCGGCGAACCGACATTGCCTTCTGGCTGCATCTGTTGGCTGCGCCCATCATCGTGCATCCGATCCTGCTGAGCGTGACGGGCAGCGATGCGCCACTGGGTGCGGCCTTGCAGGTCATCCTGGTGTTTGTCTGCCTTGCCGTGGTCGCACTGGTGGTAGACCGTCGCGCCATCCTGGTTTCGTCGCTGTCCTATCTCGCCTATGCGGCGGGCAAGATCATCACGGCGGCGGGGATGGAGTCCTCCTCCTTTGCCACCTCGACACTGGCCGTGGGTGCGATCGTGCTCATGCTATCCGCGGGGTGGCGGCCACTGCGACGGAGCGTCATGGGATTGCTGCCGTCCTCGGTGCGCGCACGCCTCCCGGCGGTCGCCTGATCAGCGGAAAACGCGGTAGAGTGCGGCGGGCACACTATGGAGGAACAGCAGCGCCAGCCAGGCCAGGACTGCAATGGCGGCCAAGGCCACCGGCTTCACCCAGGGCTGCGGCAGTGATTGCTGTGCGAAGAACGCCCCGGCCCCCAGCGCGCCCACGACCGCGAGACTGAACAGCAGCCAGAAGGTGAAGGACAGGAAGGCGATGCGGTTGCCGCGCGACACGCGATAGGCTGTCCTTACAGTAAAGTCACTGTCGCCCACGGCCACCGCGGCAAGCCAGCTCAGGCGGCGATAGAGGCTGAACAGCGCAGACAGCCCGATCAGCGCCGTAACCGCTATGCCGAGCGGTCTCGTCGCAGCACCGAACTGAGCCGACAGGGCAGGCACGGCAGCCGTCATCACGGCAATGCCTGCGGCGATGTGAATGGCGAGTACCACGAGCAAGAGAAGGACAGCGGCCATGTAGCGCCACACCACGCCGTCCAGCCGCCAGCGCAGGAGCCCCCGGGGCCGCTCGTCCAGAAGGATGCGGCGGTTCCAGTTGACCTCAATGGAGAATGAGGCAACCAGGACGCCCACCCCAAGAAGACCGAGCGCCCCAAGGGCGACAGGAGACAATGACCCGATGTCTGGCATCCCGTCACGAAGCGCCACATACCAGACGAGCGCCACCAGCGGCAGAAGCAGCACAACCCAGCCGATCAGCAGACTGAGGGCGAAGCCGTAGTGGCGAAACGCCTTTTCAATGGCAAATTCGATCGCCCCCATGGGCGGCAGGCTGCGACGCTCAGGCACGGACATGCGGTCCCCCTCAAAGATGAAGCGAGGGTACCAGAACATAGCCGATGACCGCCACCACCATCGCTGCCATGTTGAACAGGAACAAGGTGATGCCGATCTTCGTGCCGCCGGCCACTCCGGCATAGAAGGACTTGGCAATGGTGTTGATGCCGATGCAGAGCAGCACCGCCCTAACCCCGACTGGCGATGCAGGCCCCATGTTGGCGACCGACAGGGTCAGCGCGTCAACGTCTGCAAGGCCGGAGATGGCGGCCACCGCCATCAGGCCACTGTCGCCGAACAGGCTTTTCGATATACCGGCGGCGAGCATCACGACGCCAAGGATAGCGCCAAACTTGAGCACTTCCGACAGCAGGAAGGGGTTCTTGTGGACGAGCCCCTCCGGCTTGTTTTCGCTGCCATGACCTTCCCGCCCGATCAGGAACCAGGCCGCAACGCCCTGGAAAGCCGCAGCAGCCAGCAGCGGCACGGCAAGAGCCACCGCCAGGGACAGATTGATGACGCCCGCCAGCACGAGCACACGCACCATCATCACGGCACCCGCCGCAAGGATGCTGCCCGACAGGAGGCCCAGCCGCTCGGCATTGTCGCGCGCCAGCCGCGCCAGGGTTAGCGTCACGACGGTGGACGACACGAGCCCACCCATGGCCGCTGCCAGAACCAGCCCGCGCGACGGTCCGACCAGTTTCACCGCGATATAGCCAACGAATGAAACGGCAGCGATGAGGATGGTGATCAGCCACAGCTGGTGCGGGTTGATGGCGCCCCACGGATCGACGGTGTGGTCGGGCAGCAGCGGCAGGGCGATGAAGGTCATGGCCGCCAGAAGCAGGGCAGAGCGCAGTTCCTGCGACGTGATGCGCGCAAGGAAGCCGTGCAGTGTGGATTTGTAGGCCAGCAGGCCCACCGTCACCACGCCCGCGCCCGCCGCAACGCGCATGTCGCCCAGCACCGCGACGGCGCCCAGCACGAAGGTGACGAGGGCAGCGATCATGGTGGTCGCGCCATAGACGCCTTCGCGCGCATGCTCACGCCAGATAAACGCACCCATGACAGTGGAGGTGGCAATGAAGCCCGCCGCCAGCAGGACATGGTCGCTGCCCGGCGACAGCGTGGCGAACAAGCCGCCCAGCAGGCCGATCAGCGAGAAGGTGCGGATGCCGGCAGCGCGTTGGCCTTCCTTTTCGTCTCGCTCCCTCCACCCTCGCTCGAGGCCGATCACGAATCCGAGGGCAAGGGCCAATCCGAGGCGGGTGGCGATATCCTGAAGTTCCATGCACCCGAACCTATCTCAAACTGCAGGCGCTGCCGAGTGTCGCCTTACAGCGGGATGTTGTCGTGCTTCTTCCAGGGGTTCTTCAACTCCTTGTGGCGAAGCATGTTGAGCGCCCGGGCAATGCGCTTGCGGGTCGAGTGCGGCATGATCACCTCATCGAGGAAGCCGCGCTCGGCCGCCACGAAGGGATTGGCGAAGCGGGTTTCATAGTCCTTCACGCGGGCCTGGATCTTGGCCGGATCGGAGAGTTCCGAGCGATAGATGATCTCGGCGGCACCCTTGGAGCCCATGACCGCGATTTCGGCGGTGGGCCAGGCATAGTTCACGTCGCCGCGCAGATGCTTGGACGCCATGACGACGTAGGCGCCGCCATAGGCCTTGCGGGTGATGACGGTGATCTTGGGGACCGTGGCCTCGGCATAGGCGAAGAGCAGCTTGGCGCCATGCTTGATGAGGCCACCGTACTCCTGCGCCGTACCGGGCAGGAAGCCGGGCACGTCGACCAGCGTCACGATCGGGATGTTGAAGCAGTCGCAGAAGCGCACGAAGCGCGCGCCCTTGCGGCCGGCGTCACTGTCGAGCACGCCCGCCAGCACCATCGGCTGGTTGGCAACGATGCCCACGGTGCGGCCGTTGATGCGCGCGAGTCCGGTGATGATGTTGCGGGCATGCGCCTCCTGGATCTCGAAGAAGTCGCCCTCGTCGACCATCTTCAGGATCAGTTCCTTCATGTCGTAGGGCTGGTTCGGGTTCCCCGGGATCAGCGTGTCGAGGGAGGTGTCGATACGCTCGGGCGAGTCGAAGCTGGGGAGTTCCGGCAGGGGCGAGGTGTTGGACGAGGGCAGGAAGTCGATCAGACGGCGCATCTGAAGCAAGGCTTCTACGTCGTTCTCGTAACCCTTGTCAGCAATGGAGGATTTCGTGGTGTGGACGGAGGCGCCGCCAAGTTCTTCGGCGGTCACGGTCTCGTTGGTGACGGTCTTCACGACATCAGGGCCGGTAACGAACATGTAGCTCGTGTCGCGCACCATGAAGATGAAGTCGGTCATCGCTGGTGAATAGACGTCGCCACCTGCGCAGGGGCCCATGATGACCGAGATCTGCGGGATGACGCCCGACGACAGCACGTTGCGCTGGAACACTTCGCCATAGCCGCCGAGTGCGTTGACACCCTCCTGGATGCGCGCACCACCAGCGTCGAACAGGCCGATGATGGGCGCGCGGTTCTGCAGCGCCATGTCCTGAATCTTGGTGATCTTGCGGGCATGGGATTCCGACAGGGAGCCGCCGAACACCGTGAAATCCTTGGCGAAAACATAGACGACGCGGCCATTGACCGTACCCCAGCCGGTGATGACGCCGTCGCCAGGCAGCTTCTGGTCTTCCATGCCGAAGTCGGTGCAGCGGTGCTCGACGAACATGTCGAACTCCTCGAAGGAGCCCTCGTCGAGCAGCAGTTCGACCCTCTCCCGCGCCGTCAGCTTGCCCTTGGAATGCTGGGCAGCGACACGCTTTTCGCCGCCACCGGCCCGCGCCTGCACGCGGCGGGCTTCAAGCTTCTCGAGGATCTCCTGCATGGGGCACTCCGGGGAATTTCGTTTGTTTCAACAGGTGTTAAGGCCGGAGCATGGCGCCGTCAAATCAGCCGAAAGGCTATGGGTCTCAGGCGCGCGCCAGTTCGAGAAACCGGCAGCAGTCCATGAACTCCGTGTGCCGGCCGGCGCGCCTGTCACGGGCTTCGTCGTCCTGGCCCCAGTGTTCGATCTGGTAGTCCTCGTCTACGTGGGCAGCGGTCCAGGCGGCCTCCGGGGTGATCGCCCGGCGCGCCAGCATCATTGCGATGAGCGCCGAGCCGGTCAGAGTCATGATCGTGTAGAACGCGGAAAGCTCGAAATCGCTTAATGTTTTCAGCGCCATGGAGAAGGCGGCGAGCGCTGCTTCAGGTTGCGGCAGATGGATGATACCGCTCGTAACCAAGAAGGGAGCATCGAGGTCGGTGCGGGCCCAGTCGACGATCGGGTCCCAGCTCTTCAACTGGAGTGCCACGAGGTCCGGCGGACGGTCGGTGCGGTAACAGACGAGGTCCGAGTTGGCGTAGTCCTGCACTTCGGATTCGATTGCCTCGCGGTGGACCCCGACCCTGTCGATCGCGGTATTCGCGAGCTTTGTCAGGTACATGGTCGCAGGCTTGATCTCTTCGCCCTGCCCGGCCCATTCGGCAGCCACGGCATCTGCCAGCGCCTTGGTTGGGAGCACCAGCGGGGCCTTCAGGGGGGTCTTGACCGGGCGGCCGTCGAGGGCGATCCCCACGTCATCGGTGACGGTGACGTCCTTATAGAAGCGGCGGCGGTTGGTCATGCGGCGCCTTCCTGCCAAAGCGAGTCAAGCTGACACTCTAGGTCATTGAAATCATTGGCGATGGTGTGGGCGCCGGCCTTGGTCAATTCGACTGCGGGATGGTTGCCCCAGGTGACGCCTGCAGCCCAGACACCCGCCGCGCGGGCCATGGCAATGTCGTAGCTTGTGTCGCCAATCATGATGGTTCTGGTTGCCGCCGTTGCTGCCTCGGCAAGCGCCGTTGTGATCATCGATGGATACGGTTTGGATGGATGGTCATCGCTTGTCTGGATGGTGGCGAACCACCCTTCCCAACCATGCTTCTCGATGAGGTGGGCGACACCGCGCCGGGACTTGCCGGTGGCTATTCCGAGAGCAACACCGTCGCATGCCCGAAGTTTCACCAGAAGCTCCTCGGCACCGGGAAAGAGCGTCTCGGTGTGCTCGCCATTGGCCCGGTGCTGCCAGAAGGCCTCCTTGTAGGCGGCGGCGAGGCGCTCATGCTGTGTGGGTTCGTGGCCGGGTGCGAGTGCCGCCATGGCATCGACCAGCGACAGGCCGACGATGGACATCATCCGTGTCCGCTCCGGCACGGCCAGACCCTCCGCCCGGAAGGCGGCGGTGAGTGAGGCGGCAATCATGGCCTGGGAATCGACCAGCGTGCCGTCGACGTCGAAGATGGCGAGCTTCACCCCTCGCCCTCCTCGAAGCGGCTGGCATCGAAGCCGAACAGCGCAAAGCTCTTCAGCATGTGGTCCGGCAGCGGCGCGGTGATGTCGATCGTCCCTTCGCGCGGGTGCGGGAAGATGATGCGGCGGGCGTGAAGGTGAAGCTTCCTGTCCATGCCCTCCGGCATGTCATCGAGCCCGCCATACTTCTCGTCGCCCATGATCGGCGTGCCGATGTGGGCCATGTGGGCGCGGAGCTGGTGCTGGCGGCCGGTGACGGGCTTCAGCGACACCCAGGCGGCGACGGGCGGGGCCTTGCCCACGACGCTGTAGAAAGTGACGGCGCGCTGCTCATCCTCCTCCTCACCCTCGCGCGAGGCGCGCATGCGGTCACCCTCGGGTCCCTTGGCCTTGATGAGGGCCACCTCGATGCGGCCCTGCGCCGGCTTCGGCACACCCTTCACCACGGCCCAGTAGGTCTTCTTGACCGCCCGCGTGGCGAAGAGCTTGCCCAAGGCCGCGGCGATGGAGCGGCGCTTGGCGATGACGATGATGCCGGAGGTATCGCGGTCCAGCCGGTGCACCAGCAAGGGCCGCTCGCCCAGTTCGGCACCAAGCCCCATCAGCAGCCCGTCGAGGTGATGATGCGTCTTGCTGCCGCCCTGCACGGCAAGGCCCGAGGGCTTGTCGAGCACGAAGATGTCGCGGTCCTCGAACAGCACCATGCTGTCGAACAGGCGGCGCTCCTGCGGGGTCAAGGGCTTCACGTCGGCCTTGGGCGTGTCGGCTGGTCGCGTGTCGAAGGCCAGCGGCGGCACGCGGATTTCCTGGTCGGCCTCGAGCCTCGTGTTGGTCTTGGCGCGCGCGCCGCCGACGCGCACCTGGCCGGTGCGGGTGAGCTTGTTCAGATAAGCGAAGGTCACCTGCGGGAAGTGCACCTTGAACCAGCGGTCCAGCCGCATGCCCGCCTCTTCGGCCGAGACCACGTGCCGCTTGACCTCGTTCATGCGGCGTAAAGCGTACGGATGAGGTTCATGCCTGCAAACACGGCGATGAGCGAGATCACAACCGAAGCCAGCGCATAGCTGCCGGCCGCGGCCAGCTGCTTCCGCTCGACGAGGTAGGCGAAATCCAGCGAGAAGGCGGAGAAGGTGGTGAAACCACCCAAGATGCCGGTGGTGAGAAAAGCGCGCGTCTCATGTCCGACGTGGAGCTTCAGCGCTATCAACTCGGTCAGCACGCCCATGATGAAGCAGCCAAGGACGTTGACGATCGGCGTGTGCCACGGGAACTCGGTGCCGAACATGCGGCCCGACCAGACATTGACGCCGTAGCGCGCCGCCGACCCGATGGCGCCGCCGAGTGCAACCCAGAGCACCACCGGCATCACAACCAGCCCTTGCCCTTGAAATAATAATAGGGAAGCACGGCGGACATGATCATCAGCAGGATGGCGAAGGGGTAGCCGAACTGCCACTGCAACTCGGGCATGAAGGCGAAGTTCATGCCATAGATCGAAGCCACCAGCGTGGGCGGCAGGAAGACCACGGCCGCCACCGAGAAGATCTTGATGATGCCGTTCTGCTCGATGGAAATGAGGCCGAGCACGGCGTCGAGCAGGAAGCTGATCTTGCCGGACAGGAAGGTGGCGTGGTCGGTAAGCGAGACGATGTCGCGCTGCAGGATCTTGATGCGCGCCTTGTTTTCCTTCACCTGCTTGTTCTCGCGCGCCTGGTCCTCGACGGCCTGCATGAAGGCCACCGCACGGCCGATGGAGACGAGGCTTTCACGCATCTTGGAGACGAAGTCGCCCTCCTCGCCGATCCGCTCGATCAGTTCCTGGAGGTTCACACCCTTGCGCGGGTTCTGCTTGTGCACGCCGGCAAGCGTGCGCTTGGCGCCAAAGGTCTTCTTCGACGTGTCGTCGACGATCTGCCCGGCGCGCTCCAGATGGTCGGCGGCGCGGTCGACCACGGCTTCGAGCAGCGAGATCAGGACGCCCCAACCGGTGAGGGCGGTGGACTGCGGCTTCATGGCCCGCTTCACATAGGCCGGAAAGGCCTGCGGGTGATGGTAGCGCACGGTGATGAGGGTATTCTCCTTCAGGATGAAGGTGACGGGAGATGACTCCGGCTCATCATTGTCGCCTCGGCGGATGAGGTTGGCGGTCATGAACACCGCCCCGTCCTCCTGGTAGAGCCGCGAGGAAGCCTCGATCTCGGCCAGTTCCTCGCGCGTCGGGATATCGATGCCCAGCACGCCCTCGACCTTCGATTCCTCATTGGCGGTTGGCTCCACCAGGTCGATCCAGACGGCGTCTGCCGGCAGATCCGTTTCGGAAGCTGCGAACTCGATCAGGCAGCCATTGGCCGCGCCATAGACATTCAGCATGAGTGTGACTCAGACGGTCTGGGGTTGCCGGGGTTTCACCCCCTCCGTAACCCTCATGGGCGGGCTTGGCAAGGTGGGGTGGGTGGGGGATCCCTAGTGCGTGCTCCCGCACCTTCAGAGGAAGTGGAAGCAGACCGGAACGCAGGAGAATCCCCGCCTCCACTTCAGCAAGGTGAAGAGGCCTCTTTGGCGATGCGTATCAGGGGAACATCCATTCAATCGCTTCCCGGATTTTGGGTACTCGACCCACGCTCTCGTAATTTTCCATAAGTATTAATACGAGTTTACTCCGTTACTATACTGCGTTCATTGAAATTATTTTCTTAAATTAAGAGATTCTACATATTTGCTAATAAGAGCATCACAGCTAAGTTCAATATAGGAATTTCAATATAGTACCATCAACAAACAAACCGCATCCAAGTCAGTTTGGCGTGCTCCAGGGGAACGAAAATGATCACTCTCAGCCTTCAAGATATTCGCTTTCTTCTGTCGCGCTCGCGTGGCGAGTGGTTGCCTGAAGAGCAGGGTGGACTGGTCCCCCAGGGCCCGACCGGTGTGCGCAACGTGCAGGGCGTTGGCAACAACACCGAGAAC
>CAMDBX010000011.1 GCA_945889445.1 Rhizobium sp. Q54
CTGGGCTACCGGCCCCCAGCCCCAGAGGTCTTCATTCCGCAGTCCGCGCGGGCGGCTGCGCTACCCCAACCGGCTTCGCCGCCCGCGCTGGCGCCCAAGCCAATCATGCACTAACATTCAAGCCGGACCACTCAATGGGGGCTGATCAACCGCCATTACGGCCAGCAACACGGCGGCTGTCACAGCCTGCTCGGCGAGGCTTTTCACCGTGTTGTCGGTCATCGCCACGATGGCGGCGATGGAGCCGCCGCCCGCCAGCAAAGGCATGGCGAGGGGAAACACAGCGACGTCTCCCGCAGGAGCATCGCTTTCAGCGCTCCCGCCCTGGACTTCGCCGAACACCATGCGGATACCGAGGATGAGCAGAACCAGGGCGCCCGCGACCCGAAGGGCAGGTAGAGTTACTCCAAGTTTTTCGAGAAACAGCTGCCCGAAAGCCAGTAGGAAGAGGAGAATCACACTGGCGATCAGGCAGGCCCTGAAGGCCGTCTGGTTACGCTCGGCCGCTGTCATCTTCGCGGTGACCGACAGGAGCACCGGCACCGCGGCGAATGGATTGATTGTCACCAGCAGCAGGACAAATTCATCTGAAATGTAAGCCACGACCTTCTCCGTCCCTGAGATCCTCAACATAGAGTATTGCCTTGCGGAGTGCCACCGGCCGGAAGACCCGGCGTCACGCAGCTTGCCAAATCGTGCCATGTGCCCTCAAATCGGCACCGGCCGAACGGTCCAGCAGCGAGGAACCCCACACGTGACAGGAAAGTCCGCCGTCAATGGCACAGAACCCGGGCTCTCCACAACCGGCGGCCTGCTGTTGGTCATCGCCACCATCCTCCTGCTCGGAGCCATGTCATGGGGCGAGATGGTGTTTGCGCCTGCGGCCTTCGCCATTTTCATCGTCATGGTCGTTTGGCCGCTGCAGGCCTGGCTGCGGACGCGTATGCCCAAATCGCTGGCCATTGTCATCACCATCCTGGTGACGGTGGTTTCCATCGTGGCGCTGCTGTTGTTGTTCGTCTGGGGCATGAGCGTTGTGGGCCAGTGGCTGATCCGCAACGGCAGCCAGTTCCAGACCCTCTACAAGACCGCCAGCGACTGGCTGGAGGGGCATGGCGTACCGATCGCGGGCCAGATGACCGACATGTTCAGCATGTCCTGGATCGTGGGCATGGTTCAGACCACCCTGTCGCGGCTCAACGGGCTTGCGGGCTTCGCCATGCTGGTGTTCGCCTTCGCGGTGCTCGGCCTCCTGGAGGTGGAGGATCTTGCCCGGCGCATCGCTGCCTCCGGTCGCCGCTTCGGCGGCGTCGACCTCATCGAAGTCGGGCGCGAGACGGCCAGCCAATTCGGCAAATACATGCTGGTGCGCAGCATCGCCAGCATCGTCACCGGCGCCATCGTCTGGCTGATCGCCATGTTGGTGGGGCTTGAGCATCCCTCGGCCTGGGCGGCCATTGCCTTCACGCTCAACTATATTCCCTTCATCGGACCGCTGGTGGCGACGCTGCTGCCCACGCTCTTTGCGCTTGCACAGTTCCAGTCTTTCCAGATCGCGCTGGTGGTTTTGGTCTGCCTTACCGTCGTCCAGTTCATCATCGGCAGCTACCTGGAGCCGGTGTTGACCGGGTCGACCTTGTCGATGTCGCCTTTCGCGGTGATGTTCATGGTGTTCCTGTGGAGCCTGCTCTGGGGCCTCACGGGTGCTTTCATCGGCGTGCCCATTCTGGTGGCGGTGCTCACCGTGTGCCGCCGCCTGCCATCCATGCGCTGGCTCACCGTGATGCTGTCGGCCGACAAGACCTGAGATTTCAGTCCACAGCGAGGGCCGGCCTCTCCAATCATTCGCCTGCCCACCTTCCTCTTCCACTGGCGGGTCGCTTGGCCTATGGGCTGCAACAGAATTTGGTTCACAGGTTTTTCGGCACATGATCCGCATTGACAACGTCAGCAAGCAGAATGGCCATCAGTTGCTGTTCATCGAAGCATCCGCAGCACTTCACCGGGGTGAGAAGGTGGGGCTGGTAGGGCCTAACGGAGCAGGCAAGACAACGCTGTTCCGCATGATCACTGGTCAGGACGAACCGGACGAGGGGCAGGTCTCCGTCGACCGCGGAATTTCCATCGGATACTTCAGCCAGGACGTGGGCGAAATGAGCGGTCGCAGCGCGGTATCCGAAGTGATGGACGGTGCGGGGCCGGTGAGTTCTGTGGCGCTCGAAATGAAGGATCTGGAGGCCGCAATGGCCGACCCTGACCCTGCCGGGGAGATGGAGCAGATCATTGAGCGCTATGGCGAGGTGCAGGCGCGCTTCGAGGAGCTTGGTGGCTATGCACTCGAAAGCCGGGCGCGTGAGGTTCTCGCCGGCCTCAGCTTCAGCCAGGAGATGATGGACGGCGACGTGGGTGCGCTGTCTGGTGGTTGGAAGATGCGCGTGGCGCTGGCCCGCATCCTGCTCATGAAGCCGGACGCGATGCTACTGGACGAACCTAGCAACCATCTCGACCTTGAAAGCCTGATCTGGTTGGAGTCTTTCCTCAAGGGCTACGAGGGCATGCTGATGATGACCTCGCATGACCGCGAGTTCATGAACCGTATCGTGACCAAGATCGTGGAGATCGATGGCGGCGAGTTGAACAGCTATTCGGGCGACTATGAGTTCTATGAGCAGCAGCGTGCGCTCAATGAGCGCCAGCAGCAGGCCCAGTTCGAGCGGCAGCAGTCTATGCTGGCCAAGGAAATCAAATTTATCGAGCGCTTCAAGGCACGGGCCTCGCATGCCGCGCAGGTGCAAAGCCGCGTGAAGAAACTGGAAAAGATCGACCGGGTAGAACCACCGAAGCGGCGGCAAACCGTTTTGTTCGACTTTCCCTCCGCACCGCGCTCCGGCGAGGACGTGGTCTCGCTCCGTAGCGTGCACAAGCGCTATGGCAGCCGCAGCATCTATGAAGGGCTCGACTTCCAGGTGCGCCGGCGAGAACGCTGGTGCGTGATGGGCGTCAACGGCGCGGGCAAGTCGACGCTGCTGAAACTGGTCACGGGCACCACCGAGCCCGACGAGGGCCGCGTCACCATGGGCGGCAGCGTGAAGCTCGGATATTTTGCGCAGCACGCGATGGAGTTGCTGGAGGGTGAGCACACCGTCTTTCAATCGCTCGAGTCGGCTTTTCCGCAGGCAGGGCAGGGCTCGTTGCGTGCTCTTGCCGGCTGCTTCGGTTTTTCGGGAGATGACGTCGAAAAGAAGTGCCGGGTGCTGTCAGGCGGTGAGAAGGCACGCCTGGTGATGGCGCGCATGCTTTATGACCCGCCCAACTTCCTGGTGCTGGACGAGCCCACGAACCACCTGGACCTCCTGACCAAGGAAATGCTGATCAAGGCGCTGTCCGACTATGAGGGCACGATGCTGTTCGTCTCGCATGACCGCCACTTCCTGGCGGCTTTGTCCAATCGCGTCCTTGAACTGACGCCCGACGGCATTCATCAGTATGGTGGCGGCTATACTGAATATGTCGCGAGCACGGGCCAAGAGGCGCCGGGGCTTCATAGCTGATTTACGCGGAACTGAACTATTGGCTCGCGAGGCGGCAGGGGAAGGCCTCTGACAGGGCGGCCGCAACGAGGCCGTCTGACTTGTGGTTCAGCAGGTTGGGGTGGTTGTTCAGCCAATCAACGGTCACTTTCACCAGATCGGACTGTGTGCCCGGTGTGGTGCTGCTCCAGTTGAAGCCATGGAGCTTGCTGGTGCAGTCAAACGTGTCTGAGACACCGACCACGTAGCCGGTGCACTGCGCCACCTTGAGGCGATACAGTGGGGATGATGGGCTTGCCTTGCAGATTTCCAGCAGGTCCCAGCCGTTCACATAACCAGCCGATGCTTCGACGGGTTGATTTAGGGCTAGTGCCAGTAGTGTTGCAAGCACGTAGCGCTTCTTGAACATAGTGTTTGCTCCAGATGGGCGCCGCCATTTGCGGCCGACTGATTCTCGGGAGTAAGATATAGTACGTATGTATTTATTCTAATTGACTCTGGTCAAATGACTTAACTTCAGGTGGTAAATTCCTTCGTGCCCCTTGACCTGCCCATCGCCATGAGCCGACTGTTGCAGAAGCTTCAGTTTAGGGGAGGAAGCCCAAGGGCTTCAATGTCTTGCATGCGGATATTCCATTCAGACGATCATCGCGGGCACGCCGGCGCCATGGAAATGCGCTACGATCGGCTCATCCCGATGTGCGAGAGCCCTGACCGCATCGACACGATTCTCGCCGCGTTGCGCGACCAGGGACACGTGGACCTTGCCTTGGCCTCCTCTTTCGGATTGGAGCCGGTGCTTCGCGTCCATACACCGGCTTTCGTCGACTTTCTGCAACGGTGCTGGCCGTTGTGGGAGGCCGAGTTCGGCCCCGGCGGCTTCGCCACGGCCTACATGTTCGGCATGCGCGGCATGGATCAGGTGCCGAATGGCAGCGTCCATTCCATGCTGTCCTGCTACACTTTCGACGTCTGTGTGCCTTTCGTGGCTGGCACATGGACCGCAATCAGGTCAGCGGTGGACGTGACGCTGTCGGCGGCAAGCCATGTCGCTGGCGGTGGCCGCTCGGCCTTCGCGCTCTGCCGTCCGCCAGGTCACCACGCCTCTTCTGACCTTGCCGGTGGCTATTGCTACGTGAACAACGCCGCCGTGGCCGCGCAGATGCTGCTTGACCGGGGCGCATCGCGCATCGCCATCCTTGACGTTGACTATCATCACGGAAACGGCACGCAGCGGATATTCTATGATCGCAACGACGTGCTCTATGCCTCGATCCACGCCACGCCGGAACGCGAGTATCCTTTCCTGCTCGGCTATGCGCACGAGACGGGGGCCGGCAAGGGCCAGGGTTTCAACTTCAACCAGCCGCTGCCGCTCGGCACGGCGATCGACAGTTACCGTCCGGCACTGGCCGCCGCCCTGGAACGCGTGCGCGCCCATGCACCTGACGTGCTGATCGTGTCGCTCGGTGTCGACAGCTACATCCGCGACCCGGTCGGCGGCTTCGCGCTCGAAAGTGACGACTTCCTCACGCTGGGTGGCGACATCGCGACACTGCCCATGCCAACGCTTTTCGTGATGGAAGGTGGCTATGCGATCGAGGAGCTGGGACGCAACACCGCCAATGTGATCACCGGTTTCGCGCAGCGACGCGAATGAGGTCTAGCCTTGCGTGGTTACGGCGATCACCTTCTTCATCCGCGCATCCAGCGCCTCCCAGTTGGCGCCGAATATGGCCCAGCCCTGCAGGCTGAAGAGGTTGAACATGCGGGCCATGTCTTCGTTTGACTTGGGATAGTTGATCCAGTGCGGCGGCGCCACGAGGTCCGAGCGTGACATGAAGTCCGTCGAAACATCCAGGAAGCGCTGCTGCGTATCCTTCTCCATGAGATAGGCTTGGAAAAGATCGGCAAGGTCCGAGTGCTTCGTGCCGCGCACCTTCATGAACCAGTTGGTGTAGGAGGCGGTGCCCTCTGTGGGGATGGCCGCGCTGAACTCGGTGCCGTGTTCCTTGATGAAGCCATAGGCATCGGCGGAATACATCATCGCCACCTCAGCCTCCTGCTGCAGCATCAGGTTGGCGAGTTCGGCGCCGTCCTTGTACCACTTGGGCATGCGCAGCTTTTCCAGTTCGACAAACAGCGGCTCCATCTCGGCCGGCGTTCCGAACACTTCCTCGATGCCTGGCGTGGTCTTTGACAACAGCGCGGGGATGCAGAGGTCCCAGTAGAACGCCGCTGAATCCATCGTCGTCTTGCCGAGCACCTTGGGATCCCAGAAGTGCGCCCAGCTGTCGGGGCCGAGGCCCGCCGATTTCGCCGTCAACATCCACAGCGAACCACCGCCGAACGGCACGCCAAACTTCTTCGCCTCGCCGCGGGTTGCATCGAACCACGGGTAAACCGCCTCGAAACCCTTGATCTTGCTGCGGTCAGTTTCGAGGAAGAGGTTCTCCGCAAGGCCTGAGGAGGTGGTGTACTCATCGGCGATCGTAATGTCGAAAGGCGGATTGTCGGCGGGTGCTGCCACGATCTGCGACACCATCTGGTCCCAGCCGCCAACTGTTTCCACCTTGGTGCCGTATTGGGCGTTGAAGGGCTCCACCACTGCCTGGCGGAAGCTCAGCTCATGGTTTCCCGACCACGACACCACGATCAGGCTCTCGCCCTCGAAGGCGGCATGCGCAGTCGACACCATGGCCCTGCCCAGAAGAGCCGGTATGGCCACGCCCACCGCAGCTTGCGCGAGAAAGCGACGGCGGGTCGGGTTAAAGGGCTTCATGTTCATCTGAGTGCTCCCTGCTCTGTCGCGTCAAGATTTTGAGGACTGAGTGGATCACTTCGGGCATGGGTGCGCAAGTGGGCGCAACCGCCCTCACCACAACGCGCCGCCAGTGATCTGGATGTTCTCAGCGGTAATGCCGTGGGCATCGTTACGGCAGAGATAGGCGGCGAGACTGGCGACCTCGCCGGGCTGGATGATCCGTTGTTGCGGGTTCTGGGCGGCAATCTCCGCCATCGCATCTTCCAGTGTCCTGCCCTTGCCCTCGCGAGCAAGGACCTGTTCGACATTGCGTCGCATCAGTTCGGTCTCAACCCAGGTGGGCGAAATCATCACGCAACTCACGCCATGTGGCGCACCCTCAAGGGCGATGCAGCGCGTCAGGCCGAGGAGGCCCGCCTTTGAGGCGCAGTAGGCGGGGTTATCCTTCCAACCCACCGTCGCTGCAGTCGATCCGATGTTGATGATTCGGCCCCAGCCTCGTGCCATCATGCCGGGCAGCAGCGCCCGGGCCATGCGGAAGGCACCGGAAAGATTGGTCTCGATGATTTTCAGCCACAACTCGTCTGAATGGCCGCAAACCGGTTGCTCCGCCGTGGTGCCTGCGGCATTGACCAGAATGTCGAAGGGCCCGCAGCATTCCTCGGCTGCAGTGACGAAGCGCTGTATGCTGTGCCCATTACGCACGTCGAGATGGCCGGCGAAGACCTTGATGCCCGGTGCGGCAAGAGCTTGGTGCACAGCCTCGATCTCTGCTTCCTCCGGATAGGCGGCAGCATCTCCCAGCCGGCCGCCGACACCAACATAGGAGCCGACCGCGACATGCGCCCCCTCGGCAGCCATGGCGTGGGCGATGGCGCGGCCCTGGCCAGTCATTCCGCCAGTGATAAGAGCGGCCCTGCCCGACAGCGTTGTCATGGCATGGGCCCGCCAGTCTCAGGTGGTTCTTGCAGTGGCCAGCCGCTAGGCCCAGAATGGGCGCGCATAGGCATTTTGGCGGTCACATCGTGCATCGAGAGAAAAAGCTAGATCAGGTTTTTCCCCACGGCCATGTGCCTTTGGGTACATGAGGTGGAGCGTGCCGCGACATTGTGAACTTGGCGATGCCACGCAGCTCGCGCTGGTGGCAGCCATCAATGGAGTGGGCTCGGACAGCCATGTCGATCGGCTGATCGACCTGATCGCGTCGCTCGTGCCGCATGATCTGGTGACGGTGGTGCGCTATTCGGTGACGGAGCGGCCAGAGTTCGTTTCCCACCGCAACTACTCCGAGGAGATGATCAAGAGGTATCTGGCGGTCTATTATCCCTACGATCCCTTCTACCGGCAATGGCGTGAGGGGCAGGAGCCAGGTGTGGTTCGCCTGCAGGCGGCAGCCCCGGTGCAATATGTGACCGAGTTCCTCGGCCAGTCGGTGATCACCGACGAACTGGGCGTTCTGCTCGAGGATGGACCAGGCTGGTGCCTGGGGGTATTTCTCGATCGCCGCAAGGGACGCTTCAGCCAAGCTGACGTGTCGCGGTTGGACGCGCAGTTCCCCGTCATTGCGGCGCTGCATGCGCTGGACACGCGGGCACGCCGCCCGCGCTTCCGCCGCACCGAGCAAGCCCCTGCCAAGGGCAAGACGCCGCGGTTGCCGCCGAGCCTCACCGCACACGACCGACTGTGGCCCGAACTGAGCCCGCGTGAACGTCACATCGTGGGACTCATTCTGCAAGGCCATCCGACAGCGGCAATCGCCGGAAAACTGGCCCTTGCGCGCGGAACGGTGAAGAACCACCGCCGCAGCATCTACACCAAGCTCGACATCACCACCGAGCGCGAGTTGTTCCTGCGCTACTTCGATTCAACTGAAGGGCGTTCTTGACAGGGTGACGGTCGAACCATAACTTGATGGGCATCCAGTTTTTTGTACACAGCTACAGCGAGGTGGCATGGAGCAACCTGCATCCACGGTTCGGCACGAGGCGGAGGTCGGGCGGCGTCACACGCCCGACTTCGGAGGGCGCACGCTGGTTCTCGAACTCGAACTCTTCCTTCTGTCCTTCGTGTCCACGGGGCTCAGCGTTGCCGGGCTGATCCCGATGTGGCTGGGGGTCGTGGGCAATACGGTATTCCTCTATGCGCTCTATACGGTTGTGCATGAGGCCGTGCATGCCAACATCAGTTCGCGGCGCAAGAACCTGCGCTGGATCGACCCGCTTGCCGGCATCATCGCATGCGCACCGTTGTGGTTGAACTATCACCAGCACAAGCGCCAGCACATGGCGCACCATGCCCATACCAACGAAGACGATGACCCGGACATCTATGCCCGCGGCAGCTTCCTGGGCTGGGTTTTCCTGCGCCTTCCGGTAGCGCTCATCAGCTACTTCAATCCGGTGCAGCTGTACCGGGATTGCGGGCGTTTCAACTGCACACGCCGTGAATATGCATACACCTTCACCAGCTTCACCACCTATTCGCTGATCGTGATCGGGCTCCTGGCGATGGGCTATTGGCGCGAGGTGCTGTTTCTTTGGTTTATTCCCTGGTGGATCGGGCAGACGGCGATGCTGACCTTCTTCACCTGGACGCCGCACCACGACCATCATGAGACAGGGCGCTACCGCAACACGCGCGTGTCGCTTTTCCCCTTCGCCAACTTCCTGCTGCAGGGACAGAACTACCACCTCATCCATCACATGATGCCGGCCGTCCCGTACTACCGCTACAAGCCGGTGTTTGACGAACTGCGGCCCGTACTTGAGGCCAAGGGTGTGAGGATCGAAGGGCTGGTGCCAGACCGGCGCAACGAGCGCCCGGCGCTCAGCGGCGAAGCACTTCGATGAGGCCCGCGCCCACGATCAGCGCCGTGCCCACGCCCTCTGCCCACCCGAAGGGCTGGCCGGAGAGCAAGCCTGCCGACAGCGTGCCGAACAGCACCTCGGTCATCAGCAGGATGCCAACGCGTGCCGAGTCGATGCGTTGGGCCGCCCAGAGCACCAGAAAATTGGGAGGCACGAAGATGATGAGTCCCAGCAGCACGATCCACGGCAGCATGGATACGAGGTGACCTGTTTGGGCCAGCGGCAACGCCATGGCCGCGGCGATGGCGAGAATGACGGCCGAAGACAGGAAGCCGCCGAGCGCGAAGCCGAACACCGGCTGCGCCACGAGCCGGGTGGGCCGGTGGAAGCTGCGGATGGTGCCCGCCGCCCAGCACATGCCGCTGAAAAGTGCCAGCACATCGCCCCAGTTGCGCGGCAGGGGAATGCCATCCTTGACGCCGAGTACGGCTGCCAGCCCCGCGAAGCCCATGGCCATGGCCAGCAGCCTGCTGGCGCTGAGCCGCTCGCGGAAGAGAAGCCAGCCCGCAATGGTGCTCCACACCGGCGTGAGGTAAAACAGCAATATGGCGTGGATGACGTCGGTCAGCACCAGGCTCACCGTGTAGAGCGAGAAGGCGGTGCCGAGCAGAAGGCCGTTGACCGACTGATCCATGAAGCCGGTCCAGGCCTTGCGCTGCGTCAACCACGGCAGGGCGGACAGCATCGCGAGCGCATTGAAGATGAGCGATACCCATGCGCCCCCCACCCCCTCGGAGCCGAACCAGTGGAGCGGCACCCAGAACACCCCCCACATGGCGCCGCACAGGGCTACCGCTATGGCAGGCAGAAGGTGGGACTCCGGTCTTGCGGCAGGCGCGCTCATGCGTTCCTTATGCGTGGCAGCGCGGCGGCATGCAATGTGACCTTGGTCACCAGGGCCGGTATTTCCTTGACCATGCCGGGCAACAGGTTTGATTATGGCTGCATTGGCAGAAGACCAAAAGATAAACAGTCCAGGGAGTGAAGCAATGAGCAAGAACATCAGCATACTGAACAAGAGTCGCCGCCGTTTCCTGAAAGGAGCCGCGCTGACGGTTGCCATGCCCGCCATCATCGGCCGGGCCTGCGTCAGCACGGCAAAGGCCGCTTTTGAGGGCGAGAGCTTGATCGCCGTGTCATGGTCGGGGAACTATGAACAGGTGTTCCGCGATACGGTGATCAATCCGTTCAATGCCAAGTACAACACCAAGGCGGAAACGGTTGGCGGCTGGGATCAGATCGTCAGCCAGATCAAGGCCGCCCCGGCCGACAATCCGCCCTTCGACGTGACGGTGGCCGAGGAATACATCTCCTCATCCGGTCTGGCCGAGAACCTCTACATGAAGACGGACCGGTCCAAGATCCCGAACCTCGATGCCGTCTATCCGTGGTTCTACGAGACGCGGCCCGACAAGGCGAAGGAGTATGGCATTCCCTTCGGCGGCGGCACCTGCATGCTGCTGATCCGCAAGAACCTCGGGATCGCGCCTGACTCATGGAACCTGCTGTGGGATGAGCGTCTCGCCGGCAAGACCACGGCAGACAGTGCGGCCTGGTGGTGGACGCTCTCGGTTCCAGCGGTGATGGCGCAGACGTCGCCGGGCCTCGACGAAATGTATGACATGAGCACGGCCGAGCCGCTGTTCCAGCAGCTGGACAAGCTGAAGGTCGCCAAGTGGTTCAAGGATGGTGCCGAGCAGGCAAACCTGCTCAACCAGGGCGAAGCCGACGCGGCGATGAGCTATTCCTCGGATGCCTATACCTTCCTCACGCAGAGCCCTGACGAATACACCGTCGCGGTTCCGAAGGAGGGCGCATCGGCCTGGGCCGACTGGTACTTCAAGGTGCGGGGCACCAAGCACAATGACCTTGCCGACTTGTTCATGAATTACATGCTCGAGAAGGAAACGCAGGACCGGTTCCTCTCCCAGTCGCTGATCTTCATGGCACGCAAGGACGTTACCGTCCCGGCCCATTGGTCAGGCTACCCGACGTCGAACGAGGACTATCACAAGATGTTCCAGATCATCACCATGGATGGATGGGACAAGATCAACGCCAACTACCAAGCCTATGACGATCGGATGAAGCAGACCATCGCCAAGACATCCGGCTGATCAGATGCCGCAGGCCCGCGCCATGCAGCGCGGGCCTGCTTCTCGTCCGTCTAGGAAAAGGTGAATGATGATGGCGTTCCGCCGCCGCAGGCCGGTTCCGGCATGCATTCAAGTCAAGTCGAACCCTCCTTCTGGGTGCTCTTCTGAGGGGGCATGCCGGTGACGGCGGTGAACTCGGCACTTGAACTCAAAAATGTCGTGCGGCGCTTCGGCTCCGTTGTGGCGGTGAACGATGTGTCCCTGACCGTCGGAAAGGGAGAGTTCGTGACGCTGCTCGGGCCTTCGGGATCGGGCAAGACCTCGACCTTGCGGCTGATCGGTGGTTTCGAAGAACTGGACGGCGGCTCCATCCGGCTCAACGGTGAGCGGATTGATCATCTGCCAGCCTACCAGCGCGACACAGCCACCATTTTCCAGTCTGGCGCACTGTTCCCGCACAAGACGGTGGCTGAAAACGTCGCCTATGGACTGCGCATGCGCAAGGTCGCCAAGGACGAGATGGCGAAGCGCATCGCCCAATCGCTCGACACCGTGCGACTGACGGGGCTCGAGAACCGGTACCCGGCGCAACTCTCGGGCGGGCAAAAGCAGCGCGTGGCATTGGCGCGCTCGTTGGCCGTCAGGCCCGCCATTCTGCTGTTCGACGAGCCCTTGTCAGCACTTGACTTGTCGCTCCGACTTCAGCTGCGCGCCGAAATCAAGCGGCTGCACGATGAGCTGAAGTTCAGTGCCATCTACGTGACCCACGACCAGGGCGAAGCCATGGCAATGTCGAGCCGGGTTGCCGTCATGAATGCCGGTTCCATCGAGCAAATCGATACGCCCGAGACCGTCTTCCATTCCCCTTCAAGCGAGTTCGTCTACACCTTCATCGGCGAGAGTTGCTGTCTGCCGGTTCGCGTGACGACCTCCGCCATTCAAGACAAGAACGGCGAGGAGGTTGGCCTCGTGCTGGCGCACCGCCCCGGCGAAGGTGATTGCCGCATCTATGTGAGGCCATCGCGACTGCGCCTCGTTGGCGATGCGACATCCTTGCCGAACCGTCTGAGGGCGCGCATCCACTTCATCGAGTTTCTCGGCGACGTCTACCGCTATCATCTGAAGTCCGGTGCGCTGGAATTGGCCGCCGACCATGCAGGGGCCATCGGCAGGAACGTCGGCGACACGATCGACATCGGCTGGCGGAACGAAGACATGAGGATCTTCCGGTGACGGCCGCGACTCAGGCCGCAGACGACCTTCATGCGACCCAGCGGGCCGCTCAGGCGCGGCGCAAGGCACTGGCACCATGGCTGCTGATGCTGCCCGCGCTGGTGATCGTGCTCGTGTTCTTTGGCATCCCCACCCTTTACATGGTGCGGATGAGTTTCAACCTGCACATCGACCAGCGGCTCTACGTGCCGGGCTTCACCTTCGAGCACTATGTCAATCTCTTCTCCAACCCGCTGTTCACCAATGCCATCCTTACCACCATCCGCCTGGCGCTGATCGCCTCGCTCGCGACCGTTGCCATTGGCTATGCCTTCGCACTGCTGGTGTGGCTGAAACCCGCCCGCTGGCGGCTGCTGTTCATCGGGCTGGCGCTGGCCCCGCTGCTGATCTCGGAGATCGCCATCATCTTCGGCTGGTGGATGTTCTTCCCGAAGAACGGGCTGCTCAGCTACGCGCTGCTCTCGTCCGGGCTGGTGACCGAAAAGATCAGCCTCATGTACACCGAGTTCGCGGCGTTTGTCGGCCTGGTCTACGTCACGCTGCCCTATTGCTTCTTCATCCTGCTGTCGATCTTCGACGGCATCGACAAGCGCCTGCTCGAGGCAAGCGCCGACCTCGGTGCACCGCCATCGCGAACCTTCCGTGAAGTGATGCTGCCCCTGACATGGACCGGCATTCTTGTCGCCTTCTCCCAGTCCTTCATCTGGACCATGGGAACCTATGCCACGCCGTCCGCCCTTGGGCCGGACACGCTGTGGACCATGGGCTTCCTGATCCAGGAGCAGATGCTGGGCAAGCACAACTGGCCCATGGCCTCTGCCTTTGCGGTGGTCCTCGTCGTGGGTGTTGCCGCGGTGATGACCTTGACGCGCAGCCTGCAATCCGAACGGACGTCCTTCCATGTCTGACGCCACGCATCGCAGCATTGAACCCGTGGTGCTGAGGGTGCTGGTCGCCGCCTTCACCATCTTCATCATCGGCTACATTCTCGTGCCGATACTCGTCACCCTGGTCATGTCGTTCAACAACGCGGCGATGATCCGGTTCCCGATCGCCAACTGGTCAGCGCGCTGGTACGCCGACTTTTTTGCCAGCGGTCAATGGACCGACGCGCTGAAGAACAGCATTCTGATCGCTCTCGGAACCGCCGTCATATCCACCACGGCGGGTGTGCTATGCGCCTGGGCGTTCCAGCGCTTCCACATACCGTTCCGCGACATGTGGTACATTCTCATCATGATGCCGCTGTTCATGCCCGGCGTGGTGCTGGGACTGGGCGTTGCCATCGCCTTCGGCGGGCTCTCCATCGGTGGCTATGCCTTCTACGGGTCACGCGAGCTGGTCATGGTGGCACACTCGCTTTGGGCAATGCCGCTGGTTTTCATGCTGATGGAGGCGACGTTCAAGACCATCGACTACCGGATCGTCGAGGCTTCCCATGATCTGGGCGGCGGGCCGGTGCGAACCTTCTTCGAAGTGGTGTTGCCGCTGGTATCCACCGGCATCGTGTCCTCGATGTTATTTGCCTTCGTCATCTCGCTGAACGAATTCGTCATGGCGCTGTTCCTCACGGACCGTGACACGCAGACACTGCCGGTGCTCATGTGGTTGAGCCTGCGGTCTGCGGGCACGCCGCGCCTCGCCGTTGCCTCGGTGATCCTGGCGCTCACAGTGTTCGCCTGCCTGACGATCATCATGCTGTGGTACGTCCGTCAACTCCGAAAGGTCTCACGATGAAGATCGGTGCCGTGGTGGCAACAGAGAAGGGTGGTCCAGGGGTGCTGAAGCGAGCACAGGTTGACCTTGCCTGGCCGCGTGGGCCTCTGGACGTTCTCGTCGAACTGAAGGCTGCGGCGCTGAACCCCGCGGATATCTTCTTCCGCCAGCTTGGTGGCTACGTTGCGGGGCCAGAGCCCTTCGTGCTCGGCCACGACGGCATGGGCATCGTCAGGGAGGTTGGGCCGGAGGTTACGCTGGTGAAGCCCGGAGACCGGGTCTGCTTCTGCAATGGCGGCATCGGCGGCACGCTTGGAACCTATGCCGAGGCGGCCGTGGTTCCCGAATGGCAGCTGGCGCGGGTGCCGGATACCGTCGATGACCTGACGGCCGCGGCACTTCCGCTGGTCGCCATCACCTGCTGGGAGTCACTTTATGAGCGCGCCGCGGTGCAAGCGGGAGAATTCGTGCTCATTCATGGCGGCGCGGGCGGCACGGGACATGTGGCGGTTCAGTTGGCTGCGCTGCGAGGTGCGCGCGTGGCGGCCACGATCAGCTCGCCTGCCAAGGCACGCATCGCGGCCGATCTGGGAGCCGAACTGCCCATCAACTACCGGGAAACGGATTTCGCCGATGAGGCGATCCGGTGGTCCGGCGGACTTCAGGTCGGCTTCGACAATGCCGGATCCGAGGTGATGCAGAAGACCTATCGTGCCATGGCGCCCTATGGCCGGGTCGTGACGCTTATGGGGGTGGCCGAGGATGATGCCGAACTCAACGCCTATAATCTCAATCTCACCCTTCATAACGTCATGATGCTGACACCCATGTGGAAGGGGTTGACAGAGCGGCTCAAGGCTCAGGCAACAATCGTGTCAAAGGCCCTGCAGCTGGTGGCATCCGGCAAGCTCAAGATCCTGCTGTCTGAGAGCTTCGCACTGGCGGACGCAGACAAAGCCCATGCTCATCTTGAAAGTGGAAAGGCGCTCGGCAAGGTGACGTTGCGGATCAATGGCTGACGTGACCGTCGCTCGCACCAGAATCGAGAAGATTCGGCGGCGCGACTTGATCGAGGCCGCCTACCAGACCTTTCTCGAATATGGCTTCAAGGGCATGACAGTGGTGCGCATCGGCGAACGTGCCGGCATGTCGCACGGCATCGTCAACTACTATTTCAAGTCGAAGGACGAGCTCGTCTCCGCAGTGGTCCGCAAGGCCAATTTCCTGATCATGCAGGACACGGTGCTTAGATTAAGGGCCGCGAAGTCTCCGCGCGAGAGGGTGAGTGCCGTCATCGCCGGAAACTTCGCTGCCGATCTCTTTACCCGCGAAATTGCCCGCGCCTGGGTGAGCTACTATGCGGCACTCGGGCGGCAGGGCGACATGGATCGTATGCAGAGGGTGGTTGATGCCCGGCTTTCCAGCAACCTCATGCATGCGCTGACGCAGCTGGTTGATCGCGTACGGGCCAGGCGGGTGGCGGACTACATTGCCGTGTTGATCGACGGCTACTGGCTGCGCCATGCCAAGTCCGATGATGCTGTCGATGCGGCGGCGGCGATCAGGCAGATTGAGGAATTCGTGGAATCGCAACTTTCTGCCCCGTAGCGTGAGGAGATTTCGCAATGAGCAAGATGATGTGGGCCGCACAGCTCGTCGAGCCGCGCCAGCCCTTGCAGGTGTCGCGCGTTCCGGTGCCGAGGCCAGGCCCGGGCGAACTGCTCCTGAAACTCGAGACATCGGGCATATGCCACACCGATCTCCACGTAGCCGATGGGCAGGCCTTTCCATCCGGCGCGCCGGAGCCGCTCACCCTGGGCCATGAAGGTATCGGACGCGTGGTCGAGAGGGGCGAGGGCACGACAGTGCCACTCGGAACGCGGCTGGGGGCTCCGTGGCTGCATGACAGCTGTGAGCACTGCCGCAGCTGCCTCACCGGCTGGGAGTCCTACTGTCCTACCCAAAGGGCGCATGGTTATACCGTCAACGGTTCCTTCGCCGAATACGTGATCGTCCAGGAACGCTATGCGGCAACAATCCCCGAAGGGCTTGAGAGTCTTCCGGCAGCGCCCCTGATGTGCGCAGGCGTCACAGCCTATGGCGGCGTGATGAAGGCTGATCTTGCGCCGGGAAAGCTTGCCGTGATCATCGGCTGCGGGGGCCTTGGACAATATGGCATCCAGATCGCGAAACTCACCGGTGCAACGGTGGTGGCGGTGGACACCAACCCGCTGAAGCTCAGCGAGGCCCGGACGCTCGGCGCCGATGAATGTTTCCTGGCGGAGAATGCGGTCGAAGGCGTGAAGGCGCTGGGTGGTGCTGATGCAGTCCTCAACTTTGCCCCGTCGAACCGTGTCTGGCCCATGGTGACGGGCATGGTGAACAACTTCGCCACCATCGTCTCCGTTGCCATGGTGGCGGAGCCGGTGCCGCTGGTTCTCGAGTGGCTCACCTTCAACGGCTGCCGGATCACCGGCACCAGTGTGGGAACCCGCCAGCAGATGCACGACTTCCTTGCACTTGCCCGCAGGAGCGGCATTGGCATCGATGTCGAGCCAGTGGCGCTGCAAGACGTCAACCATGCCATGCAACGTCTGGCGCGTGGAGATGTGAAGGGCCGCTTCGTGATCGACTTCAGCCGAAGTCCCTAGCCACCCGACTCCAGCGCCTCAATGTTGATCCTGTTGAAGTGGTGAAGGAAGTGCTCGCTCCATGCCTCCTGGCAAGCGGCATCCGCCATAAGGCGGCCGCGTTGGTAACCAAGGGAATGAAGCCCGCGTTGCACACTCTCCACGATCTCCACATCCTCCGGGCCGAGTATGGTGTTGAACCATTCGACGGCCGATGCCGTGCCGGCGTCGAGTTCATCGCCGAGCCCAAAATAGAGCAGAGGTTCCGCAGTCGCCTCTGGTCCGTTCGGCACCATCAGGAAGACAAGTAACATGCTGGCCCCGGGCAGAATGAGGAATGCCATGTTGGGCCACAGGAACACGATCTGGAAGCCGTCGTTGCGGCCGGTGAACTGGCGCTGTCCCTTCATCTCGTAAGGCAGATTCTCCGCCGAACCGCCCCGGCCGAGAAATTCGATCACCTTGCCCTCGATCGACCAACGATAGCTGTCCTGGTCAATGACATCCGAGAGTTGCCGGTGGGCAGGGCCCGAATAGAAGCTATGATAGTTTTCGAGGAAATTCTCCACCACCACCTTCCAGTTGGCCTTGATGGCGAAGTCCTGCCGCGTCACATAGCGTAGCTGCTCAGCCTCCGGGCACATGGCGAGAAGCTTCTCACCAAAGTGGGGAACCGCTTCGCTGAGCGGAGCCGCCTGCGGATCGAGGTTGACGAAGACGAAGCCGCCAATGATGTCGACGCCAACCGGCTTCAGCCTCACGTCCTCGCGCCGGAAGTTCAGCACTGCCTCGCACTTCGGCGCGCCGCGCAGACTGCCGTCCAGCTCATAGGTCCATGAGTGATAGGGGCAGCGGATGACGTTGCGCACATTGCCGCTGCCACTGAGCAGCTGGTGGGCCCGGTGCTGGCACACGTTGAAGAAACCGCCAATGCCGCCATCGTGGCCGCGCACAACATAGACGGACTGGCCGGCGATCTCTCCCGTCAGGTAGTCGCCCTCGTGCGGAAGCTGCGAGGCATGGCAGAAGTAGGTCCAGTTCCTCTGGAAGATCGAGCGCATTTCGGCGCGGTAGACGTCCGGATCGAAGTAATAGGGTGCATCCGGCGTGAAACTGTTGGCCGGATCTTCAGTGAAGCCGTCGCCGGCCTTGCTGATGCGATGACGCTTCATGTTCACACTCCTCGCGCTGCGTAGCGGCCCATGGCTTCGAGAATTTCGATCTCGTTTCCTTCGGGGTCGTAGAGGTAGAAAAACCGTGTCTGTCGGACGCCATTTGCCACGTAGTCGCCCACATTCCCGCATTGTACTCCGAGTGACCTGATCCGAGCGTTCTCGGCAGCAGCGTCCGTCACCGTGAAGGCGATGTGACTGCGGCCGGTCTCGGGCCGGTCTGCGAAACGCCACGGTCGCTCGCAGAGGAGCTCCAATTCCGCACCGCCGTCAGCTGCCCGCAAATAGGCGAGCGAGGCGCCGTCATAGTCATGACGCTCCGCCAAAGAGAGGCCAAGCACGCGCTGGTAGAAGGCGATGGCGCCTTCGAGATCGCACACCTGAATCATGGCATGTGCCAGGCGAAGGGTCATGTCTTCTGGTCCTTGATCCAGACACCCGGATCGGCCAACCGCTGTCCGCCCGACATATAGGTGTCGATCAGGTCATGCAGACGCTCGCGCCCGAAGGAATTTTCATGGCCGGCATGCACCAGGTCAATGGGCAGTTCCTTCAGGCGGCGCAGCGATTGCTCGTAGTCGCCCGGATCGGAGTGCCATGCGTTGTCGATCAGCATGCCGTCATAGATCACGTCGCCGCTGAACAGCGTGCGCGTGGCGTGATCATAGAGCGCAATCGACCCAGGCGAATGTCCTGGCAGATGCAGGACGTGGAACACCCGGTCGCCGGTGTCAAGGATGTCACCCTCGTCGAGGTGCCCGGTGAGAGGCGCAGGCGTCAGGCGGAAGTTCCTCAGTTCATAACCTGCATGAGGAAGCGCGGTGATCAACTCCGCCCCGATCCAGCTGCTGGCGCAGCTGCGGCCAAGATCTGGCGCCGCATAGTCGTGAGCTTCCAAGGCATGTCCGAGCCGCGTGTCGAATTCATGGGCACAGCCAATATGGTCGAAGTGGCAGTGCGTGCAGACGGCGGTGACGGGCTTCTCGCCGAGGATGGCGACCTCGGGCTTGATGGGCCTCAACCCCATGCCGCTGTCGATCAGCAGATTGCCGTCACGCCCGTGGATGAGCCACATATTGCAGCGCATCCAGGGCGCGACATGACTTTCGAGAATGCGGCTCAGGCCGGGGTCGACCCGATGTACCTCATACCATGCGCCCGCTGCGACCTGCATCAGGCAGCTTCTTCCGTTTGGCGCAGCAGGTGAAAGCCGCGATATCCATCGGCGGCAATCGCCTTGCACATGGCTTCATAGATGCTGAAGCCATTCACATAGGGCATGAAGACACGCGGCTTGCCCGGAACGTTGGCCCCAAGGTACCATGAGTTCGCGTGCGTATAGAGCGTACGGTCGGCGCTGGCCCGGACATCCGACATCCAGTCGTCTTGTGCCGTGCTGTCGGCCTCGATCTCGGTGATGTGGTGCGAGCGGGCATAAAGCAGAAGGTCACTCAGCCACTCCACATGCTGTTCGATCGCCAGGATGACATTGGCCAGAACGGATGGGCTGCCCGGTCCGGTGATGACGAACAGGTTGGGAAAGCCGGCAACCGCAATGCCAAGGTAGGCACCAGCGCCGTCCTGCCAGGTGTCCTTCAGCGTCCGTCCCGCGCGCCCGCGAATGTCGAATGCAGTGAGGGCACCCGTCATGGCATCAAACCCCGTTGCCAGCACGAGAGTATCGAGCGCGTAGCTGTGCGTGCGCGTCGTCAGTTGGTCAGCGGTGAAGCCGGTGATCGGGTCTGCCTTCACGTCTACCAGGGTGACGTTCGGTCTGTTGAATGTCTCATAGTAGCCAGTGTCCACGCACAGCCGCTTCGAACCGATGGGATGGTCCTTCGGGCACAGCGCCGCGGCCGTTGCGGGGTGCGAGACGATGGCGCGGATCTTGCGCCGAACGAAGTCGGCGGCGAGCTCATTGGCCTGCGGATCGTCCATCATGTCGCGGAAGGCATATTGATAGTTGAAGCCACCTTCGCGCCAGCGCAACTCGAACGCCGCTTCGCGCTGTTCTGCCGTCATGTCCATGATTGTGAGATAGTATTCGTCGGCATAGTCGCCGGCGTAGGAGTTGCGCGCCTTGCTACGCAGGTTGCGATACTCACCCTTCATGGCCTTGCGCTGGTCTTCCGGCAACGGCCCGTTCCACGCGGGAATCGAGAAGTTTGGCGTGCGCTGGAAGACGGTGAGATGACCCGCCTCGCGGGCAATGATGGGGATTGCCTGCACCCCGGATGATCCGGTGCCGATAATGCCCACCCGCTTTCCCGCAAGCTCGCAGCCTTCGCGGGGCCAGTCGGCCGTGTGGATGACCTCGCCTCGGAAGTTCCCGAGGCCGGGAAGGTCCGGCACCTTCGGCACCGAAAGGCATCCTGTGGCCATGACAAGATAGCGGGCACGCAACTCGCCGGCGGCGTCTGTCGCAATGCGCCAGTTATGCCGTTTCTCGTCGTAGGCTGCCGCCGTCACGCGCGTCCCGAAGCTGATGTCGCGGCGGAGATCGAGTTTGTCAGCGACGAAGTTGGCATAGACGAGGATTTCGGGCTGCATTGCGTAACGATGGCTCCATGTCCACTCCTGCTCGATCTCCTCGGAAAAGGAATAGGAATAGCTGAAGCTTTCGACGTCGCAACGCGCGCCGGGATATCGGTTCCAGAACCACGTTCCGCCCACACCGGTGCCCGCCTCGATCACGCGGCAACTGAAGCCCAGCCCCCTGAGCTTGTGCAGCGCGTAGAGCCCGGCAAACCCGGCGCCGACAATGAGCGCATCGTATTCAGGCATCAGGTGCTCTCCAGCGTCGATTGCCAGTTTAAGGACCATACAGAAAACTGGATATCGATCCAAAGACTCTTTGTGCGTCAGGGGTGTGCACGACTCCGGTGGTCATCAGCCGGTTGGTTGCAACTTCTGCGGAAGCGCTCAGGAATCCAGCCAGCCGGGTCTCACTTCCGGCAATGGAATGGAGTCGATCAGCGTGCGCGTGAAGGCCGTGCGTGGAGCCGCAAACACCTCAGCCGTTCCGCCTTCCTCGATGATCTCGCCACCCTTCATGATCACCACTCGCTCGCAGAGAGAGCGCACCACCGACAGGTCATGGCTGATGAAGGCCAGTGCGAGACCCATCTCGCTGCGCAGGCCCTTGAGCAGGTCGAGGACCTGCGCCTGGGTGGACACGTCAAGGCCCGAGACGATTTCGTCCGCCACCACGAAGTCGGGCTTCAGGGCCACGGCCCGCGCGATGCCTACGCGCTGGCGCTGGCCGCCGGAGAGTTGGTGCGGATAGCGGCGGATAGCGGAGGAGGGAAGGCCGACGCGATCGAGAACGGCAGCGATGGACTTGTCAGATGCATCCATGCCGTTCAGCTTCAACGCGGTGGCGAGGATGCTGCCGATGGTGTGGCGCGGATTGAGCGACGATTGCGGGTCCTGAAAGATCATCTGCATGCGGCGGCGCAGCGGCTTCAGTTCGGCGGCGCTCGCATGGGTGATGTCCTGGCCGTCGAAGAGGATTTGCCCCTCGCTGGGTTCATGGAGACGCAGCAACGAGCGCCCGAGCGAGGTCTTGCCGGAGCCCGATTCACCGACGAGGCCGACAGTCTCACCCTTCTTCAGCGCGATCGACACATTCTTGAGGATGCGCAGCTTGCGGCGATGGCCGATGAGCACCTGGTGGCTCATGTCCGGCACATCGAGGGAAATGTTACGGGCCTCGATGAGCATCACGCACTGATCTCCCGTTGAAGCTCTGCGATGAGGGCTTCCGGAACAGGCTCAAGGCTCTGCTCAGGCTGATCATAACGCGGGCTCGCTGCCAGCAATGCTCGGGTATAGGGACTCTGCGGGTTCTTGAGGATCTGTGCCGTAAAACCCTGTTCCAGCACCTTGCCACCGTAGAGCACCGTCATGCGATCGCAGATCTGCGCGACGACGCCAAGGTCATGCGTGACGAAGAGCAGCGTCGTCTTGTGCTCGCGTTGCATGTCTCGGATCAGTCGCAGCACCTGCTTCTGCACGGTGACGTCCAGCGCTGTCGTCGGCTCATCGGCGATGATGACATGGGGGTTGAGGGAAAAGGCCTGGGCGATCAGCACGCGCTGGCGCATGCCACCCGAAAGTTCATGCGGATAGCGCTTCAGCACGCGCTCCGGTTCGCGGATGTGAACGTCGTTGAGCAGGCTCATTGCCCTGTCAAAGGCCCGCTTGCGGTTCATGCCGGCGCGCAGGCGCAACCCATCGGTCAGCTGGTCACCGATGCGTCGGGCGGGGTTGAGCGATGTGAGAGGATCCTGCGGAATGAGCGCGATGCGGACACCCAGCATGTCACGGAGCCTCGCGGGTGACAGCGCCAGAAGGTCCGTGCCCTCGAAAAAGATGTTACCGCCGGTCACCTCGATGCCGGCAGGCAGGATGCCGAGCACCGCCTTGGCGATGGTGGACTTGCCCGCGCCGCTCTCGCCCACCAGCGCCATCACCTCGCCGGCGTTCACGCTGAGCGAGACGTCGCGCAGGATGGGTCCCACCGCGCTGCGGGCGGAAAGATTACGAATGTCGATCACCGGGCTCATCGCTTCAACATCGGATCAAGCCACTGGCGCAATCCGTCTCCCAGCTGGTTGAAGGCGAGGACCGTGAGGAAGAGCGCGCCAAGTGGGAAGACCAGCACCCACCAGGCCTGGTAGATGATCTGGCGGCCCTCGGCGATCATGCCGCCCCAGGTTGGTGTGTCTGTCGACACCGAGAGGCCGACAAAAGACAAGATTGCCTCGACGATGACGGCTATTCCCATCTCGAGCGACAGCAGCACCAGCACCACGGGCAGCACGTTGGGCAGCACCTCACGCCACAGGATGGCACCGTGGCCCATGCCAAGTGCGGATGCTGCTTCCGCATATTCCAGCCGTGCCTGCTGCTGGGTTTCGGCGCGCACCACGCGGGCAAAGCGCGTCCAGTCGATGACCACGATGGCGATGATCACCGAGGTGAGCCCTGCGCCCAGCACCGCGACCAGCAGGATCGAGAGCAAGACAGGGGGGAAGGCCATCCAGATATCAACCAGGCGGCTCACCATGGCGTCGACCCAGCCGCGATAGTAGCCTGCCAAAAGACCCAGCGTGGTGCCGAGCAGGCAGGCCAGTGCCGCTGCCACGAAGGCCACGGTGAGCGCGATGCGCGTGCCGTAGATGAGGCGCGAGAGAACGTCGCGGCCCAGGCTGTCGGTTCCCAGCCAGTGGCCGGGCTCGACGCCGGGGGCGGCGGTGGCCGCCATCAGGTCCTGCTCCAGCGGGTCGAAGGGGGCGAGCAGCGGCGCGAACATCGCGACGAGGATGAGGAACAGGATGAAACCGCCACCCAGCCAGATGCGCAGGTCTCTAGGCATGTCTGAGCCTCGGGTTCAGCCACACGGTCAGTGCATCGACAGCCATGTTCACGATGATGAAGATGATGCCGAAGGTGAGCACGAGGCCCTGGATCAGCGGCAGGTCGCGGTTGATGACGGCGTCGATGGCGAGGTTGCCGATGCCGGGGTAGGAGAAGATGCGCTCGGTGATCACCGTGCCGCCGATCAGGAAGGTGAACTGCACGCCGGTGAGAGCAAGCGCCGGGACGGCGGCATTGCGCAGTGCCTCCTGAAGCAGGATGCGGATGCTGGAGAGGCCCTTGATGCGGGCCAGCGTGATGTAGTCCTGCACCATCACGTCCATCATGGTGTTCTTGAGCACCCGGCCGATGACGGCGGCGAGGGGGAAGGCCAGCGCGCAGGCGGGCAGCAGCATGTGCTTCAGCACGTCCCACACGAAGGCGAACTTGGCCCGCGCGAGGCCTTCGAGAATGTAGAACTGGGTGGCAAGCCCGGCATCGATCGATGGATCGCTGCGGCCCGAAATCGGCAGCACCGGCACCAGCACGCCCAGCACGAGGACAAAGGTGAGGGCCCAGATGAAATCCGGCACCGCCAACATGATGCCGTTGAAATTGTCGATGGCACGCTCCACCCAGGTGCCGCGCCACGCCGTTGACACGAGTGCGATGAAGCCACCCCAGATGACGGCCATGATCAGTGCGAAGATTGCCAGTTCCAGCGTGGCCGGAAGGCGCTGCGCGATGATGGTGATCACCCCTTGCTTCATCGAGATCGAGGTGCCGAGATTGCCCTGCAGGACCTGCTTGAACCACACCCAGAACTGCTGCCAGATGGGAAGGTCGAGACCGTAATGGGCGCGAAGCGCCGCAATGTCGGCATCGGTGGCGCCGGGCGCAATCATCATTGAAATCGGATCGCCCGGCACCACGCGCACCAGCACGAACACCACCACCATCACGCCAAACAGGGTGAGAAGTGCGGAGAGCGCGCGCGAGAGGATGATGCTGAGCGGCATTCTGGCCTTTGCAAGCAACGAGGCCCGGCAGGACACCGGGCCTCGCGCCATGTCAGTCTTGGGATCAGGCCGGCGACATCTGTGCAGGCTCGGGCGAGCCCGCCACGTTTGGCGTGACCTTGATGGTCTTCTTGAACAGGATCGGCTGCTGATACTGGATCAGCGGGATCACATAGGCGTTCTCGGCGATGTACTTGTCGACGGCCTTCCAGCCGTCGATGCGCTTCTGTTCGTCCGCCTCGCCCCACAGCGGGCCGATCATGCCGTCGAGGTCGTCGGTGTTCCAGACCGAGTGCGGGCTGGGACCGAACATCGAGAAGCCCGTGGACGTGGTCGGGTCGCCGATGGCATTGCCCCAGTTGTAGAAGGCGGCAGGTGCCAGCTTGTCGGCTGCACGCAACTCATAATGCTTGGCGATCTCGTAGACCTCGATTTCGGCCTCGATGCCCACCTTGCGCCACATGCCGACGATGGCCTGCACCATCTCGAAGTCCTTGGGCTTCAGCCCACGCGTGGTCTGGATGGTGAACTTCACCGGATTGTCCGGGCCAAAGCCCGAGGCCTTGAGCAGTTCGGCTGCCTTCTCCGGATCATAGGGCACGACGATCGTCGGATCGAAGGCTGCGTATTCCGGGGCTTCAAGCGTGCTGATCGGCGTTGCGTAGCCGCGCAGAAGCTTGTCGACGATGGCCTTCTTGTCGATGGACATGGCGGCCGCCATGCGCACGTTCTTGTCGAGCATCGGGCCGTCGTTGTTGAGGAAGATCATGCCGATGTCTGAGACGGGCGTCACCACGCCGGCAAGGCCGTCCTTGGACTTCAGGCGGTCATACTCCTCGAAGGGCACATCCACCGTGACATCCGACGAGCCCGACTCGATCTCGGCCACGCGGCTGGTTGCATCCGGTACGAACTTGAAGACGACCGTTTCGAAGGCCGGCTTGCCGCCCCAGTAATCCGGGTTGGCCTTGAGCCGCACGAAGGCGTTGCGCTCGAATTGGTCGACCATGTAGGGGCCAGTGCCGATGGGCTTGGCCTCGAAGCCTTCGGCTCCCACCTTCTCGAAATAGGCCTTGGGCATCACATAGCCGGTGAGGAAGGACATCCACTTGAACAGTGTGGGCTCGAACTGCAGCACGTCGGCGGTGATCTTGTTGCCGTCGACCTTGAAATTGCCGATCTTCGACCAGATGAAGGCGATGGGGTTGCCACCGTCCATCTTGCCCGCACGCTCCAATGACCACACCACGTCTTCGGCGGTGAAGGGTGTGCCGTCATGCCACTTCACGCCCTCGCGGACGGTCATGAACACCTGCTTCTTGTCGTCCGACCAGCCCCATTCGGTGAGCAGGCCCGGCTGGAACTCGAGGTTGGGTTTCTGGCCGATGAACTGGTCGAACACCGAACGGTAGATCGCCTGGATCGTCGGGTTCACGGCGGAGAGACCGGTGGTCGGGTCCCACGACGGCAGGTTCACGTTGAAGGCAATGGTGACGGTGCTGCCCTCGGCATGGGCCGCGGTGATTCCGAGACCCTGCCCCAGCAACATCCCGGCCAGGCCGCCCTGCAGCAGCTGGCGGCGTGAAAGTTCGATCATGTAGTCCTCCCTGTTTGCCGTGCGTCGTCTTGTCCGCCCGATTGAACGTCATTCTGGGGGTTGGAGGGGAAAACATTCAAGTGCATTTTTCGATGAGGCGATACATCGGGCTTGATATTGCTTGATAATCGGCCGGAGCAGGATCACTATCCCATATTCCATGCATTTGAATGTAATCCAGGGCGAAGCGACGGATGGCTGAACGGTCTTTTGCGCGTGAGGTGGAAGATTTGCGATTGGGGGACGGCCAGGAGTTCCGTGGCGAAGGCATTCTTGCCATCACCAAGGCGCTGCTGCAGTCGGGTGTTTCCTATGTCGGCGGCTATCAGGGCTCGCCCATTTCGCACCTGATGGACGTATTGGCCGACGCTTCCGACTACATGGCAGAGCTTGGGGTGCATTTCGAGTCCTCCGCCTCCGAGGCCACCGCCGCGGCCATGCTCTCGGCCTCCGTCATGTACCCCATCCGCGGTGCGGTCACCTGGAAGTCGACGGCGGGCACCAACGTTGCAAGTGACGCGCTGTCAAACCTCGCTTCGGGCGGCGTCAACGGCGGCGCCGTCATCATCATCGGCGAGGATTACGGCGAAGGCTCCTCCATCATGCAGGAGCGCAGCCACGCCTATGCGATGAAGTCGCAGATCTGGCTGATGGACCCGCGGCCGGACCTGCCAACCATGGTGAACATGGTGGAGAAGGCCTTCGAGCTTTCGGAGGCCTCCAACACGCCGGTGATGGTCGAAGTGCGGATCCGCGGCTGCCATGTGCATGGCCGCTTCAAGACCAAGGACAACAAGAAGCCCAGCTATACGTTGCGCGAGGCACTGGAAAACCCGGTGCGTGACGTCAACCGCATCGTGCTGCCGCCCGCCTCCTTCACCCACGAGAAGCACAAGGTCGAGAAGCGCTGGCCGGCAGCAGTGAACTTCATTCGCGACCACAGGCTCAACGAGCTCTTCGGACCGGATGAGGCGGACGTCGGCATCATCCTGCAGGGCGGCATGTACAATGGCGTGATCCGCGCCCTGCAGCAGCTGGGCCTGTCGGATGCCTATGGCAACACCCGCGTGCCGCTCTATGTGCTGAACGTCACCTATCCGCTGGTGGACGAGGAGGTCGTTTCCTTCTGCTCTGGCAAGTCCGCCATCGTCGTGGTGGAAGAAGGCCAGCCGGAGTTCATCGAGCAGGCGCTCAACACCTTGCTGAGAAGGCGTGACATCAACACCCGCATCTCCGGCAAGGACGTGTTCCCGATGGCGGGGGAATACACCGCAACCGTGATGCAGAAGGGCCTGCTGGGCTTCCTCGAGCGTCATGCGCCACGGCTTCTTGGCAACCGCCCGCCCTTGCCCGATCCATCCCCCGTGCTCAACAGCTGGCAAGTGCAGGCGCTCGCCAACGTGGTTCCGCCGCGCCCACCGGGCTTCTGCACAGGTTGCCCGGAGCGCCCGATCTTCGCGGCAATGAAGCTGGTGGAGCAGGAACTGGGCCAGCATCATGTCTCGGCCGACATCGGCTGCCACCTGTTCTCCATCCTGCCGCCCTTCAACATCGGCGCCACCACCATGGGTTATGGCCTTGGCCCCGCGGCGGCCTCCGCCTTCAACGTGAAGTCGGACAAGCGCGTAATCTCGGTGATGGGTGACGGCGGCTTCTGGCACAATGGCCTGTCCTCGTCGGTGGGCAATGCCGTGTTCAACAAGCATGACGGCGTCATGCTGATCGTCGATAATTATTATTCCTCGGCCACCGGCGGCCAGGACATTCTCTCGTCGCGCGCCGAGAACAAGAAGCGCGCGACCAACAATTCCATCGTCGATGCGGTGAAGGGCGTGGGCGCCAAGTGGGTACGGCAGATCGACCACACCTATGACGTCGCGAAGATGCGTGACACGCTGCGCGAGGCGCTGACGACGGAGGAGCAGGGGCCGAAAATCATCGTCGCCTCATCCGAATGCATGCTCAACAAGCAGCGCCGTGTGAAACCGCTGATCGACAAGGCAGAAAATGCCGGAGAGCCCGTGCTGCGCCAGCGCTTCGGCGTGGACGAGGACATCTGCACGGGTGACCACGCTTGCATTCGCCTGTCCGGCTGCCCGTCGCTGTCAGTGAAGCATGTGGACGATCCGTTGCGCGACGATCCGGTGGCAGCCATCGACAACACATGCGTGGCCTGCGGCAATTGCGGCGAGGTGGCGGAAGCCGCCATCCTCTGCCCGTCCTTCTACCGTGCCGACGTGCTGCGCAATGCAAGCCGCTGGGAGCGCTTCAAGGCAAAACTGCGCACGTCCGTCATCTCCTTCCTGCAGCGGCGGCGTGAGAAGGGCCGTCATCTGTTCGCGCGGGTGAGTGCGTGATGTTTGACGCCAGCATCTCCCGCGACAAGCCACTGTCGATTGCCATTCTCGCAATGGGTGGGCAGGGCGGCGGCGTGCTGTCGGACTGGATCGTCGCGGTGGCGGAGGCCAATGGCTGGCACGCGCAGTCGACGTCCGTTCCGGGTGTCGCCCAGCGCACCGGCGCCACGATCTACTACATCGAGATGCTGCCGCCGAAAGATGGCCACGCGCCCGTGCTGGCGCTGATGCCGACGCCGGGCGATGTCGACGTGGTGATCGCCGCGGAACTCATGGAGGCGGGTCGCTCCATCCTGCGCGGATTGGTGACGCCGGATCGCACACTGCTCATCACCTCCACCCACCGGGCCTATGCCGTGGCCGAGAAGGAGAAGCCGGGAGAGGCCATCGCCGATCCGCAAGCTGTGAATGCCGCCGCAGGCATTGCTGCGCGCCGCGTCATCGCCTTCGACAAGGACGAGGTGGCGCGCGAGGAAGGCACGGTCATCTCCGCGCCGATGTTCGGCGCGCTGGCAGGTTCCGGCGCATTGCCCTTCGACCGCGCGAGCTTCGAGGCCGTCATTTCGACAGGTGGGCGCGGCGTGAAGGCCTCGCTGAAGGGCTTCGCACAAGGCTATGCGCGAGCAACCTCGAATGAGTTGCCGCAAGCACGCATCACGAAGGCGAAGCCGGTGCAGGGAATTCCCGGGAGCCTCGGCTCTGACGAGCTTGATCGGCGGCTGATCCGCGTGCGCGCACTTCCCGAGGCGGCGCAGGTCGCGGCGCTTGCCGGTGTCAAGCGCGCCATCGACTACCAGGATCTTGCTTATGGCGACGAATATCTTGCACGGCTGGAAGCGCTGAAGGCGCTCGACGAGACGCATGGCGGCGCGGCGCACGGCTTCGCCTTCACCGCCGCCGCGGCGAAGCATGTGGCCAATGCCATGGCCTATGATGATGTGATCGGCGTGGCTGACCTCAAGATCCGTTCGGCCCGTTTCGCGCGGATCGGCGCGGAGATGAAGGCCGGGGGTGATCCGCTTCTCCTCACCGAATTCGTGCATCCGCGCGGCGAGGAAGTGGTGAGCCTGCTGCCCGCCCGCTGGGGCCGCAAGGTTTCGGCCAACCCCAAGCTGATGGCGCGCATCGACTGGCTGGTGAACCGCGACCGCCGGATCGAGACGGCGACGCTGTGGGGCTTCCTGCAGTTCAATGCCCTTGCCGGGTTGCGGCGCTGGCGGCGCAAGCTGCAGCGGCACGCGGTTGAAACCCGGCACATGGAGAGCTGGCTCACCCTCGCCACACGCACGCTACCGGAGAACTACGACCTCGCCCGTGGCATCATCGCCACCCGGCGGCTGATCAAGGGCTATTCCGACACCCACGCGCGCGGGCTGTCGAAGTTCGATCGGGTGCTATCGGCCACGCCGCTACTGCTCAGGCGCGCCGACGGTGGTGCCTGGATGGACCGGTTGATCTCGGCGGCGCTGAAGGACGAGAACGGCGACGCGCTGGATGGCGCCCTCAACACCGTCCGGCAACTCTAGGTCTCGGATTCGCCCGACAGCCTGTTGTTCCGCAGCACCTTTTGCAGTGTTGCCACGAACTGCGAGAACTCGCCCTCGCCGATGCCGCGAAACATCTGCCCATAGTGCCGGAACATCACCGGCCAGAAGGCGTCGAAGGCCTCGCGGCCTGCTGCCGTGATCTCCACCTCGCGAACCCGGAGGTCACTGGCACGCGGGCGGCGGCTGACGAAACCGCGGGCCTCCAGCGTGTCCAGCGTCCGGCTCATGGTCGACTGCTCCGTGACGGCGAGGGCCGAGAGTTCGTTGATGGTGAGGCCGGAATTGATCCCGAGCACGGCAAGCGTGCGCATTTGCGGTGTGGTGAGGTCGAACGCCCGGAGTTCTCCGGCCATGTCTGTGTTCCACGTGGCCGCGATGCGGTTGAGAAGATAGGGCAAGAAGTGATTGAGCCCGATCTCGGCCAGCGATGGCATGGACGTTTCCCCATCCGCCTTGCGGTGAAGTACGCCGCGCAGGAAGGCGAGGTCCTTCGTCATTTGAGCGCCGTTGCCAGCAGAAACCCGGATCCGCCGCCGAGGCCGGGGCCCGGGTGGGTGGACGCGCCGATCTGCCACAGGCGCTTCACCGGTGTCTCGTGGTTCTTCGCACCCCGCAGCGGGCGCCACAGGAAGAACTGGTCGATGCTGCACGCGCCGCCATATGGATCGCCGCCCACGAGGTTGACGTTCATCGTCTCAAGGTCGGCGGGGGAATAGCAACGCCGCGCGAGGACGAGCGATTTGAAGTCCGGGATGTGGCGGCAGAGGATCGCCTCGATGCGGTCGGCATAGGCTTCGCGCACCGCGTCCGTCCAGCGGCCGTCGGCGGGCGTGGCGATTTCGCCCGCGGCATCACCCTTTACGTGGCGAGGGGCTTCGGGAAGCTGCAGCCACAGGATTGCCTTGCCTTCGGGTGCGCGCGAAGGATCGAAGCTCGTCGGCTGGCCCAGGCAGATGGTGGGCTCCACCGGCAGCATGCCGCGCTCGGCCTCGTTCACCGCCTTCGACACGCCGTCGAGCCCGGGGGTGAGGTGCAGCAGCGCCACCTTGCCAAGCTCTGCATGCTTCCACTGCGGCGCGGATTTGAGCGCGTAGTGGATTTGCATGTTGCCCTTGCCATGGACGAAGCCCTTGGCCTCCTCGCGCTGCGGGTCGGCGCCGGGCCAGTTCTTCAGCAAGCGGCCATAGAGCTGGTTCGGCGTCACCGAGCAGATAACACCCTCGCTGGCCGCGATGCGTTCGCCCGATGCCAGCACCACACCGGTGGCGCGGCCCGCCGCGTCGACTGTCACTTCCGACACATCGGCATCGGTGCGGATCTCGCCGCCGTGGTCGCGGATCAGTTGCTCGAAGGCCACGATGATGTTCTGCGCACCACCCTTGACGATGGGTGCGCCTGCGGCTTCCAGCGCGAAGGCGATGACCTTGGCCATCTGGCCGGAATAGGTGCTCTCAGGCCCCAGCCCGCAATGCAGCACCCACGGCGCCATCAGGGCATGGAACTGCTGCGAGCGATAGTAAGGCTGCAGCCAGTGGCGCGCCGAGATCAGCGCCTCGCCGAAGAAGGCGGAAAGGCCGCGGGGCCCGCGCCTCCAGGTCTCCTTCGCCATCAGCTTTGCCATGTCCCATGACCACAGACGTCCGCCCAGCAGCGCAAAGAGGAAGGGCGCATTGGCCCCGAGCGTCTCCATGTCGGCGGAATATTGCGCGCCGTCGCCATCGGCGAGCGCATTGAAGGCGGCGATGTTCCTGGCGCGGTCGCGCGTCAGCACGAGGTGGCTGCCATCGGGCTGCAGCACGCCGGTGGGAATTTCAGGATGTGCGAAAGCAAGCCCGCGCTTCTCGAGCTCCGGCCCCAGTGCCGCATAGGCGGGCGACAGCAGGAAGAGCACGAAGGTGGTGGCCATTACGTCATGGGTGAAGCCCGGAACCGTGGCCTCTTCGCTGCGCATGCAGCCGCCGATGATCGCGTTGCGCTCCAGCACCAGAACCTTGCGGCCCTTGAGGGCAAGAAGGGACGCGGCGACGAGCGCGTTGATGCCGCTGCCGGCAATCACGTAGTCGGCCATGCCGCGTTCCTTCCTGCGATCGTGTTACTTCGCCACCAGCGCCAGCACGCGCAGCGGGCTGCCGGTGCCATGCTTGATCTTCAAGGGTGCGGCGATGATGACGGCACCCTTCGGCGGCAGCTTGTCGAGGTTGCACAGCGAGGCAAGCCCGTAGCGATTGTTCTTGTGCATCAGGTTATGCGCGGGGAAGGGCGGTGTCATGCCGCCGGCGGAGCCTGCGTCGGTGCCCACCGTCTCGGAGCCCCAGCCGATGATGCCCTTGTCGATCAGGTATTGGATTGCTTCCGCCGTGGGGCCTGGCGAATGCGGGCCGTTCTCGTCGGCATTGAGGAAGTCCGTCTCGCTGCCGTTGCGCTTGTACCAGTCGCTGCGCAGCACCACCCACGATCCCTTCTCGATGGCGCCGTGCTTGGCTTCCCAGGCCTTGATGTGGTCGACGGTCAGCAGGAAGTCGGGGTTCTTGGCCACTTCGGCGCTGCAGTCGATGACGTTGACGGGGCCGACGAAGTTCTGCGCCGGAATGGTGTCAGTGGCGCCGTCCGGATAGTCCTTGCCGGTGATCCAGTGCTGCGGCGCATCGAAATGCGTGCCCGAATGCTCGCCCAGCTTCAGCCAGTTCCACGCCCAGAACGGTCCCTTGTCGTCATAATGCGAAATGGTGTGGATCTCGACCTGCGGCGTGTTGAGGCCGATCTGCGGCGGCAGCTTGATGAGCGGCGTCTCGGGGCCGAGCACGGCGGTGAGGTCGACAACCTCCACGCGGCCGGAAAGAAGTCCGGCGGCGAGTTCGGTCAGGGCGGAATGGGACATGGTGTTTCCTCGGCTTGTTGGATGGCGAAAGCGTATTTCATTTCCATGAAAACGCAAGCATCGACAGCCGGGAAATCTTTCCCTTTCCAGAGGCGCAACAAGGGCTTCGTCTCTGGTGGGAAGGGTCAGGCCCCGCCCAGCATCCTGCCCAGCAAATAGCCGGAACCAGCCCCCGTGCCAGCCCCCGGCCATGTCGCTGCGCCGCACATATAGAGGCGTCCCATCGGCATCTTGTAGCGCGAGTAGCCGGCAACCGGACGGAACAGGAAGTTCTGGTCAAGGTGGTGGCTGCCGGAGAGATTGTCGCCGCCGACGAGGCAGGGGTTTTCCTCCTCGAGGTCATCGGGCGAGAACACGGCGCGCGCAAGGATCTTGTCCCGCGTGCCCGGCGCATACTGTTCGATGATGGAAACCACGCGGTCGGCGTAGGCCTCCCTGATTGTGCTCCAATGCCGGCCACCGATCTCGCCAGCAGCATCGCCCTTCACATGCTTCGGCAGCACCCGCACCTGAACCCACAGGATGTGCTTTCCCTCCGGTGCCCGCGATGGATCGAGCGTGGTGGGCTGTCCGACGACGAGCACGGGCGCTTCGGGCAGCAGCCCGTCCATCGCCTGGCCATAGGCGCGGTTCATGTAGGCAAAGTCGGGCGCGATGTGGACGTAGGCGAAGTCCTGAAGTTCCTTGCCGGCCGACCAGTCGGGCAGGCCGTCGAGCGCCAGATGCACCATCATGGTGCCGGGGCCGGGGCGGAAGGCCTTGAACTTCTCGTCAGCAGCCGGATTGCCGGAGCCGCCGGGCAGCAGCTTGCCGAACAGCAGCCGCGGCGTGACATTGGCGATCACCGCGCGGCGCGCCGTGATCGTGCGCCCATCGGCAAGGCGGATGCCGCTGGCGCTGCCCGCTGAGTGGATGACCTCCGTCACGGGCGCGTTGAGATGGACCTCGCCGCCGAGTTCCCCGAGATAGCCGCTGAGCGCCTTGATCATGGTGTCCGCACCGCCCTGGCCGACGACCATGCCAAAGGCCTGGTTGGTCATCGACTCGAGGTAGGGAAACAGCGCGCCGCCTGAGACGTCTGGCGGAAAGTCGAGATGCATGCCCCAGGCGGCGAGTGTTGCCTTCACCTTGTCATTGCGGAAATGCGCGGCGGCCCATGTGCGTGTGGGCATGGTGAGGAAGCGCAGCATGTCCAGCGTCCAGGCCGAGCCGTTGGCGCGCCAGGCCGTCCAGATCAGCTTCGCCGTCGCCCACGACGGCATGACGTTGCCGAGCAGGCCGAAGATATGCGGTGCATCCTTGCCGAAGCGCTGCATCATGGCATCCCAGGCCTCGGCGTCGCCGGGGTCGAGGGCGTTGAGCCGCGCCATGGTGAGGGCAGGGTCCTTGGATACGCCGAACCAGCTCTTGTCCGGAAACGCCGAGGCGAAACAATGTGCGGCGGGGGCAAAGGCAAGCCCGTGGCGGGAAAGTCCTTCACCATGCTCGCGCAGGAAGGGTGAACCTGCGAACATCGACAGGTTCATGGCGGCGAGGTCATGCCGGAATCCCGGCAGCGTCACCTCGCGCGTCTTCACCGCGCCGCCCGCTTCGCCCTTGGCCTCGAAGACGCCGACGCTCCACCCGCACTTTGCCAGATGGACCGCCGCCGCAAGACCATTGTGCCCCGCGCCGATGATCACCGCATCGAAAGTGGCCGCTGCCGCCATGTCCCGTTCCCTGCCTTCTGCTCTCATCGTTTCCCAGCATGTCCGGCCGGCGGCGTCAATCGCAGCGGGCGATGGGCATGGGCCTCAGGTGAAGACATAGCGGCCGGGGGCGGGGCCGAAGTCGGGCATGATGTGCTGGTCGGGCGCGGGGATCATCTCTCCGCTGCCTTTGCTGGCCAGCCAGTCGGCCCATGCCAGCCACCAGGAACCGTCCTGCGGCGTTGCGGCTGCCGCCCAGCTCACCGGGTCGGTGTATTTGGCATCATGCGTGGCGGTGCCGATCCGGAAGGAGCGGTGCTTGTGGCCCGGCTCGCTGACGATGCCGGCATTGTGGCCGCCACTGGTGAGCACGAAGGTCACCTCCGTGTCGGCGAAGAACCGGAACTTGTAGACCGACTGCCACGGCGCGATGTGGTCCATCTCGGTGCCGACGAGAAAGACGGGAGCATCGATGTCGCGGAGCGCAATCACCCGCCCATCCACCGCATAGCGCCCGGCCGTGAGGCGGTTCTCGAGAAACAGCCCGCGCAGGTATTGCGCGTGCATGACATAGGGCATGCGCGTCTGGTCGGCGTTCCACGCCATCAGGTCGGTCATCGTCTCGCGTTCGCCCAGCACATAGTCATGGAGGATGCGCGAGACGATCAGCTCGTTGGAGCGCAGGATGCGGAAGGCGCCGGCCATCTGCTTGGTGTCGAGCACGCCCTGGTCCCACATCATGTCCTCGAGGAAGGCGACCTGGCTGTCGTCGACGAAGAGCATGAGTTCGCCCGCTTCCGAAAAGTCCGTCTGCGCGGCCAGCAGCGAGAGCGAGGCCAGCCGCTTGTCGCCATCGCGCGCCATGGTGGCGGCGGCGATCGACAATATGGTTCCACCCAGGCAATAGCCGCAGGCGTGAATGCTGCGCCCCGGCAGCAGCCGGGTGATCTGATCCAGCGCCGCCATCACCCCCTTGGTGCGGTAGTCGTCGAGTGCCAGATCGCGGTCCTCAGGCGTCGGGTTGCGCCAGCTGATCATGAACACGGTGTGGCCGCGCCCCACCAGGAATTTCACCAGCGAGTTCTGCGGCGAGAGATCGAGGATGTAATATTTCATGATCCACGCGGGCACCAGCAGAACGGGCTCCGCATGCACCGTCTCCGTCTCCGGGCGATAGCAGATCAGCTCCATCAGCGAATTGCGGAACACCACCTGGCCCGGCGTGGCGGCAAGGTTCTCGCCCACCTTGAAGGCGTCTGCGCCAGCGGGTGGCTGGCCGCTCGCCTCGCGCTGGCGGTCGTCGAGGAAGTTCTGGTAGCCCTTGAACAGGCTGGCCCCGCCATCCGCGAGGGCCTTCTGCCAGATGTCCGGGTTGATGAAGGGGTTGCTCCACGGCGCCATGGCATCCATCAGGTTGCGGGTCATGAAGCTCACGCGCTTCTGGTCGATGGTTTCCATGCCGCGCGGCGCCTCCGCCGCGAACAGGGCGAGATGGCCAAGTCCAAGGTACCATTGCCGCAACAGGTCCAGCGGTAGTGCCGACCATGCGGGGTCGTCCTGGAAGCCGGACGTGCCGTTTGAGGGGAATGGCGGCTCGGGATTTTGCCCGCTCATCTTTTCCGCCGCATAGAGCCACAGCTTCCCGGCATTTTCTGCCGCCCGCTCGGCCACATCCAATTGCGTGCCGGGCGACATGGCATAATGCGTGGCCCAGTCGAGATAGGCCGACCACAACGCATAAGGCGAAATGCCCTGCGTGACATGCGCAAGCGCGGCCCGCTGGGCCCTGTCGAGCGCCTCGAAGTGGCGGGAGCTGGTTTCGGTCATCTGGTGTGTCCGGAAATCCTGGAATTGGAGATAGGCGTGAAGGCGGTGGCGAGGGCTGATCCAGGTCAAGCGAATGACAGGAAAGCACAGTCGAGGCTCAGCCAGGCAAACTTTATGCTGCGTCACAACGCATGTTTGCAAAGCGAGCAGGCCCGAGGCGTCATGGCCTGGCATAGCGTCATCACCCTCACGTTGCAGGGAGTTGCCATCGGCGGCAGGGCTTGCGACAAGGGTGAAACGCAACCACCCCGGACACGAGCCCATGCTGAAAAACATTCCCGCTACCTTGAGCCCAGACCTGCTCTGGTGCCTCGCCTCCATGGGCCATGCCGAGCGGCTCGTTCTGGTGGACCGGAACTTCCCCGCCCATGATGTGGCGCGCCATACCTCGACCGGCAAGCTCATCGAACTCCCCGGCCTCGACATTCCGCAGGCCGCCCGCGCCATCCTCTCGGTGATGCCGCTCGACGACTTCATCCCCGCTCCGGTTTCGCGCATGCAGGTGGTGGGCGACCCCGGAAAATTGCTGCCGATGCAGGCCGAGGTGCACCAGATCGCGAAGGAGGCCGAGGGCCGTGATGTGGGCATGGAGGCGCTGGAGCGCTTCGCCTTCTACGAGGCGGCGAAGAAGGGCTTCTGCGTGGTGCGAACCTCCGAGTTCCGTCCCTACGGCTGCTTTCTCTTCACCATGGGCGTGATCTTCGACAAGAAATAATGTCAGCCGGCTTGCGGCGTGGACACGAACCGCCCCGCCGCTTCCGTCGCGAAGTGGCAGACCGCCTCGATTGCCTCTCCCGCCGCCAGCCTTGCGGCCAGCGCGCCGCAGAAGCAGTCGCCGGCGCCATGGCTGGAGATCAGCTTGACTGGAAGGGCAGGGATATCCGTCCGCCTGCCGTCGCGCGTCATCAGCATCAACCCATCGCCGCCGCGCGTCAGCACCACGTCGCGCGAGGGTGAGTGCAAGGCGGCGAGTGCCGCCGCCATGTCGCCCGTTCCTGCCAGCATTTCCGCCTCCACGCGATTGACGACGAGGACATCGACAAGGGCGAGGAACTCCGGTGACATCTTCCGCGCCGGTGCGGCATTGAGCAGGATGCGCGCGTCCTTTGCCTTTGCCGCCTTGGCTGCCGCAAGGCTCACGGGTTCGGGGATCTCGTTCTGCAGCAGCAGCACTTTTGCATCCCACAGAGGCGACCACGCGGAGATGATCGCCGCCGGATCGATGGTGAGATTTGCGCCCGACACGACGACGGCGCCATACTCGCCACTGTCCTCGCTGATCGCGACGCTCATGCCGCTGCCTTGGCCGGCATCGATGCCGACAAGCGTGATGTCGACACCCGCCGCCGCCAGATTGGCGCGCAGCCTTTCACCGAAGTCATCCTGGCCCGTCTGCCCGCCAAACGCCGTGTGCGCACCGAAGCGGGCGGCGGCCACCGCCTGGTTGCCGCCCTTGCCGCCGCATTTGTAGTGCCAGGCGGAGCCGATCAGCGTCTCGTCACGGCCGGGCAGCCGCGGGGCCGCCACCATGATGTCGAGGTGCAGGCTGCCGACGACGGCGACGTCGATCATGCCGCACCATAGAGCGCAGTCTGCAGGATGCGCTGGCTCGCCACCGCGTCCTGCGCGGCAATCGCCACATCGAGCGCTGCATTGCCACGCAGCCGGTCGAGCACGCGGCACATGCCCTCGACGGCGGAGATGTTGGCCGAGCATTCGGCCACGGGGTCCAGCCCCACCGCATCCGGGAAGGTGTCGAAATAGATGGCATTGCGATAGCCGAGCTTCTCCAGCGTGTAGAGCAGCTCCAGCGTCTGGATCACATGCACGCTGCCCGCCACCAGGCCGTCGTCGCGTTTGCCATAACCATCGTTGAGGTGAACGCCGAGCAACCGGCTGCGGCGGTGGATGAGGGCCGCCGCATAGGCCGGCATCTCGTCGGCATAGAGCACATGCGCGAAGTCGAGTGTCACGCCCATGTTCTTCGCATTGACGTCGGAAACCATCAGCAGCGTGGTGGCCACGTCCGGCAGCAGCGAAAAGGCGCGCGGCTCGTTCGGCTTGTATTCGATGGAAATGTCGATCGCCGGGTTATGCGCGGCAATCATCGTGAGGGCCGCCGCCGCCTCGTCCCACAGGCGCAGGTAATCGGCCTGGAAGGCATAGTCGAAGCCGTCCTGGCCCAGCCACAGCGTCATCAGGTCGCCGCCCGCTTCCGCCAGCGCGTCGAGCCCCCGCAATGTCAGGTCCAGCGCCTTGGCGCGCATGGCCTTGTCCGGGTGGCAAAGCGCGCCCTTCTTGAAGCCAGGGTCGGAATAATAGCGCATGGCGAAGCCGTTGAGGCTGATGCCGAGGCTGTCGAGCTTGGCGCGGATGTCCTTCGCCGTCGTCCCCTCCAGATGGTCGGGAAAGTTGAAGTCCACGGCGGAGAGACCGGGAACCGTGGCGGCGCGCTCGATCAGGTCCAGCGAGGTGATGCGGTTGCGGCCGGGCCAGACCTTCGCGGCATCGGCCTTGAAGCCATTGAGCCTTGTTGCATAGGCGAAGCGGGTTTCGGCTGCGATCACGTCATGGCCTCTTGGCTTGCGGCGGGTCTGTCCTTCCGTTACCAATTCGGGGAGAAAATGGAAAGGGAACGGCTCGACCATGCAGGACCGGATCAAGCGCTGGACGCGAGAGCTGATGATGATCCCGGGGCTCTCCGGCTTCGAGGGCAATGTGCGGCGCTACATCAAGGGCGAACTGGCGGAACTGGGCATCAAGTCCCGGACCGACATGCTGGGCAATCTGATCGCCACCATTGAAGGTGATGCCGATCTGCCCTCCGTCATGCTCATCGCCCACATGGACCAGCTGGGCCTGATCGTCCGCAAGATCGAGGCGACGGGGCTCATCCGCGCCGAGCGGGTGGGCGGCGTGCCAGAGCGGGCGCTGGCCGCGCAGGAAGTGCTGCTGTCGGTCGGTCATGGCAGGACGGTCGCGGGCATCATCGCCAACAAAAGCCACCATGCCACCACGCCCGATGAAAAATACCGCGTGGTGCCCTACCAGGAGCTCTACATCGACTGCGGTTTCTCGAGTGCCGAGGAGGCGGTGAAGGCCGGCATCACTGTCGGCACCCCCATCGTCTATGCCCCCAACGTCGTGGAGCTGGCGGGTGGCCGCATCGGCGGCACCTCGGTCGATGATCGTGCAGCCTGCGCCATCATGCTCGAGCTGGCGCGTGCCGCGAAGGACGTTTTGCCCACCGTTCATCTCGTCTTCTCGGTGCTGGAGGAGTTCAACCTGCGCGGCGCTCTCACGGCTGCACAGGTGCTGCAGCCCGACATCTGCGTCCAGCTGGACCTGGCGCTCGCCACCGACACGCCCGACATGGGCCACCGCGGCGACGTGCGGCTTGGCGGTGGTCCGGTGATGAGCATGTTCAGCTTCCATGGCCGCGGCACGCTCAATGGTTGCATCCCGCATCCGGCCCTCGTGCAGTTGTTCCAGCGCACGGCGGATCTGGAGAAGATCAATCTTCAGCGTTCCGCTCACATCGGCGCCCTCACCGAGACATCCTATGTGCAGCTCGTCGGCAAGGGTGTCGCCTGCATCGATATGGGCTTCCCGGCGCGCTACACGCATTCGGCACTGGAAGTCTGCGATCTCGGCGATCTCGAAAGCTTGACCAGGCTGCTCATCGCCGCGCTGCAGCGCATTGACCCGCGCTTCTCGCTCGACAGGGATGATTACATCGAATGAAGCACTATCTCGGCGTCGACATCGGCACCTTCGAAACCAAGGGCGTGATCGTTTCTGCTGCTGGAGAGATCGTGGCGCAGGCAGCGCGTCCCCACAAGATGCAGGTGCCCCAGCCCGGCTGGGCCGAGCATGACGCCGAGCAGGACTGGTGGGGCGACTTCGTCTTCGTGACGCGCAAGATGCTGGCCGACAGCGCCATCCCGCCAGCCTCCATCGCCGGCATCGGCGCCAGTGGCATCGGCCCCTGCATGCTGCCGGTGGACGAAGCGGGCAACCCGCTGATGAATGCCGTGCTCTATGGTGTCGACACCCGTGCCGCACAGGAGATCGACGATCTCACGCGGCAGATCGGCGAAGACATGATCCTCGCGCGCTGCGGCAATGCGCTCACCTCGCAGGCCGTCGGACCCAAGATCCTGTGGCTGAAGCGCAACCGGCCGGAGATCTTCGCGCGCACCCACAAGATCCTCAACTCCAGCTCGTTCCTCGTCCACCGCCTCACCGGGCGCTACACCATCGATCATTACTCGGCGGGCAACTTCAGTCCCTTCTACCTGGCGGACCGTCAGGGCTGGAGCGACGAGCTGGCCCCCGGCATCATCGCGATGGACAAGCTGCCGGAATTGATGTGGACGACCGACATCGCAGGCCATGTCACCGCGAAGGCCGCTGCCGAAACGGGACTTGCCGAGGGCACGCCCGTCATCGCCGGCACCATCGACGCGGCAGCCGAAGCCGTCAGCGTCGGCGTGCTCAACTCCGGCGACCTGATGCTGATGTATGGCTCCACCATCTTCATCATCCTCATCACACCCGAGCGCGTGCGCGACGCCCGCCTGTGGTATGCGCCATGGCTGTTCCCCGGCCAGCATGGCGCCATGGCGGGGCTGTCCACCAGCGGCACGCTCACCCACTGGTTCCGGGAGAATTTCGCCAAGGAACTGCCGCCCGAGACGGCGGTCATCGCGCTGACGAAGGAAGCAGAAGCCTCGCCACCCGGCGCCAAGGGCCTCGTGCTGCTCCCGTATTTTTCCGGCGAGCGCACGCCGATCCATGACACGAAGGCCAAGGGCATCATCTTCGGCCTCGACCTCACCCACACGCGCGCCGACATGTTCCGCGCCGTGCTGGAAGGAATCGCCCATGGCACACGCCATGTGTTCGAGACCTATGCCGAGGCCGGCCAGGCGCCGCGCACCGTCTATGCGGTGGGCGGCGGCACCAAGAACCGCGTGTGGTCTGAGGCCACCTCTGACGTCAGTGGTCTCACGCAGGTCTTGCGGCAAAAAACCATCGGCGCGTCCTATGGCGATGCCTTCCTTGCCGCGCTGGCGCTGGGTGATGTGACTCCCTCCGACATCGACCGTTGGAACCCGGTTGCCTCCTCCATCGCGCCGCGCGCTGACTTGAAGCCGATGTATGACCAGCAGCACGCGGTGTTCCGCGGGCTCTACCCGGCGACGAAGCCGTTTCTGTAATGGACACCGCACCCCATTGCAGAACAACGCGCCAACACCCCTTTTTCACCTTCGCCGGGATTGACCCGGCGATCCTCCTTGGCGCCGGCAAAAAGGGTGCACGGGTTGAGCCCGGGCAGGTTGAAGGTTTCGATTGGGTCTTCTTGGGCGGCAGACAGGCGCGCCCGACCGTTGCCTTCACCCCGTACTTGACCTAGCGTAGGCTTCGACAGTCAAGGAGGAAAAACCCAATGTGCAATGCCTGTATCATCGAAGGCGTGCGGCAATCATCCCAGTCACGCCGGTCCTTCCTCGCGCGGTCGGCGGCGGCGGGAGCCGCGGCGCTGGCGGCAAGCGTGCTCAGCGCCCAGAAGACGCTGGCGCAGAGCTCCGGCAAGGTCGTCGATCTCACCCATACCTTCGACGAGAACTTCCCCACCTTCGATGGCAAGCCCGGCATTGCCATGGAGAAGGTCGAGGACTTCAAGACGAACGGCTACACCATCTACAAGCTCACCATCTTCGAGCATTCGGGAACCCACATTGATGCGCCGCTCCATTTCACCGCGGACGGAACCTCGGTGGCCGACCTGGTGCCTGCGAACCTCGTCTGCCCGCTTTGCGTCATCGACATCAAGGCCAAGGCGAAGGACGATCCCAATGCCATGGTGAGCAAGGCGGATATCGAAGCCTGGGTCTCGGCGAATGGTGAAATTCCCAAGGGCGCCTGCGTGGCGATGAACTCGGGCTGGTCCGCAAGGCTTGGCGATCCCAGCTATCGCACCTTGCCGGACGGCAACTTTGCCTTTCCGGGTTTCGCCAAGGAGGCAACCGACATGCTGGCGGACATCGGCGTTGCTTCAATCGCCGTCGATACTCTGTCGCTTGACCCCGGCAGTTCCAAGGATTTTGCCGTTCACAATTCATGGCTCCCGGGCGGGCGCTATGGCATCGAGAACGTCAACAATCTGGACATGCTGCCGGCAAAGGGTGCCACGGTCTTCGTCGGTGCGCCGAAGCACCGTGGTGGAACCGGCGGTCCTGCGCGCGTGATGGCGACGTTCTGATGGCAACGCTTCCGATGATCAATGACGAAACGGCGGGGGCGGAAGCCCGCGCCGTCTTCGACGACATCCGCGCCAAGCGCAACACCGACTACGTCAACAATTTCTGGCGGGCGCTGGCGCATGATCCGGCGCTGCTCAAGTCGACATGGGAGCGCGTGCAGGAGGTGATGGCGCCGGGCGAACTCGATCCGCTGGTGAAGGAACTTATCTATGTCGCGGTGTCAGCGGTGAATGGTTGCAGCTATTGCGTCCACTCCCACACCGCTGCGGCGCGGGCGAAAGGCATGACGCCGGGCCAGCACGCGGAACTGCTGCGCGTGGTGGCGCTCGCCAGCCAGACCAATGCGCTGGCCCATGCCCTGCAGGTTGAACCCGACGATCGCTTCAAGGCCTAGGACGCGTCAATCCACCGATCCGGTGATGACGCCTTGCACGATGTAACACCCTCCTAACGTCCGTCATCCCGGCGAAAGCCGGGATCCAGCTATCCGCGTGCTCCGGCGCCCGAAGCGGGGCCCCGGCTTTCGCCGGGGTGACGAGCAACGGGGAAGGGTGGCCGAAAAGCGGAGAGAGTAGGGTTACTTCACCGAGCCCGTCGTAAGCCCCTTCACGATATACCGCTCGAGGAAGATGCCAATGATGATCAGCGGCAGGATGGCGGCTGACGAGAGGGCCGCCATCGACCACCAGCTGATGCCCTGCGAGCCGGTCTGGCTCGCCACCATCACGGGCAGCGTCTTGGCATAGCTCGAGGTCAGCAGCGCGGCGAAGAAATACTCGTTCCAGCACAGGATGACGGAAAGGATGAAGGCCGCCACCATGCCGGGCAGCGCAATGGGCAGGATGATGCGGAAGAACGCGCCCCAGATCGAGCAGCCGTCGACCAGGGCCGCCTGTTCCAGTTCCTGCGGGATGGTGTCGAACTGGTCCTTCATGATCCAGATGACAATGGGCAGCACCGACAGCGTGTAGATGAGGATGAGGCCGATCATCGAGTCGAGCAGCGCCAGTTCCTTGTAGAGGACGAGGAACGGCATGGCGAGCACCACCGGAGGCAGGATGAGCTGCGACAGGAAGAAGAACGAGATGTCGCGGTTCTTCCAGATCTTCCAGTGATAGGAGTAGCGGCTCAGCCCATAGGCCGCCATCGAGCCGAGGATGAGCGCCAGGATCGAGGCGCCGATCGAAGCCTGGATCGAGTTCCAGAAGCGCTTGATGAATTCGGCGCGCGGCGTCGATTCGGTGAAGATCGTGTCGGGCGAAAGGCCAATGGCGCGCAGGCCCAGCCAGCTCGGCTTGAAGTCAACCCAGGGAATGATGTGGCCGAGCTGCACGTCCTTCGCCACCTTGAAGGTGGTGGAGAATGTCCAGAAGATCGGGAACAGCGCGATGATCGTCCAGAGGATCAGGGCGGTGTAGATCAAAATGCGGCCCAGCGTGCGCGGCATCAGGCGTGCCTCTGCATGAAGCGGTTGGTGGCCCACAGCAACAGCGCGATGAAGATGATGATCAGGATCAGGTAGATCTCGGCGATCATCGTGCCATAGCCCACGTTGGAACGGTCCTTGTATTCGCGGAAGATGAAGCTGGAGATCGTGTCGGTGGCCCCGCCCGGTCCGCCCGACGTGGTATTGATCACGATGTCGGCAAGCTTCAGCTGGAAGATCACGCGCAGCACGATGGTGGTCATCGAGACGGGCAGCATCAGCGGGAAGGTGATCTGCCAGAAGCCCTGCCAGCCGGTGGCGCCGTCAACCTTCGCGGCCTCCTGCACCTCCTTCGAGAGGGCCTGAAGGCCGGCGAGGATCATGATCATCATGAAGGGGATCCACACCCAGGCATCCATCAGTGCGATCGTGGTCTTGGCCAGCCATGGCGTGGTGAGCAGCGAAGGGTTCTCCCAGCCCAGCCAGCGCAGCAGGTTGGTGACCGGACCAAAGCGGTATTCCAGCATCGACTTGCCAATCATCCAGCTCACCGCCACCGGCGACAGCATGAAGGGCAGCAGGAAGGACACGCGGAAGAACTTCTGCGCCTTGATGTCGGCGTTCAGCAGCAGGGCGAGGCCGAAGGCGATGGCATATTGCACCACCACGGTCGCCACATAGAACACCATGTTGCCGAGCGCGTTCCAGAAATAGGGGTCCGCCCACAGCTGGCGGAGATTGGCGAGGCCATTGAACTGGCGGCCGTTGGCTGATTGCAGGTTCCAGTCGCTGAAGGCGATGAACAGGCCGAAGACGGTGGGGAAGATGACGAGCGCCACGGTGAACAGCACCGCCGGCAGAACGAAGATGGCGCGCCATCCGGCCTCGCCGTCGCGCAGCACCAGGCCCCAGCACAGCGCCGCACTCCACAGCACATAGGCGATGAGGACGGGCAGCCAGTTGGAGAAGCCGAACGAGATGTAGCCCAGCACAAAGAGCGTCTGCACCACGATGACGAGGCCGAGCAGAGTGGTCGCGGCGCGGATCAGCAGGCTACCGAGGCGGTGCCGCTCGGGCGAAACGCCGGCAGAGACAGCCGCGTGGCCGGTTGCTGCGGTGGTGGCTGAGGTCATGCTGCGGAAACCGCATCCTTCGCGAAATGAAAAAGGGCCGGCAGCGTGGTGCTGCCGGCCCGGCGTGTTGGCTTACGCGCCCAGAGAAGCCTTGTAGAGCTTGATCTGGTTGTCGCGGCCGAGCTGGTCGGTGATCTTCTCCCAGGCGGCGGCGATGCTGTCGGCACCGGCCTGTGCCGTCATCTGGCCGGCATAGATCTTCGACAGTTCGTCCTCGGCGACCGAGTAGTACTGGAAGATGCCGGGGATGCGCGGCTCGATCGCGGCATTCGGGTGGTTGTAGGAATTGGCCTGGCTGTCGAGGAAGCTCTTGATGAACTTCTCGTCGTAACCCGCACCAACCCACTCCTGTATGTTGAAGTGGCTCTGGCGATAGGGCTGGAAGCCCGACGGATAGGCCGCCATCCACAGCGAGATGTCCTTGCCGCCAAGGTGGGCAGCAAGCGACCAGGCCGCCTTCTGCTTCTTGGCGTCGGCATCCACACGGGCCATCACATAGATGCCCCAGCCGATGTAGGCCATGTTCGGCGCGTTGTTCTGGCCGGAGGCGAGGGTGTCCCACTTGCCGGCCGCGTGGTTGTAGACGTCCGGCGAGCCGGGAAGAATGTCGAAGCCCGTGACATCGCCGATGACGGAGGTGTCGTTGGTCTTGACGTTCGAGCCGATATCACCCCACCACGAGAGCATGGAGCCCGTGCCGGCGAGGAACTGCTGGAAGCCCGTGGTACCCGGGTCGGCGTTGAGCTGGTCGGCGGGTTCCGACGGCAGGCAATCCAGCACGTCCTGGATGGCGCGCACCCAGCCCGGATTGTTGACCATCGGCTTCATCGTGTCCGGCTCGAACAGGAAGGCGCGGCTGTCGGGGTGCTTCACGTAAGCCGTGGCGCGCGAGCCCAGGAAGTAGAAGCCGAAACCGCCCCAGCCCTTGCACGGGTCGAGGTAGCCATAGGCGTCCTGGCCGTTGATCTTCTTGCCCTTGAGGAACTTGGTCGCGGCGTTGACCTGCTGCCAGGTCTTCGGCACGCCCCATTCGCCTTCGCCGCCGGACTTCTTCCATTCCTCGGCAAGCGCCGCATCCGAGAACACGTCGGTGCGGAAGTTGAAGTTGTGGCAGTCGCCGTCGCACGAGACGCGATAGGTCTTGCCGTCCCAGGTACCGACCGGCGCCTTGAGGTAACCGACATAGTCATCCATGTCGATCTGCTTCTTGACCCAGTCCGGCATCTCGGAGGCAAGGCCCTTGCCGCAGACGTCGCCCTCGAAGGGAGCGCCCATCTCGATCACGTCGAAGTCCACCGTGCCGGTGGCGATCGACTGCTGCAGGCGGGCGTTGTAGTCGGCCTGCGCGAGGTCGATCCAGTTGATGGTCGCACCCGTGTAGTCAGCCCAGGCCTTGGACAGGCCGCGGAACAGCACGTTGTGGACGTTCTGGTTGTTGAGGCCCATGAACGACAGCTCGACGCCCTTGAATTCGCCTTCCTGCACGCCGGCCTTCGTCGGTCCGAGGCACATCTCGCCAACCTTCTGCCAGTCGGCATCCGTCGGCTGGCCCTTGCCAACACCCGGAATCTGCAGGATCGCGGCGCGGATGTCATCCTGCGCGAAAGCGGTGGAAACGTTCATCGCCGGGCCGCCGACGGCAGCCATGGCGGCCACACCGGCAGCGCCCTTCAGCACGCTGCGGCGGCTCATCATCATGTTGTAGAGTTCAAGCTTCATGTTCCTGGGTCCTCCCGTAGAGCGTCCGTTGCGTGTTGTTGCGGTATGTGTGCCTGCCGCCTCGCTTTTTTACGGAGGTCGGCCGGGTCGTCGTTGAACGCTGCGCCGACTATGCAACACCATTGGGCAATGTCAACGAAGCCGAGCAGCGAAACACCGGTGCCATCGGCAACTTGTCGTGCACTGCAATATGTGCGCTGCACAACCGACGCTGCTAAGAGATGCGGTTGCCGGTTTTCGCATCAAAAAGATGAACGAGCGAAAGATCAGGCGACATGGCCACGCTCTCGCCGGGCTTCACGTTCACCCGCTCGCGGAACACGCCGATGATCTTCTCACCCGCCAGCTTGGCAATCACCTGTGTTTCCGAGCCCGTTGGCTCGATCACGGTGACCGTGGGCTTCAGATCGCCACCCAGCGTCAGGTGCTCAGGGCGAATGCCATAGATGGCCGCAAGCCCGTCCGAGCCCGCAGGTGCCGAGGCCAGCGGCAGGCGCGTGCCGTCCGCCGTCTCGAAGTGCGGGTGTGCGCCCGCCCGGATCGTGCCCTTGAACATGTTCATGGCAGGCGAGCCGATGAAGCCGGCGACGAACAGGTTGTTGGGCCGGTCATAAAGCTCCAGCGGCGTGCCGATCTGCTCCACGATGCCGTCATGCAGCACCACGATGCGGTCGGCCATGGTCATGGCCTCCACCTGGTCGTGGGTGACGTAGACGGTCGTGGTCTTCAGCCGCTGGTGCAACTCCTTGATTTCGGCGCGCATCTGCACCCGCAGCTTGGCATCGAGGTTGGACAAGGGCTCGTCGAACAGGAACACCTGCGGTGCCCGCACGATGGCGCGGCCCATGGCCACGCGCTGGCGCTGCCCGCCCGACAGCTGGCGCGGATAGCGGTTGAGATAGGGCATGAGGTCGAGGATCTCGGCCGCGCGCTTCACCCGTTGGTCGATCTCGGCCTTGGGCGTCTTCCGCAGCTTCAGCGCGAAGCCCATGTTCTCGGCCACCGTCTTGTGCGGGTAGAGCGCATAGTTCTGGAACACCATGGCGATGTCGCGGTCCTTCGGCGGCAGGCCGTTCACCACCTTGTCGCCGATCTTGACGTCGCCGCCGGTGATTTCCTCCAGCCCCGCGATCATGCGCAGCAGGGTTGACTTGCCGCAGCCCGAGGGGCCGACGAGGGCCACGAATTCGCCATTGGAAATGGCGATCGACACGCCGTGGATGACCGCTTGGTCGCCATAGCTTTTGCGCACGTCAACGATTTCGACCGAAGCCAAGTCACGTCCCCCTCGAGAGTGCGGGGTCTTGCGCCCCGCTGATCAAGGGCGGAGACTAGGGCAGCTTTCGAAGCTCGTCGAGTGCTTACTAGGGACAGCCGCCCATGCGTTATGAAAAGATGCTCCCCCACCAGATCCGCGCAGCGATCGCGGCCAATACGCCCGTTATTCTGCCCCTGGGCGTGCTGGAATACCACGGCGAGCACATGGCAGTGGGCATGGATACGCTGGCCGTCACCTGTGCCCTCGACATCCTCGAGAAGGAGGCGGACATCGTCATCCTCCCGCCCTTCTATTATGGCGCGGCGAGCTATGCGGTCGAACCGCCGGAGGGCACGGGCTCGGTGCAGGTCGATTCGACCGTACTCCACCCCTTCGCGCGCGAACTCTTCAATGGGTTGCTGCGGGTGGGCTTCCGCAACATCCACGCCTTCATCCATCACCAGACGGAAAACTTCGCCACCGGCATGCCCACCGACCTCGCCTTCAAGTTCGGTGCCAGGCAGGCGATCTTCGCCTTCCTCGAGAAGACGCGCGGCGAAGGCTGGTGGGGCAACGCCACGATGTCCGACTATTACGCGCAGCAGGCGGGCGGCGATGACCCGTTCAACTGGATCAAGATCCACCCGCTGATGACGCGCGAGACGATCGGGCAATATCCCTTCGACCATGCGGGCGAAGGCGAAACCTCGCTCATGCTCGCCATGTGCCCTGAAGCGGTGGACATGCACAGGATCTCGGATGAGCGCTGGTACACTCAATCCGCGCGCAACGCCTCCGAACCCACGGGTGCCCGCGGGCGCGACCTGATCCTTGCCCACATGCGCCGCGTTCTGGGCCTGCCGCCTCTCGCGCCAGTCTAGGCCTTGGTCGATTCCGCGCTGCCGAAGCGCAGCAGCTGGAGCAGGATCACCGCCACCACGGTGCTCAGCGTGAGCGATGATTCGAACAGCGGCCGCATCCAGGGTGTCACGCTGGCATAGAGCTGCGGCAGGATGTCGAGGCTGAGGCCGAAGCACAGCGCCGTGCCCAGCACGAAGGTCTTGCGCGTGTCGGGCTTGTTGGCAAGCATGATGGCGAGGCCCGAAATCATCATGAAGCAGACGACAAAGACAAGGATGGCGCCGGACACCGGTGCCGGCATGATCGACAGCAGCGCACTCAGCTTCGGCGAAAAGCCCAGCACCGCGAACAACCCGCCCGCGGCAAAGCCGATCACCCGCGCGGTGGCGCCCGATGCGGCGCTGAACGTCACGTTGCTGGCCGAGGTGTCGGACGGCAGGCCGCCCAGCACGCCGGACAGCGTCACGCACAGCCCGTCGGCGGTCAGGCCGCGGCCGATGCGGGGCATGTCGGGCTCCTTCCAGTCCTCGTCGTTGACCTTCTCGCACAGCACGAGGTTGCCATAGGACTTCAACGCACCGCAGATCGACACGATGATGAACAGTGGTGCCAGCGACCAGTCGAAGCTCAGTTCGAACATGCTGTCGAGCTGCGGCACGCCAAACCAGGGCGCGCGGCTGACCTCGGCGAACACTTCCATGGTCAGCTGACCGGTCGCCGCCGACAGCACATAACCCGCCGCCATGCCGATGAGCAGGGCATAGAGCTTGATCTGCTTGCCCCCCCAGACGTTGAGCGCAATCATGATGAACAGCGTCGCCACTGCCACCATCAGCGAAGCATTGTCGATCGGCTCTCCGCTGAAGTCGATGTGGAGGAACCTGGAAACACCCACCGGAATGAGGCCGACACCCACCATGAACACGACGAGGCCCGTCACTTCGGCCGGGAACAGGAAGGCCAGCCGGTGCACGAAGCGGGCGAACACGATCTCCACCAGCCCGGCGAAGATCGTCATGCCGCGCATCAGCGGAATGCCGCCAAGCCAGGCGGCAGTCATCGAGGCGGCAAAGAAGTTCGGCCCGCAGAGATTGGGGCACAGGAAGCCGGAGCCCAGCCCCGGCAGCCGCAGGGCCTGCAGGATGGTGCCGATGCCGCAGGCGATCATGGTCAGGGCCACCACGGCGCGCACGTCCATGAAGCTGCCGCCGATCTCGTTCACCAGCACGATCGGTAGCACGATGCTGCTCGACATCAGGAAGATGTGCTGCACGGCCAGCAGCGCCAGCACGCCTGGCGGAACGCTGTCGTCGACGCCATAGATCAGGCTGGCAGGCTTGGTGGCCATGATGCGGTGTTCTCGACTTTCATCCAGATCGGGGTTGCGAGATAGAGATCGGCGCCCACGATGAGGGTCTCGCCATTGATGATCAGCTTGCGGCCATAGATCAGCTTGCGGGAGGGCAGCGTGGCGCATGGTTTCGGCCACAGGAACTGAACCCAGGCACTCTCCTGCGTCTTGAGTTTGCCGATGAGTTCCCGGATCGGCTGGAAGCCGGTGAAGTCCCTGAAGTCCATCATGTGGCGGCCGCCATGCGTCGGGAAGGCGGGGTCGACCAGCGTGTCGCCTGTTGCGGTCAGCACGAAGATATAGGTGTCGAGGAAAACGAAGCGCGAGGCGCTGTCCTTGAACAATGCGAAGGCCTTGTCCTTGCCATCCTTCATCAGCACGTCGCAGGCAAGGTTGACGCGATCCTCGACGAAGCTCCTCTCGACCTTGATGTCATAGAGGCCGGCACCAACGACATAGGTCTTGCCCGTGGGCGTCACTGCCTTGCGCACATATGAGCTCTTCCAGATCGGCGACAGTTGCCGCTGGTCCTGCCAGCGATAGAACACCCAGCCGTTCGCTGCGCGCTCCGGCAGCTTGGCAATGTCGATCACCTCCTGCACCACCGGCTTGCCGTCGATGTCCCTGAGGTCGATGACGTTCCTGCCCAACAGTTCGGGTGAAATGGGGTGGAACAGCGTGTTGCCATCCATGTCGTAGACGAACAGATAGGTGCTGCCGTTGAACCAGCGCGAACCCTCCTCGCCGAACGCCGTGAAGGCGGCCTCGCCCTCGGCTTCGATCAGTCCCGCTGCCTCTTCGACCAGCGCCACGAGGTTCCGCGTGTCCTTGTAGGTGTAGCGCGACAGCGGCGCTTCGGCCCGGGCGGCTTGTACCGCCAATGCGCTTAGCCCCGCCGCCGCTGCAAGCCCCATGATGGTGCGGCGGTTCAGCGGCGGTGGCGTATGGCTCGAATGGTCATCCGTCATGCGAAACAAGGTCCTCGACCGGGAACCTACAGGACATTCCGGCATGGATAAAATTCGTATTTCGTCCTACGGGCCGGCGCGGGCACGCTTCCCGCTGCGCGGGCGGGAAATGCCGTTTCCGCGTGCGGCTGCCTCCCCGGACCGTGGGGTCCGGAAACTTGTCGCCCCGCCGTGCCTTTCGCGATATGCGGACGTCATGGCGACACCCCCCGATTTCGACATCTTCCTCATGGCCCCGCCGGGCCTCGAAACAGCTCTTTATGACGAGGTGCGCTCCCACCGCTTCAAGGCGGTGAAGCAGGTGGCGGGCGGCGTCATGGCCAAGGGCACCTGGAAGGACGTGTGGCGCGCCAATCTGGAACTCAGGGGTTGCGGCCATGTGCTGGCACGCATCGGGTCTTTCCGTGTCATGCATCTGGCCCAGCTGGACAAGCAGGCGCGGGAGTTTCCGTGGGCCAGCGTGCTCAGGAAGGACGAGCCCTTTCGTGTCGAGGCCAGCTGCAGCCATTCGCGCATCTATCACTCCGGTGCCGCCGTCCAGCGCATCGCGCGCGCCATTCAGGAGGAGTTCGGTGCCACCCTCGCCGAAGAGGCGGAGGTCATCGTCAAGGCGCGCATCGAGGACGATCTCTGCACGCTCAGCATCGACAGTTCCGGCGAGTCTCTGCACAAGCGCGGCCACAAGCAGGGCATCGGCAAGGCCCCGCTGCGCGAAACGCTGGCCGCGCTCTTTCTCCGCCAGTGCGGCTTCACAGGAGATGAGCCGGTGGTTGATCCGATGTGTGGCTCCGGCACCTTCGTCATTGAAGCGGCCGAAATGGCAGCGGGCCTCAATCCCGGCCGCACGCGTCCGTTCGCCTTCGAGAAGCTCGCCACTTTCGATGCGGCGACTTGGGAGACGATGAAAGCCGCCGCGCCGCAGCGCGTGCCCGCCATCACTTGCTTCGGTAGCGACCGTGATGCGGGGGCGATCCGCATGGCGAAGCAGAATGCCGAGCGCGCCGGGGTTTCCGCCTGCACCTCATTCACCCAGCAGTCAGTCAGTGATCTCGCGCCGCCTGAGGGCAGGCCGGGGCTGGTCATCGTCAACCCGCCCTATGGCACGCGCATCGGCGACAAGAAGCCGCTCTTCGCGCTCTATGGCGCGCTGGGTCAGGTGCTGAAGGCGAAGTTTTCGGGTTGGCGGGTGGGCCTCGTCACCACTGACCGTTCGCTGGCGCGGGCCACCGAACTGCCGTTCCTCAAGCCAGCACCCCCGGTGCTGCATGGCGGACTGAAGGTAACGCTCTACCGCACGGCCGCGCTGCCCTGAGGCTCAGGATCAGGACCAGCTGGCCGCGAAGGCGCCCACGGCGACCAGAATGATGATGCAGGTGATCACCCAGTGCTTGGCCGTGAATTGATGCATCATCATTGCTGTGAGCCTTACTTCTTCCTCGGGGTGAAGGCCTGCACCATCAGCTGGGCCTGCTTCACCTGGTCGGGCGTCATGCCCTTGGCGATCTCGTCACGATAGCTGGCCGCATTGTCGAAGCCCGGTTCGGCCGAGCACAGGTCCAGCCACATGTAGGCGGCAATCGGGTCTGCCTTCACGCCGCGGCCCTTCCAGTAGCCCAGGCCCACTTCATACTGGGCCTGGGGCTCGCCCTGGTTGGCGGCCATCAGCAGCCAGTTCATACCGGCGGCCTGGTCCTGCTTGACCACGTCCTTGCCCTTCATCAGCCACCAGCCGAGCTTCAGCTGCGCATCCGAATTGCCAAGCTTTGCGGCTTCGCCCCACCAGAAGATGGCTTCCTTGTTGTCCAGTTCGACGCCGTTGCGGTTCTCGCCCTTCTGGCCCCAGCTGCGCGGGCCATACATCTCGCCGATGAGATAGGCCGCTTCCCCATTGCCATCCTTTGCATAGGGCAGCAGCAGGCTCAGGGCCTTGGCATAGTCCTCGCCGTGAAAGGCCTTGATGCCGTCCTGATAGGCATCCGCCCAGGCCGCACCGCTGGCGGCGCCCAGAATGCCGAGGGCCAGAATGCCGGCGCGAAGGTCGAACTTCATGGATAGCTCCTTTGCAAGACCGCACCAGCCCAGTGGGCCCGGTCCGGGGTGTCATTCCGCTCCACCTCTACGGCAGGGTGCAGTGCAGGGCAATAGGTCCGAACGCTCATACCGTCGGCCGGCGAGTCCCCCCTCTCAGCTCGTCACCCCAGCGGAAGCTGGGGCCCAGCTTTGGGCATCGGCCCCGCGGAAAGCTGGATCCCAGCTTTCGCTGGGATGACGGCAAGGAGTGTGTTGTCGCCTGGTTGCGCAACAAAATTTCGCAACGCTTGCCCAATAATGTCCATTTCGTGTCTACTTCCCGGCGTCCAAGTTGCGCAATAAAATTTCGCAACCTTCTGCGCTTGCACCGTCCGCGCCGGAGCCGTGTCAACGGCGGCAACAGTTTTGCAACCGAAAACGCATCCGCCATGCATGCTCCGGCAACCGGTTTGCACCTTCCACCGCCATGGTTGTGGACTGCGGTGTCTCCGGCTACTGGTTCTAGGCCCGTCGCAGCCGCGGGCGCTAGAAGGCAGCCAACCCGATTCACGCGAGGACAGACCCCCATGCGCATGACCACCGAAGAGGCTTTCATCAAGGTTCTCCAGATGCACGGCATCGAGCATGCCTTCGGCATCATCGGATCGGCCTTCATGCCGATTTCCGACAATTTCCCCAAGGCCGGAATCACCTTCTGGGACTGCGCGCATGAGGGCTCGGGCGGCATGATGGCCGACGGCTTCACCCGCGCGTCCGGCAAGATGTGCATGATGATCGCCCAGAACGGCCCGGGCATCACCAACTTCGTTACCGCAGTAAAAACAGCCTATTGGAACCACACGCCGCTCCTCCTCATCACCCCGCAGGCCGCCAACAAGACCATCGGCCAGGGCGGCTTCCAGGAAGTCGAGCAGATGGACCTGTTCAAGGACATGGTCGCCTACCAGGAGGAGGTGCGCGATGCCTCCCGCGTGGCGGAAGTCCTCAACCGCGTCATCATGAACGCCAAGCGCCTCTCGGCCCCGGCCCAGATCAACATGCCGCGTGACTTCTGGACCCAGGTCATCGACATCGAGCTGCCCGCCGTGGTCGCCTTCGAAAGGCCGTCCGGTGGCGAGGATGCGATTGCCGCCGCTGCCAAGCTGCTGTCCGAAGCCGAGTTCCCGGTCATCCTCAATGGCGCCGGCGTCGTGCTCGGTGGCGCCATTCCGGCCTCCAAGGCGCTGGCCGAGCGGCTCACCGCCCCGGTTTGCGTCGGCTACCAGCACAATGACGCCTTCCCCGGCTCGCACGCCCTGTTCGCGGGTCCCCTCGGCTACAACGGCTCCAAGGCGGCCATGGAGCTGATCAAGCAAGCGGACGTGGTGCTGGCGCTCGGCACCCGCCTCAACCCCTTCTCGACGCTCCCCGGCTACGGCCTCGACTACTGGCCGAAGGAGGCACGGGTCATCCAGGTCGACATCAACCCCAACCGCATCGGCCTCACCAAGAAGGTCGCCGTCGGAATCGTGGGCGATTCCAAGAAGGTGGCCGAGGGCATCCTCGCCAAGCTGTCGCCGTCGGCGGGTGATGCCGGCCGCGAGGACCGCAAGAACCTGATCGCCCAGACCAAGTCGCGCTGGGCCCAGCAGCTGTCCTCCATGGACCACGAGGACGATGATCCGGGCACCACCTGGAACGAGCGCGCCCGCAAGGCCAAGCCCGACTGGATGAGCCCCCGCATGGCGTGGCGCGCCATTCAGGCGGCACTGCCGAAGGAGGCCATCATCTCCTCCGACATCGGCAATAACTGCGCCATCGGCAACGCCTACCCCACATTCGAGGCGGGCCGTAAGTATCTCGCGCCCGGCCTGTTCGGCCCCTGCGGCTATGGCCTTCCGTCCGTCGTCGGCGCCAAGATCGCCTGTCCCGACGTGCCCGTGGTCGGCTTCTCGGGCGACGGCGCCTTCGGCATCGCGGTGACGGAGCTCACCGCCATCGGCCGCAAGGAATGGCCGGCCGTCACCCAGGTCGTCTTCCGCAACTACCAGTGGGGTGCCGAAAAGCGCAATTCCACGCTCTGGTATGACGACAACTTCGTCGGCACTGAACTCGACACCCAGGTGAGCTACGCCGGCATCGCAAAGGCCTGCGGACTTCAAGGCGTTGTCGCCTACACCATGGATGAGCTGCGCGATGCGCTGGCCAAGGCGATCGAGGACCAGATGAAGCATGGCAAGACCACGCTGATCGAGGCCATGATCAACCAGGAACTGGGCGAGCCCTTTCGCCGCGATGCCATGAAGAAGCCGGTTGCGGTGGCCGGAATCGACCCCAAGGACATGCGCCCCCAGACGGTGTAAATCTCTGGCGGAGCCCCGGCCACCGGGGCTCCGTCACGTTTTCGCTGCAATGACTTGGTGTTACGGCGGGCGTGAACATCAGGGACCACCATGGCTGAATCGCAGAAGGCTTCCGAAATCCGCGAGCGCGGCCGCGCCTGGCGCGACATCATGCTGCAGATGACCGCCACCATCATGATCCCGCTGACCATTGCAGGGATGGGCCTTTACTACACGCGCTGGCAGCAGAATGTGAATGATCTCAAGACGATGATCGATCTCGTCAGCGACGAGAGGCCAGAGCGCCAGAAGTATGGCGTGGCCATGTTCGAATACCTGCTGAAGAACGACAAGGTGCCCGTCGAATTCGTCGCCGCGCAGCTCGACTACGCCAACAACTCGTCCGACCCGCAGCTGCTGGGCGCCATGGAGCGCGCGCTGACAGCGGCCGCCCTGACCAACACCAATGTCCAGGCGGTGTTCAAGGAGGCGGTGGAACGATTGCCGTCACGGGTTTTCGTCACCGTGCTGAACGAGCAGCAGCGCGCCTGCTTCTCGAAGCTGCTCACCGGCCTCAAGGACACCGACGGCGCGGCCATCACCGTGCCCTCGATCGCGCTCGCGAAGTGGGACGGAAAGGTCAATGAAATCCGTGCCATGAAGGATGACGACATGCCAAAGGCAGAGGCCATTGCCAACTGGCTGCGCAGCATCGGTTTCGACATCGAGGTGGTGAACCTCACCAACCGCTGGTCCGGTGCCAAGAAGGTGCGCCCGAACACCTTCGAAATCTGGTTCGGCGACAAGGACTTGCCGCCCATCTGCACCGGCAAGCAGGTGACCCTGCAGTCACCGCCGCCATCCAACTGATCTACAGCCGGTAAGCCCGGATTCCGTTGTCGCGGAAGAGCTTGCGCTTCTCCTCCGGCGTGCATCCCGATGTTGCCCAGTCGAGCACCCCGATCCAGTCGGTGTATTTTCCAGCCAGCTCCGCCACCGGCCAGTCGCCGCCATACATGATGCGGTTGAATCCAAAGCTGTCGATGACGTGGTCGATGTAGGGACGGAGCTGTTCACGCGTCCAGTTGTCGTGGTCGGCTTCGGTTGTGACGCCCGACAGCTTGCACATTACGTTGGGGAGTTCCGAGAATTCGCGGATGTGGCGCTTCCATGGCTCCATCATGCCGTCACGAATGCCGGGCTTGCCGATGTGGTCGAGGATGAACGACACCTCGGGGCACTTGCGGATAAACTCGATGACGTTGCCGAACTGATGATGGTAGATGCATACATCGAAGCTGTAGTTGAATTTCGGGAGCAGTTTGGTTGCCGCAATGAAGTCCGGCCGCAGCACGAATTCGGGATCGGTCTTGTTCTGGATGAGACGCCGGATTCCGCGTACGACAGGAAGACTGGAAAGCTTTTCAAGGTCGGCTTCGAGCGCCGCACCCTGCTCGAGCGGCAGCGAGGCGACACAGCCCTTCAGGCGCGAGTCGCTACCCGCCAGTTGCTGCACCCACGCCGCTTCGTCCATGTGCTGGGGGTAGTCGACGTCGACCTCAACGAAGACCATGTTCTCGATGACATAGGGCTTCGCTGCCGCCTCGAGGTCATGGATTGTCCAGTCACGGCCCAGCTTCGGCGCGCCTGACGCCCAGCCATATTTGAACTTGCTTGTATCCAGCAGGTGGACGTGGGTGTCGGTGATGGGAAAATCGATCATGGCGCTCCGTCCCGTTTGTCCGGTCAGGCTAGCCCATCACGCGGCAGAGGTGAACTCGTTCATGGCGGTGAGGAACTGTGCCACCTCCACCAGCGAATTATAGTGGCTGAAGGACACGCGCACGCAGTCCTTGAGGCCGAGGGGGGACAGCACATTGCCGCTGTAATGGTCGGCCTTGCGGGTGTGGGTGCGGATGCCGCGCTCATTCAGGTAGGTGACGATCTCCTCGCTGGGGCGGCCTTCCAGCCAGACGGAGACGACGCCCTCGCGCCTCGCATTGTCTGCCCCGCCGATGATGTGCAGGCCGGGAATATCCTTCAGGCCACGCAGGTTGCCGGTGCCGTTGACCATGGCGTCCGCCAGCGCGTGCTCGTGACCGTGGATGGCTTGGGCGGCGGCCTCCAGGCGCGTACGGCGGTCATCAGAAGTGGTGAAGTTGCCGCCGAGCCAGACGAGATAGTCGACGACGTCGGAGAAGGTAGCGTAGCTCCCCGTATCGCGCGTGCCCATTTCCCAGCTGGTGGCCGGGCCGCCGATGACGACCTCCTTCGTGCAGGCGGTCAAGCGGTCGGAGGCCCAGCCCACGCCATAGCCGTGGCGGGAAAACACCTTGTAGGGCGAGATTGCGTAGCCATCGATACCGAGCGCAGAAATGTCCACAGCACCATGGCTGGCGTGCTGGATGCCGTCGACGATGATGAAGCAGGCGGGCGACACCTTATGGATCGCGGCGGCGATGGCGCCGACATTGACGCTCATGCCGGTGACCGGCGAAGTGTGCACGATGGTGGCAACGCGGACGTCAGGCGTGATGAAGGGCAAATAGGCCTCGGCGGTCACGCAGCCCGTCACATCGTCATGAGGTACCAGCACATGGGTGCGGCCCGTCACGTCCGCCCAGCGCGTCATGGCGCTTCGCGAGGCGGGATGCTCCAAGGTGGTGGAGAGCAGGATGCCGCCGGGGGCGGCGCCCAGTGCCGAGGTGCGGATCAAGCGGAACAACACTTCGGTGCCGCTCTCGCCGACGAAGACCTGGCCCGACGGCGCATTGAGGAACAGCCGCATGTCGGCCTTCGCCTTGTCGATCGCGGCCATGAGGGCCTTCGAGGCAAGATTGTCACGCCCCTGGTTGTCTGGGATGGCGGCATAGATGCCCGACGTCTCCACCACCGACTTCAGCGTCAACGCGCCGCCGGCATTCTCGAAGAACACGCGGGGGCCCGAAAAGGGGCAGGCGTCCACATGCGCGAAACGGGCACGGACGGCTTCAAGCAGGCCGGGAACGGTGGTGAGCATGGGCAGGCACCTTTCGGAACGGGTGCAAGCGGAATGCCTTTGAACGCGTTGAATGGCAAGGGGGGTGAGCGGCCATCGAGGTTGTCGAAGCCCAGACGCTCTGAAGACGCGGCGCGGCCGCTCTTGCCCTTTGGTGCGCGACGTGAGCGGGGAGGCCGGAAACGGCCTCCCCGTTGAACATCAATCCGACATCGTGGCGCCCGGGTGGAAGGGCAGTTCGCGCACGCGGGTGCTCTTCAGGCGGGCATAAGCATTGGCGATGGCCGGTGCGACGCAGGGCACACCCGCCTCGCCGACGCCGCCGGGCATGGTGGTGTCGGGTGCACCCTGCAGGATATCCACCGTCACCTTCGGCATGTCGCGCGGGGTGAGCACGCGGTAGTTGGAGAAGTTGGTGACGTTGGGGACGCCATTGGTGAAGGTCACACGGTTGTAAAGTGCGGAGTAGATGCCGTGGACGAGGCCGCCCTGCATCTGCGCTTCGACCGCGTTGGGGTTGATCACCACGCCGCAGTCGATGACGTAGTGCGCCTTGGTCACCTTGATGCGTGAGGTGGAGTCCAGCGTGATTTCGAGCGCCACAGCCACATAGCTGTTGAAGCCCTTGAGGAAGGCCACACCGCGCTGGCCAGCCTTCATGGCCGTGTAGTTGGGCGAGGACTTGAGCTTCTGCAGAACTGCGGTGGCGCGGGCGTCACCCGTGAGCATGCGCAAGCGATAGTCGATCGGGTCCTGCTTCAGCGCCAGTGCCATTTCGTCGATGGCGCTTTCCATGGCGAAGGTATTGTAGGATTCACCCACCGAGCGCCAATAGCCAAGCGGCACGCCCGTGGGCAGCGGCGTGAATTCGACGCGACGATTGGAGATCGCATAGGGCAGCTTCACGGCTCCGGCCACGGCACCCGTGTCCTCCGGGTTGGAGCCGTGCTGGAAATTGATTGACGCCGAGACGTTGCGATAGACCATGGCCTTGATGCCGCTGATGTCGCCGCCCATCTTCACATGCATCGAGGCATAGGGACGGTACTTGTCGTTCTTGAAGTCCTGCGGGCGCGACCAGGTGAGCTTCACCGGCTTGTTCACGGCCATCGCCAGCTTGATCGCTTGCAGCACGTAGTCCTGCTCGATCTTGCGACCGAAGCCGCCGCCGCAGAGCATGGAGTTCACCTTGATCTGGGCGTCTGTGAGGTTCTTGAGGCCCGCTACGCTGCGCACCGTGGCGGGAATGAAGCTCTGGCCCTGGGTGGGCACCCACATCTCGACGAAGCTGGCGACGCCGTTGGCCTTGGTCACCGACACGGTGGCGTTCAGCACTTCCATGCAGGCATGCGCGAGGAAGGGCGTTTTGTAGGTGACGTCGAGCTGGCCCAGCTTGTCGTCCGGGGTGCCGGCCGTCTCATAGGGCTTGAGGTTGGGGGGCGATGCCGCGTCCTGCAGGGCCTGTGCCGCCGTGGCAAGTGCCGTGGAGTCGAGAAGTGACGTGTTCGCCGGCTTGTTCCAGACGACCTTGGACTGCAGTGAATTGGCAATGCGCATGGCCGACCAGGTGTTCTTGGCGACGACGCCCACGGCGTCGCCGAGGTTCACCACCGCGAGCGCGCCGGATGCACTGGTGGGGCAGGTCTTCACCGTGCCGGTGATGGTGGGGCAGTGGACGACGCTGGCAAACACCATGCCCGGCAGCATCACGTCGGTACCGAAGATCGCCGAGCCATCGACCTTGCTCGCAAGGTCGATGCGGCGCACCGGCTGGCCGACAATGCGCTTGGTGCCGGCGAAGGACACGGTGGCGGGATCCGAGGTGTTGGCGATCTGGCCCAGCATGGATGCGAAGGTCTGTTCGCCATGGGTTGCGTGCTTCAACTTGCCGCCCACCACCAGCGACCACTGGTCGATCGTGCCGCCGAAGGTCAGCGCTGCGGCGGCGCGCAGGCGGTAGGCCGACTTGGCCGAGGCGGTGCGCAGCGGCGTGTACCACATCATGGTCGAGGTGCTGCCGCCGGTGAGCTGCACGCCCCAGCCGGGAAGGCCGTAGAGCTGGGGATTGACGGGCGCATGCTCGAAGCGGACTTGGGCCCAGTCCAGCATCAGCTCCTCGGCCATGATCTGGGCGAGTCCGCTGGCGATGCCCTGGCCCATCTCGGTCTGGCCGGTGATGAGCGTGACGCTGTTGTCGTCGCCGATGCGGATATAGGCGCCGACGCCTGTCGCTGCCGCAGCGGGCCGCGATGAAACGGTGAGGGTGACCGGCATCAGGAAGACTGCCGCCGCTCCCGCGAGGAAGCTGCGGCGATCCATGACCAGTGTTTCTTTCTTGGCTGTGTTGGCGCGCATGATGTGATGTCCTGCTGTTATCGGCTTGGGGGCGAGTGCTTGTACAGAGCAGCGCTCAGGCGATGGTGGGCAGCGCGAGGATCGCCTCCTTCACACGCTGGAAGGTGCCGCACTGGCAAATGTTGTTCAGGCCCGTGGCGGTGGAGGACACCGACTCGCCGGCCTTGAGGCGCCCATAGGCGGCCATCATCATGCCCGACTGGCAGTAGCCGCACTGCGGCACCTGGTATTGCAGCCAGGCCTTCTGAAGCCTGGCGCCGAGCGGATCGTTCTTCAGGCCTTCGATGGTCATCACGGACCGACCGGCGACTTCACCGATCTTGATGTCGCATGACTTCTCAGGCTGGCCGTTGACCACCACCGTGCAGGCCCCGCAAATTTCCACGCCGCAGCCGTATTTTGTGCCGGTGAGGCCAAGATCGTCACGCAGCACCCAGAGCAGGGGTGTCTCGATGCTGTCGACCGTGACGGTTTTCTTGACGCCGTTCAGAGTGAATGAAATCTGAGCCATTGGTATTGTCCTTTCCTTCCAACCTGTTTCACGAAGCCCCTGCGGAGGCTGGTTGCCGCGTCGACACCCCGAAATTCTCGTGATCGTCCGGAATAATCTGCGTCGCGCGACGTTACTTAGTACCTAACTGAATTTTGTCTTATTTTCGCAACGCGTGCCTGTCTACGGTAATAATCAACTAAAATGCTGAATTTAAGAGAAAATATTCTGGTATAGTTTATAGTCCTGGCATTATTAATATAGTGAGGATAGCATTACTTATGTATATTTCATTATGAAGTTATGCGTTGCTTGTGCATGGGAAATCAGCCCGTTGTTGACCATCAGGACGCGTCAGGCGCGGAACTGAGGGCGAACGAGCCTCTTTGTCCACCTGCGCGCGGGCGCGGTTCGCAACTTCGCTGTGAGAGACGAGGGATGCCCGGATCACGCCCGAGCCTGGTAGGGCTAGATGGCGAAGACCAGCTCCGGCAGACCGCGGAAGCTGGTGTCCAGCGCGAAGAGTGCGCCGCCGTCACGCATCTCGTCGGAAGCCTTCTCCACGCCCGGGCTCCAGCCCGTTGCGACGAAGAGGATGTTCATCTCCGGTCCGCCGAAGCCCGGGGCGGCGGTGATGGGGCAGGGCAGATCGTAGCGGCTGTGCAGCGTTCCGTCGGGCAGGAACCGCATGACGCATGACCCGCCATAGAGCGCGCACCACAGCCCGCCTTCTGCGTCGACGGTGAGGCCATCGGGCAGGCCCTGCTCGGGCGAGAAGCCGGCGAAGACCCGGCGGTTGGCGAGCTTCCGAGACTGCGGCGAGACATCATAGGCGAGGATGCGACGACCGACGGAGTCGCTGAAGTACATGGTACGGCCATCGGGCGAGAAGGCAGGGCCGTTGCAGGAGGGGAAGCCTGAATCGCCGATGGTGGCGGTGCCATCCGGCGTCACGCAGTAGAGGATGCCGCGCGGGTCCTGCTCGGTGAGCTCATAGGTGCCGACCCAGAGGCGGCCGAAGCGATCCAGCTTGCCGTCGTTGTAGACCATGCCCTCGCGCCCTCCATCCGGGTTGGCGAAGGGCGTCGTCTGCCCGGTGCGAGGATCGAAAAGCACAAGGCCGGAGTCGACGGCAAGCAGCAGGCGCCCGCCGCTGGCGAAGACGAAGGAGCCGAGCACGGTTTCATTCGGGATGGTCCAGCTCTCGACCTTGTCCTGCCTCCAGTGCTTGCGGTGGATGGTGGGGCCATACCAGTCGGTCCAGTACAGCGCTTCTTCCTGCGGATGCCACATGGGACTCTCGGCAAGGCGGTCGCGGAGGGGGGAGACGATGGTCCAGTTCATGAATGTGCCTGTTCGATTCCTCGCGCCCGCGCATGTGGACGAAAGGGCGTGGTGAATGGTGTCTCAAGAGGCAGGCTATCCGAGATTGGAGCGCGCTGACAGCCCCCCTCGAACCGAATTCCCAACCGACGGACGGCACCATGCCTCTCGGGATGCCGTAAAATGTTCGAGACGACAGCGTTTGATCCCGGGGCGCCATTGCCATCTCACGTCCGGCGCGAAGCCGTGCAGCAAAAGTGGGTGTATTCGGGTTACCGATGATCGTGACACTCCAGGAGTGTTGAGCAAGGCCTCCGGAGCTGTGGCGAAGTCGATTCCGGTCTGACGGGTAGAGACCGTGGCCAACGCTCTCGGTCAGGCGAAAAGGTCGGGCGTCATGCCAGGAAGCTGGTCGCGTTCCTCGGGGACCTCGAAGGGAGCGTGCTTTGGCCCGAAGCCCCGCCCTGACATGACGCAGCGCGATTGTTGCGCCTGGCTGCGAACAGAGACAGTGACTTACACAGCGAACGCAACCGTGACCCCAGAAAACCAGATGACCGAGACCAGAACGAATCCACGGCTTCGAGGACGGTGGTGTCACGACATGCTACCCCACATGTCTGGCGCATTCGATCTCACAAGCCACCCATATGCACTCTAGACCGCGTGTGTGGTTCTGGGTGGCCGCCCTGCGCGCCAGAACGCATGTGGGTAAGATCAAGTTCTGCAGGCGACCCTGCGAAGACAAAGTAAAGTAAACGATTTAAATATAATTTATCGTTACAAGCAGAAATTTAAGCAAATATAATTCTCTGAAGCAGGTAGAAATAACTCCGATCCTGCATCATCTTGCGGGAGGTTGCGATGCGCGCACTGTATGCCTTGTTGGTATTTAGTGCGCTCACAACGCAGGCCCTTGCGGAGGATCCGGAAGCTGACTCAAAACCATCACGGCTCCCGATTTCCGGTGGCAACGGAGGGTTTACGCGGGTCATATCCCTTGATGTTCCAAGCTTCCGTGGCCTCGAGCCCAACCTCCGACTGACGTACGACTCATCATCAGGATTGAGGAACCTGCCACCTGCCGGCGCAGAGCTTGGGGTGGGGTGGACGTTGCGGGGCGTGTCAGCCATTCAGCGCGTTTCGGGCACGGCACCGCCGGCCGCGGGCCAGAACAAGCAGGCGAGTGGGCGTGGTGCTCCGGCCTATGGCGCAGCCGGCTTTCCGGCAGACAGCTTCGTGCTGGACGGAACGGAACTGGTGCCCTGCAGCCAAGTTGCCGCTCCGGGATCGACGCCATCCTGTGCCACGGGTGGGGGCTCTGGTGCCTGGACGAGCCGCGTCGAGACCTTTCTGCGCATTCGCCAGATCCCGGCCTCGAACAGCTGGGAAGTCACAGGGCGGGATGGTGTGCGATCTGTCTACACCTCGCTTGAGGGTCTGCCGGCGGAACAGACATACCGTTGGCACCTTGCATCAGTCACGGACCGTCGCGGCAACCGCGTGGACTATGGCTGGTCCTGCGAATTCGCCCATTGCACCATCGCCAGCATTCGAGCCTTCAGCCTCGGTTCGGGTGCACCTGCCAGCGAGATCATCTTCCACACCCAGGATCGCCCGGACCGCATCACCTATGGCACGGGACGCTCTCTGCGAACCATGACCAAGCGCATCACCGCAGTGGAAATCCGGAGTGCCGGACGTCTCCGTGGCGCCTATGCTTTTACCTATGACGTCTCGGTTTCGACGAGCCTTTCGCGTCTTATCGAGGTCCGGCGGCATGGTTCCGACGCGACCATCTCGAATGGTGTCGTCAGCGGGGGAACGTCCCTGCCGCCCTATCGCATGACCTACTCCAACAACGGCGATGCGGCGGGCCGCCCGGCGTTCACGCGGCGAGAGGATTGGTCGGGCCCGGGGATCTCGGCCATCAAGCCGTTGAGTGACTTCGGTCCGTTCGGGTTTCCTGCCCAGTATCCGCAGACGGCGGAGCTCGTCGGCGATTTCAACGGCGATGGCTGGGCTACCGATCATTACCTCCCCAAGGAGTGCATTGGCGCAACGATCCCGTCACCGCCCAATCCGAAGGGCCGCACCGACGATCCGATCCCTGCCTATATCTGTATCGGCGGCAGGCTTCGGCTTGCCGATGGCTCGCCGAAGGTCAGCGAATTTCCGCTGGTGTCAATCAAGCACGCCAAGAAGGCCGGCAAGCTTCCGGAGTCGGATAACATCACGGGGCTGGGAGATTTCACTGGCGAAGGGGCAACTGATTTCGTGAGGGCCGATAGTGCGCCCAGCGAGAATTGCCGGAGTGACGCGTGTGCCAGGACGTGGTCCTTCGCAGGAATTGGAACAATGAGCCTAGCGGGTGACGGGGGCGGTTTCGCCTTTATCAGCAAGAACTCCTTGGATCCGAAAACGGCGAGAGGGTACGTCGGTGATTTTGACGGCAATGGTAAGGACGATTTCTTGCTTGCGGACGGGCGGATCGCTCTGTCGGCTGGCGGGGGCAAGAATCTCGTCGACTGGGGGCTGAATGACATCACAAAATTCGCAAAGGACTACCGGGTTCTGGTCGGGGACTTCAACGGTGACGGCCGATCAGATTCGCTGATCAACAAGAAGAAGACGGAGAGGTTCCAGGTCTTTCTGTCGACTGGTAGTGGACTATCGCCGCAGCCCGCCTTCACCCTGCCCTCGGGCACCACACGGGAGACGCTGGGTGATGTGAATGGCGATGGCCTTACCGACCTGATCTACAGTTCATCACAGCAGATTGGCGTTTTGTTTTCCAATGGCCTTCTCCTCGGATCTGCTGGCGGCAGCGGCACGCCGTCTGGAGGGTTCTTGCGGCAGTCCGACCCAGCCGAAGTGAGGCAATACACGGCCTCGAGGATCGATAGCTTCGGCCTGGTGGAATACAAGATGGGCGACGTCAACGGTGACGGGCGGGTCGACATCGTCGGCGAAAAGGGCGTCTCGCGGTCGGTTGGAACCGGCTTCGAAAGCCAGCCCACTGCCTTGCCCAATGGCAGGCGAGTGAACATCGTCGCCGACTACAATGGCGATGGCGCCGACGACGTTGGCCGGGGTGGTCCCCGGACCGATATGTTTGGCGATCCACGCCTGGAAGAAAATTTCATCTGGCTCTCCACCTCCGGCCAGGCGGATCTGATGACGTCTTTCCAGGAACCGATGGGCGGGCGCGTATCCGTAACCTACGGCCCCTCCGCCGGAACGCTAGGAAGTCGTCTGCCCTTCATCATGCAGGTAGTCCGAACGATGACGCTGGATGATGGGCGCGGAACGCCAACCAGCCAGTCGACGCTGAGCTTCGCCTATGAAGGCGGTGCCTGGTCACGGTCGGAGCGCCAGTTCCTCGGCTTCCGCACGGTGAAGGTCAACCTTCCGTGCATCGCCGGTGAAACCACCTGTCCGCAGCAGGTCTTCACCTATGACCAGACGCTGGGGTGCAATGGCGAAGTGCTGCAGGAGCAGATGTTCGACGCGCCGAATGGCAGCCTGCTATCGCAGAAGACGACCGTCCTGGCGGCGGATGCACAACTGCCGTTCACCTGCCTTGCCGCCGCCTCCGAAAGCCGGGTCTATGCTGGCGCCGGCTCGCGCGCCGTGCGCACCTATGCGATCTACGACCTCTATGGAAACGCAACGCAAGTGATCGACCACGGCGTGGTGGAGGGTGGGGGTGACGAAACCGTCACGCTCAGCACATTCGCGCCGAACACCGCCGATTATCTGGTGTCCTGCCCCGTGCAGACGATGGTCCACCAGGGCACGTCAGCCGCCGCCCCGCTGCTCTCCGGCACGCGCATCTCCTATGATGGCGGGGGCGTCGGGCAGCCGCCTTTGCGCTGCGAGAAAACCCGGCAGGACGACTGGACATCGGGGGGTGACTGGATCACCTCGAAACGGTGGACCTATGATGCCTTCGGCAATCTCGAAGCCGAAGCCGACGGCGCCGGCAACACCACCGTCACGGTCTATGACGGCGCCTATGGCCTCTACCCGGTGGAAACGCGCCTGCCCGGATACGCATCCAACACCCGCCTGCGCACCCAGACCGGCTGGGACATGGCCTGCGGGCAGCAGTCCACCAAGACGGACCTCAACGGCCAGTCCACCAGCTTCGCCTATGATCCGCTGTGCCGCGAAACCTACCGCCGCCTGCCCGGTGGCTATGAGGAAGGGCGGAGCTACGACAATCTGGGCCAGCCGGGGGCACAGCACAACAAAGTGTGGATGACGCCGGCGGGCGGCCAGTCGGCGGGGCGCTGGAAGGTCGACTATTTCGACGGCTTCGGGCGGAGCTTCTACTCGGGCTCCAACGCTCCCGGCGGTAGTGCCGTTATCGTCGCCAAGGAGTATAACCAACGCTGGGGTCTGTCACAGCAAACCGCGCCCTTCCTGAGCGGTGAACCCGCCTACTGGAGCTACTTCGCCTACGACAAGCTCGACCGGCTGGTCCGCACCACCAATCCGGACGGCACGGCCAGCAGCATCGCCTATGGCCTTGGCGGCGGCACCGATCTGCTCTCCACAACCTTCACCGACGAAGCCGGCCGCCAGACCATCGAGGCCAGCGACGCCGATGGCCGGCGGGTGAAGCGCACGCGCATGAAGGACGCCACACCCCTCACCACCCATTATCAGCGCGACGGTCTCGGCCGCATCGTCAGGGTGCTCGACCCGGTGGGGAACCAGTGGCTCTACGGCTATGACGGGCTCGGCCGGCGCACCAGTGTCTCCGACCCTGACCTCGGCAGCTGGAGCTATGCGTTCGACAATGCCTCGCGCCTCGTCACCCAGGTGGATGCCAAGGGCCAGCGCACGGCGCTCAGCTATGATGCGATGTCGCGCCTCACGCGCAAGGACGTGCACACCGCCTCCGGCATCGAAACCACCACCAACGCCTATGACGAGGGTCGCAACGGCTTCTTCAACCTGGGCCAGCTCACCACCGCTGTGCGGACCACGGGGGGCAAGCGCTTCACCCAGGCTTACGACTATGACGCCACGGGCCGCCTTGCCCGCCGGTCCGACCTTGGCGTCAACGGCCAGGACTATGCCCAGTCCTTCGAATACTGGCCGGATGGAGCGCTGAAGCCCAAGCGCCTGGCGGACGGCACCTGGACCGGAACCTATCGCTATGACGAAGCGGGCTGCCTGTTCAGCATCGGCAATGCCAATCCGACCTCAGGAACCGAGCCTGAGCAGTATATCTCCTCGATCCTCTACAACGCCCGCGGCCAGACCGCCGCCATCAGCTATGGCGGCGGCGTCACCACCAGCTTCGGCTACAATGAGGCGCGCGGCTTCCTCAGCCGTGTGCTGACGCAGAAGACCGGCCAGACGCTGCTGGACCTCAGCTATTCCCGCAATGCCAAGGGCCTCATCACCGCCGTCGCCTCGCCCGATCCCACCCGCGCCTGGTCCTATGGCTATGACGCGCTGGACCGGCTGGTCTCGGCGGACAATCTCGGCGGCTCAGGCGATGACCGGACCTACGCCTATGACGATGCCGACAACATGCTCGCCAACTCCGCGCTGTGCGGCGGGGCGGGGCTGGTCTATGGCGCGGGCGGGCGCCCGCATGCGCCGGCCTCGATCTGCGGCGCACCGGTTGCTTACGACGCCAATGGCAACACGCTCTCCTATGACCCGGACGGGCCGGGGCCGCTGGAGCGCCGCTCCATCGCCTATGACGGCGAGAACCGCCCCGTCTCCGTCACCGCCTTTGGCCACGTGGCCAGCTTCGATTATGGGCCGGATGGGGCGCGGGCGGGAAAGAGCTTCCTCGGCGCGAAGCACTTCTATCTCGGGCCCGAGGCGGAAGTGCTGTTCGGCCAGGCCGACACGCAGGGCGTGGTCACCTCCTACCTCCATGCCGATGTGCGGCGCGAGGGCAGCGCCACCGACGTGATGGTGAAGGACCACCTCGCCTCCAACCGCCTGGTGCTGCGGGTGGGCGCGGGCACGATGCGGGCGGATTACGGCCCCTTCGGCCAGC
>CAMDBX010000012.1 GCA_945889445.1 Rhizobium sp. Q54
GCGCGCTTGCGCGGCTTCTTCCGCGCCGTTTGCAGGAAGGCATAGACGGTGCCCGGCCATGACGGCGCGGCATCGGCTTCGGGCCAGGCCTGGCGGTACTCGCTGGGCTTCTTGCCGAAGGCCTGCAGGAAGCTCTGCGAGAAATAGGACATCGAGTTGAAGCCGCAGGCAGCAGAAACCTCGCGGATCGACATGCGGGTGGAGCTCAGCAGCACGCGCGCATACTGAAGCCTGAGCAGCTTCGAATACTGCACGATGGTGCAGCCGATGTCGCGCTTGAACAGCCGCTCGAGCTTCCGCTGCGAAACGCCAAGCTCACGGCAGACCCGCGGCACCGGCGTCGGGTCCTCGATGCGGCCTTCAAGCAGCGTCATGGCGGCGCGCACGTCCTGGTGGACGTCGTCATGCTTGCCGCCTGTTGCATGGCGCTGCAGCGATTCGGGTGGCCGGCGCGGGTGGTGCATCACCTGGTTGGCGATCTCGGCGGCAAGCTGGTCGCCGTTTGTGCTCCCCACGATGTGCAGCATCAGATCAAGGCCCGCGGTGCCGCCGGCACAGGTCATCACCGGCTTGTCGACCGAATAGAGCTGCTCGACCACATCGAGGTCCGGATAGGCTTCGGCCAAACCCGCCATCATCGACCAGTGGGTCGTCACCTTCTGGTCGGTCACGAGGCCAGCCTTGGCGAAGGCATAGATGCCGAGTTCGACGGCGACCATCTGCACCTGGGCGCGCGCGTTCCTGCGCAGCCAGCGGAACAGCCGCTGGTCGTTGAGGTGTTCGGCACCCCAGCTGCCGCACACCGCGATGATATCGGGCTTCGGCAACCCCTCCTCATCGACATTGCGGCAGGCAACCATGAGGCCGTTGCTCGCGGGAACCTGGCCCGCCGCGGTGGCCCGGAAGTCCCATTCATAAAGTTTGTGCGGTGCAAGATAATTGGCGATGCGCATCGGCTCCATGAGCATGGTGAGCGTCATCATGTTGAAGCGCGGGATCAGCACGAAGCTCACGCGGGTTACCTCACCCGTCGCCGCACCCGCTTCAGCCGCTTCCGCCATGATTTCGTGACCGACGAAAAAAAAGCATTGATGGCGAAAATTCTATAACGCTGAACGGTGTTCGGGCAAATGATTTCAGCCATAAACAGAAAATGCCGGGGAGAGACAGCGTGAACTTCGAAGTCATTGTGACATGTGCCGTCACCGGGGCTGGTGACACGGTGGGCAAGCACCCGGGCGTTCCCGTGACGCCGGAGCAGATTGCCCAGGCTGCCATCGACGCCGCCAAGGCCGGCGCCACCGCCGCCCACCTCCACGTCCGCGACCCGGCCACCGGCAAGGGCTCGCGCGACCCGGAACTGTTTAAGCGCGCTGTCGACATCGTCCGCTCCAGCGGCACCGATGTCGTCATCAACCTCACCGCCGGCATGGGCGGCGACTGGATGATCAGCGAGTCCGACCCGTGCAAGCCGGGTCCCGGCACCGACATGATCGGGCACGAGGAGCGTTTGCGCCATGTCGAGATGCTGCGCCCGGAAATCTGCAGCCTCGACTGCGGCTCGATGAATTTCGGCGACGGCAATTATGTCTACATGTCCACCCCGCCCTATCTCCGCCGCATGGCGGCGCTGGTGAAGGAATGGGGTGTCAAGCCGGAACTCGAGGTGTTCGATCTCGGCCACATCCGCCTGGCGAAGCAACTGATCGCCGAAGGGCTGATCGAAGACCCGCCGATGTTCCAGATCTGCCTTGGCATTCCGTGGGGGGCCGACCAGTCGGTCGACAACATGAAGGCGATGAAGGACCAATTGCCCGCCAACGCGACCTGGGCCAGCTTCGGCATCTCGCGCATGCAGATGCCGATGGCCGCCGCGGCGGTGGCCATGGGCGGTAACGTGCGCGTGGGCCTCGAGGACAATCTCTATCTCGACCGCGGCGTGCTGGCCAGCAATGCCCAGCTCGTCGAGCGCGTCGTCGGCATCGTCGAGCGCATGGGTGCCAGGGTGCTGACGCCGGCCGAGGCGCGCAAGAAGCTCGGGCTCAAGAAACAGGCATGAAAGCAGGTCCCTCCGGCATCGGTGTCGTCTTCCAGAACGTCACCAAGCAGTATGGAAAGATGACGGCCGTCGACGGCGTGTCGCTCGACATCCGCGCCGGCGAGTTCCTGACACTGCTGGGGCCATCGGGCTCCGGCAAGACCACGCTGCTGATGATGCTGGCCGGATTCCAGGACATCACGGCGGGCGACATCCTCGTCGGCGGCAGTTCGATTGCCACGACACCGCCCGAGAAGCGCAATTTCGGCATGGTGTTCCAGGGCTATGCGCTGTTCCCGCACATGAGTGTCGCCAAGAACATCTCCTATCCGCTGGAAATCCGCCGCAAGCCGCAGGCCGAGATCGACGTCCGCGTCAACGAGATGCTGGACCTCGTGCAATTGAAAGGCTTCGCCGACCGTTATCCCCACCAGCTCTCGGGCGGCCAGCAGCAGCGTGTGGCACTGGCCCGCGCGCTCAGCTTCTCACCGCGCGTGCTGCTCCTCGACGAGCCGCTGGGCGCACTCGATCGCAAGCTCCGCTCTGACGTGCAGGAGCAGCTGAAGGACATCCACAACCGGGTCGGCACCACCTTCATATATGTGACGCACGACCAGGAAGAAGCCCTCACCATGTCCGACCGGATCGTGATCATGAACCGCGGCAAGGTGGTGCAGGTCGGCAACCCGGTCGAACTCTATGAGAGGCCGCGCACCGCTTTTGCGGCGAGTTTCCTCGGCAAGAGCAACTTCATCCATCGCGACGGCCGCACCTTCACGCTGCGGCCGGAGAAGATCGACGTTTTCCCCGCGGGCACCGGGCATGGCCAGAACAGGCTGACCGGCACGGTGCGCGGCATCACCTACATGGGGGCAACCCTCAAGCTGCTGGTCGAGGTTCCGGGCCACCCGATCATCGAGGTTCACGTCCCCGCGTGGCGCAATACGGGGCAGTATTCCGACTCACAAGCCGTCGATCTCTGCTGGAGCGATGACGCTCAGGTCGTGGTCGAGGGCGGTGACGGCGAAGAAGCGGGCGCAAGATCCGCATGAGACCGGGCGCAGTGCCCGCAACAACGAACGCGGCGAAGGCCGCAGCAAAATGGAGGAAGTGACCATGAAAGACAAAGCTTTCCTGAATGACCTCGCACGCGAGGGTGCGATTGCCTTCAAGTCCGGCCGCCTTGACCGCCGCAGCTTCCTGATGCTGTGCGGGCTGGCGGGCGTGGCGACGCTTGCCGTGAAGGCGGGCGACGCGGAGGCCGCCGCCAACGAGATCGTCATGTGGAACTGGGGTGGTGAATCCGAGAAGTGCCACGGCGACGCCATCGGCAAGCCCTTCACCGCAGCAACCGGCCTGCCGCTGAAGTTCGACACCTCGGGCCCCCTTCAGGGCAAGATCAAGGAGATGGTGGACTCCGGCAAGGTGACCGCCGACGTCTGTGATGCCGACGGCTTCGACGCCATCGCGCTCGGCAAGTCGGGTCACCTCGAGGCCATCGACTACAACATCGTCAACAAGGCGCAGATCAAGGAAGGGTCTGCCTGGGAATTCGGCGTTGGCGTCATCTATTATGGCTACGCCTTCATGTATGACACCAAGGCCTTCGGGGACAATCCGCCCAAGGGCTGGGCCGATTTCTACGATACCGCCAAGTTCCCCGGAAAGCGTTCGCTCTACAAGTGGGCCAACGGCTCAATCGAGAGCGCGCTCGTTGCCGACGGTGTGCCGAAGGACAAGGTCTATCCTTGCGACGTGCCGCGCGCCATCGCCAAGATCAAGACCATCAAGGGTGACAGCCTGTATTGGGGTTCGGGTTCCGAGGCCCACGACATGATCGTAAACGGCGAAGTGGCCATGGGCATGATCTGGCAGAACCGCGGCAAGACCATCGAGGAGCGCACCAACGGCCGCTACAAGATGGTGATGAACGAGGCGATCGCCATGCCGGGCGCCTACATCGTGCCGCGCGGCAACCCGGCCGGCCGCGACAACGTCATGAAGTTCATCCAGCAGGCGCTGCAGGTCGACTCGCAGCTCATGATTCTCGATTGCCTCGGCATGACGCCGTCCAACCCGGAAGCATTTGCCAAGATTCCGGAAGCGATGCAGCCCTATGCTATCAACTCGGCGCAGAACATCGACAAGGTGATCTTCAACGATCCGGTGTGGTGGGCCGACAACGGCGGCGACGCCGTGAACGCCTTCCTCGAAGCCATCGGCTGATCAACGAAAGTGCAGCACGCGCCCCTGGCTAGGGGGCGCGTGCGCTCAACGCCATGGCAACACGCACCTCACGATTCAATCCCTACTGGCTGCTGGTGGCACCTGCCGTGCTGCTGGTACTGGCGCTGTACGTGGCGCCGATCGTGAACGTGCTGCTGCTGAGCGTGACCGACCCGAAGCCCGGCCTCGGCAACTATGCCAAGATCTTCGAAAGCGACACGGTGGCCAACCTGATCTGGCGCACCATCCGGCTCTGCCTTATCACCACGGTGGCCGCGGTGACGCTGGGCTATGTCGTGTCCTACGCCATGCTTCACGCCCTTTCCGGCGTGCGGCGACGCATGATGTCGATCCTGCTCATCTCCTTCTGGATCTCGGTACTCGTGCGCTCCTTCGCCTGGCTCATGCTGCTTGGCCACAACGGCCTCGTGAACGGCGCGCTCCTGAGTCTGGGCATTATTTCAGAGCCTCTTCCACTGATGCGCAACGAGCTCGGCGTGCTCATCGGCATGACCGAATACATGATCCCCTATGCCATCCTGCCGCTGCTCGCCAACATGCAGGGCATTGACCCGCGGGTGACCAGCGCCTCGCGCAGCCTCGGCGCCAGCAGCGCCCAGACCTTCTTCCGCGTCTTCCTGCCGCTGACGAAGCCCGGAATCATCGCCGCATCGCTTCTCGTGTTCATCAGTTCGCTCGGCTTCTATGTGACGCCCGCCATCCTCGGCGGCGGCAAGGTGCAGATGATTGCCGAATACATTTCCGTTCAGCTGCTGGTCACCGTGCGCTGGGGTGTGGCCGCCATGCTGGCCACGCTGATGATCGCCAGCGTGCTGGCCCTGATGTATGTGCTGAACCGCTTCATGAAGCTGTCGGTGGTGTTCGGCGGGGTGGCGCGATGAAACCCTCGCTCGGCGGCCGCATCAACCACATCGCGGCATGGATGATCCTGGCGATCCTGATCGTTCCCTCGCTGGTTTCCTTCCCGGTGTCGATCACTGCCAAGACCTATCTGTCGCTGCCTTGGGAAGGCGTGTCGCTGCAGCATTTCCGGAACCTGCTGACCAGCCCCGAGTGGATTTCAAGCTTCGGGCAGAGCCTGCTGATCGCCATTGCGGCATCAGCCCTCGCCACCCTTCTCGGCACGCTGGCGGCGATCGGCCTGTGGCGCCTCTCGGGCCGCTTCATCGAAACGATCCGCGCCTTTCTGCTGCTGCCGCTGATGGTGCCGCCGATCATATCCGCCATGGCTTTCTATCGCTGGTGGGTGCCGCTCGGCCTGATCGACAGCTATCTCGGCATCATCCTTGCCCATGCCATTCTCGCCATTCCGATGGTGGTGATCACCGTGTCGGCGGCGCTGGCCAATTTCGACCTGAGGCTCGAGCAGGCCTCGCGCAGCCTTGGCGCCTCGCTGCCCACCACGCTGCGCCGGGTCATCCTGCCGGTCATCAGACCCGGCATTCTGGCCGGCGCGGTCTTTGCATTCATCCTCTCGTGGGACGAGATCGTCGTCACGCTGTTCATCTCCAAGTTCGACGTCTTCACCCTGCCGCGCCGGTTGTGGAATGGCATGCGCGAGAACACCGACCCGACGGTCGCCGCGGCGGCGGTCGTCCTGATCTGCACAACCCTCGTCTTCATCGTCGGCTTCGCGATCCTGTCGCGCAGGCGCGGCGAGGAAGCAGCCTGACCCTTTCGGAGAATCGCCATGAGCCTCGTCAATTCCCACGAAAACCGCCTGCTGCTGGAAACCGTGCAGGCCTTCATGAAGGCCGAGCTTCACCCACATGAGGACCTCGTCGACAGACTGGGCGAGGTTCCACTCGACCTCGGCCGGCAGATCGAAAAGCGTGCCCACGAGGCGGGCCTCTATGCCGCAAACCTGCCGGAAGAGGTGGGCGGGGGGGGCTTAAGCCTCGAGGCCAAGACCATCATGGAGCGCGAGTTCGGCAAGACCAGCCATGCGCTGCACAGCTGGGTGGCGCGCCCCACCGAACTGCTGCTGGCCTGCGAAGGCGAGCAGCGCGAGCGCTACCTCATCCCATGCGTGAAGGGCGAGAAGCGCGAGCTTTTCGCGCTGACGGAGCCTGAGGCGGGTTCGGACGTGATGGGCATGAAGTCCAATGCAAGGCCGGACGGCGAAGACTGGATCCTCAACGGCTCGAAGCATTTCATCTCCGGCCCGGTGCTGCCGGATTTCGCCATCGTCTTCGCGGCAACCGGCGTGGACGAAAGCCCGCGCGGGTCGCGCAAGCGCGTGACATCCTTCCTCGTCGACACCGGAACGCCCGGCTTCGACGTGCGCGACGGCACGCATTGTGTCAGCTATCGCGGCTACAAGACCTTTCAGCTCAGCTTCGACAATGTGCGGCTCAACAAGCGCCAGATCCTCGGCGAGGAAGGCCGCGGGCTGGAGCTGGCAGGCCAGTGGCTCACCTATGGCCGCATCTTCGTGGGCGCATCATGCTGCGGCAAGGCGGAGCGGCTGATGGGGCTAGCCACCGAATGGGCGGCAAGCCGCAAGCAGTTTGGCCAGGCCATCGGCAAGTTTCAGGGCACCGGCTTCAAGCTTGCCGACATGGCCACCGAACTGCGCGCCGCCGACCTTCTGGTGGAAGACGCCATCCGCCGCGCCAACGAAGGCATCCTCACCGACGCCGACATCTCGATGGTCAAGCTCTACTGCTCCGAGATGGTCAACCGCGTGGCTGACAACACGGTGCAGATCTATGGCGGCATGGGCCTCATGGAGGAGCTGCCCGTCCAACGCCTGTGGCGCGACGCGCGCCTCGAGCGCATCTGGGACGGCACCTCCGAGATCCAGCGCCACATCATCTCGCGCGCCATCCTGCGGCCGCTGGGCGCATGACCCCGAAGCGCCGCGCCAATCTCGAGCGGCTGCTGAAGCCCCGCCACGTTGCAGTGATCGGCGGGCGCGACGCGGAAACCGTCGCCGCCGAGTGCAAGCGCATCGGCTTTTCCGGCCCGTTCTGGCCGGTGAACCCGAAGCGCAGCCACATCGGCGGCCATCCCTGCTTCGCATCGATCGACGCGCTGCCGGAAGCACCTGACGCGGTGTTCCTCGCCATTCCCAAGGAAGCGGCCATCGAGGCGCTGCACAAGCTCAATGCCATGGGGGCGGGTGGTGTTGTCTGCTACACGGCAGGCTTCGGCGAGACCGGTTCGGAAGGCGCTGATGACGAGGCGCGCCTCGTTGCTGCCGCCGGTGATCTCGCACTCGTCGGGCCCAATTGCTACGGCGTCATCAACTATGTGGACAAGGTCGCGCTGTGGCCCTTCACCCATGGCGGCTCGTGTCCTGGATATGGCGCGGCGATCATCACCCAGAGCGGCATGCTGTCCTCCGACTTCACCATGAGCCAGCGTGGTGCTCCCTTCGCCTTCATGGTTTCGGCTGGAAACCAGACGCTGCTCCGGCTCGAGGATTTCGTCGATGCTTTGGCGGACAGGCCGGAGGTGCGCGCCATCGGGCTGCACATCGAGGGGCTGAAGGATGTTCAGGCCTTCGAGCGCGCCGCGCTGAAAAGCCTGTCGCTCGGCAAGCCCATCGTGGCGCTGAAGACCGGCACGTCGCGGCTGGGCTCCAGCCTGACGGTGAGCCACACCGGCTCGCTCTCCGGCACCGAGGAGCTTTATGACGCGCTGTTCGACCGGCTCGGCATCATCCGCGTCAGCAGCCCCGCGCAGCTGCTTGAAACCACGAAATTCCTCTGCGTGGCGGGCGTGCCGAAGGGGCAACGCCTCGCCGGTCTCACCTGCTCCGGCGGCGGCGCGACCATGCTGGCTGACTATGCCGAGCGGTTCGGCCTCACCTTCACATCACCAGATGCCGCAACAGCAGCCAGCCTGCGCAGCCTGTTGCCGCAGACTGCCACCGTCTCGAACCCGCTGGACTACACCACGCCGATCTGGGGCGTTCCGGAGAAGACGCGTCCCGTCTTCGACACGCTGTTCGCGCAGGGCCATGATGCGGCGGTGATCGTGCAGGACTATCCCGCCCCCGGCCTTGACGAGAGCAAGCCGTGGTACCGCAACGACACCCTCTCCTTCATCGCCGCCGCCAAGGCGAAGGGGCTTCCCGCCGCGGTGTGCAGCACGATCCCGGAGAACCTTGACGCGGAAACCCGCAGCTTTCTGGTTGCCGAGGGCGTTGCCCCCATGCAGGGCATCGAGGAGTGCATGACGGCCATCGCCGCCGCCGCATGGCACGGCGCGCGCCGTGCCGAGATCGCCGATGCGCGTCCCGCCCCGCTGATCGCGCCGCAGCCTGACGGCACGCCGCGACTGCTTGACGAGGCCAGCGCAAAACAGCGCCTCGCCGCGACAGGGATCGCCATTCCCCGCAACCGCGTCGGCGGCGGTGCGGATGCACCATTGCTGGCGCAGGAGCTGGGGTTTCCGGTCGCTCTCAAGATGGTCAGTGCGCATCTGCCGCACAAGACCGAGGCTGGCGCCGTTCGGCTCGGCCTCGAATCAACGGAAGCCGTTGCCGATGCGGTCAAGCGCATGAAGGCCGATGTGACAGCCTTCAACGCCAATGCCGTGACCGATCTCTTCCTCGTCGAGGCCATGGTGGCGGCCCCCGTTGCAGAACTGATGGTCAGCATCCGGCGCGACCCGCAGTTCGGGCTGGCGATGACGCTGGCGGCCGGCGGTGTGCTCGTCGAGTTGCTGGCGGATGCAACCACGATCCTGCTGCCCGCCACGCGCGCTGATCTCGCCCGTGCCCTGTCACGGCTGAAGATCAGCCGTCTTCTCGACGGCTATCGCGGCAAGCCCGCTGCCAGTCGCGCGGCCCTGCTCGACGCGCTCGAACGCCTCGCCGCCTTCGCGGGTGACGCGGCCAATGGCGTGTCCGAGATCGAGATCAACCCGCTGTTCGTGGGCGTCAGCGAGAGCTGCGCTGTCGATGTTCTGATGCAGGTCGGCTAGCGCATCACGAAGGGGTTGGCGAGCGGCTGGTCGGAGGTGTTGATCCACACCGTCTTGGGGCGGGTGTAATCATAGATCGCCTGGAAGCCGCTCTCGCGGCCATAGCCTGACTCCTTGAAGCCGCCGAACTCGGCGATGGGCGAGACGACACGATAGGTGTTCACCCACACGATGCCGGCGCGCAGCTGCTTCGTTACCCTGAGCGCCCTGGCACCATTGCGCGTGAACACGCCGGCCGCCAGCCCGTGCTTGGTGTCATTGGCCAGCCGCAGCACCTCTTCCTCGTCCTTGAAGCGCAGTACGCTCAGCACCGGCCCGAACATCTCGGTGTCGACGATGCGGTCCTGCTGGCTGCGGCATTCGATGATGGTGGGTTCGTAGAACAGGCCGCGGTTCTGCGCCGGCGGGCGCTGGCCGCCGGTCAGCAGCTTGCCGCCCTGCTCCTGGGCGAAGGCCACTTCCTTCTCGATGCGGGCGAGTTGGCCATGGGTGGCGAGCGGCCCCATCTGGGTTTCTTCCAGCAGCGGGTCGCCGATGCGGATGTGCCGGGCGCGTGACACCATGGTGTCGAGGAACTGGTCGGCCACCTTTTCCTGCAGGTAAAGGCGCGAGCCCGCCACACAGGATTGGCCGGTGGCGCCGAAGATGCCGGAGATCGACCCGTTGACCGCACTTTCAAGGTCGGCGTCGTCGAACACCAGGAAGGGCGACTTGCCGCCAAGCTCGAGCGACACCTGCGCGAAATTTTCGGCCGAATTGCGGATGATGTGGCGTGCGGATTCCGGCCCGCCGGTAAAGCTGATGCGCTGCACGAGGGGATGCGATGTGAGCACCCTTCCGCACGGGTCGCCATGGCCCGTGACCACGTTGAACACGCCGGGCGGAAAGCCCGCCTCCTCCATGAGCTTGGCGAATTCCAGCATGGGTGCGGAGGCATGTTCGGAGGCCTTCAGCACCACCGTGTTGCCCGCCGCCAGCGCCGGCCCGATCTTCACCGCGACGAGGAAGAGCTGCGAATTCCACGGCACCACCGCGGCGACGACACCCAGCGGCTCACGCAGCGTCATCGCCAGCATGTCCGGCTTGTCGATGGGCAGCGTGTTGCCCATCACCTTGTCGGCAGCACCGGCATAGAAGTGGAAGAACTCGGCGATGTATTTCGCCTGCCAGCGCGTTTCCTTCAGCATCTTGCCGGTATCGATCGTCTCGGTGCGGCCCAGCTCCTCGGACTTCTGGGCCAGAAGGTCGGCGAGGCGGCGGAGATACTTGCCGCGCGCGGTGGGAAGTGCCGTTGCCCATTCGCCCTGCGTGAACGCCCGGTGCGCGGCCTCGACCGCCCGGTTCACGTCGGCGGCAGTCGCCTCCGGGATTTCCGACCAGTCGTCGCCGGTCGTCGGGTTCATCGATGTGAAGGTGCGGCCATCTGCGGCATCGACCCATTTTCCATCGATGAACATCTGGTAGCGCTGCAGCGTGGTCATGGGTCGGCCTCCTTCGACATCATCCGAGAGTGACGGTCCGTCCGGGCGCATGATGCAAGATTTTCGCCGGGCGCTGTCGGAAATCTATTACAATGCGCGGCGGACGACCGCATAGACTTTTCAACAGGTTGGGGGAGTGGCATTGGCCAGGACCAAGCAGGTGATCGGCGGACCACTGGTGATCGGCGGGCGCAAGCTGTCGCTGTCGCGTGCCATCCGTGCGGGTGACTTCGTGTTCCTCACCGGCCAGGTCCCGTTCAAGGACGGCCAACTGATGACCACAGGTTCAATCGAGCAGCAGACCCGCGCCGTCCTCGACGACATCACGGCCACGCTGGGCGAAGCAGGTTGCGTGCTGTCCGACGTCGTCAAGGCCATGGTATGGCTGCGCGACCGCGCCGACTTCCCCGGCTTCAACACTGTCTATGGCGAGTATTTCCCCGAGGAGCCACCCACCCGCTCCGCCGTGGTGAGCGACCTGCTCGTCGACGTCCGCGTCGAGGTGGAAGTCATCGCCTATAAGCCGGTGACCAGCTGACATGGCCACGCTCACCCCACGCGGCACGGCCTATGAAAGCTTCGGCAGCGGCCCGCGGGTGATCGCGCTTGTGCACGGACTGGGCCTCAACCGCCACTCATGGCAGTGGCAGGTTCCGGCACTGTCCAGCACCCATCGCGTCATCACCTTCGACCTGCACGGCCATGGCGACAGCAGCGTGCCGCCGACCACGCCGTCGCTCACCGTCTTCTCGGAACAGCTCGTTGAACTGCTCGATCATCTCGGCATCGCCCAGGCCTCCGTCTTCGGCTTCTCGCTCGGTGGCATGATTGCCCGGCGCTTCGCCATGGACCATGCGGACAGGCTGGAGACGCTCGGCATCCTCCACTCCGCCCATGCACGCGACCAGGCGGCGCATCACGCGATCCAGGCGCGCGTCGTGCAGGCCGCCAGGGATGGCCCCGCGGCCACTGTCGAGGCCGCCCTGCCGCGCTGGTTCACCGACGGCTTCCGCCTGAGCCATCCGCAGATGATGGACGAGGTGCGACGCTGGATCCTCGCCAACCGCAAGGACGTCTATGCCCCGATCTACCAGGTGCTGGTCGATGGCGTCACCGAGCTGGTGGCACCCAGCCCGCCAATCGCCGCGCCTACACTCGTGATGACCGGCGAAGAGGACTACGGCAATTCCCCCGCCATGAGCCGCGCCATCGCGGCGGAAATCCCGGGCTCCGAACTCGTCATCCTGCCGGGCTTGCGCCACATGGCGCCGGCCGAGGCGCCGGAATTGTTCAACGCGAGGCTGCTGGCCTTCCTCTCACGGGTGCAAGGTGGCTGAGGCGCCGCGCGGCATCCTCTCCGGCATCCGCGTGCTGGATCTCAGCCGCATGCTGTCCGGCCCCTATTGCACCATGATGCTCGCCGACCACGGTGCCGAGGTCATCAAGATCGAAAGCCCCGAGGGTGACACCAGCCGCAGCAACGGCCCGTGGCGCGCCGATGACGAGAAGCGCGACTGGGCGGGCTATTTCGTGAGCCTGAACCGCAGCAAGAAAAGCATCGTCCTCGACCTCAAGACCGAGGAGGCGAAGACCGAGATCCGCGATCTCGTGCGCTCCTCCCATGTGCTGGTCGAGAATTTCCGGCCGGGCGTCATGGAGCGGCTGGGACTTGGCTACGAGGAACTGGCAAAACTGAATCCTGCCCTCGTCTATGCCACGATCCGCGGCTTCGGTGATCCGCGCAGCGGCGAAAGCCCCTATGTGAACTGGCCGTCCTATGACGTCGTCGCGCAGGCCATGGGCGGGCTGATGAGCATGACCGGGGCCGATCGCGAACACCCGATGAAGACCGGCCCCGGCATCGGCGACGTCTTCGCCGGCATGATGCTCGCCTTCGCCGTCGTCGCCGCCGTGCGCCATGCCGAGAAGACGGGCCACGGGCAATTCGTCGACATCGCCATGTATGATGCAATGCTCAGCCTCTGCGAGCGCCTCGTCTATCTCTATGACATGGAGGGCAAGGTGGCTGAGCCCGCCGGCAACGGCCATCCGCTGCTCGCCCCCTTCGGATTGTTCCCCGCGTCCGACGGCTGGGTATCGATCGGTGTGGTCGATGATGCCTTCTGGCGCGAGCTTACCCGCATCATGGAGCGGCATGACCTGCTCGCCGACCAGCGGCTTTCCACCAAGTCCGGCCGGCGCGCCCATGCGCCGGAGGTGAACGACGCGGTGAGCGCCTGGACCCGCCAGCGCAGCAAGGCGGAACTCGGCACGTTGCTCGGTGGCAAGTTGCCCTTCGGCCCGGTCAACGACGCGCGCGACATCTTTCATGATCCGCATGTGGCGGCGCGCGGCATGATTGCCGAGGTGCCGCATGCTGATCAAGGCCGCAAGGGCTGGCGGGTTGCCGCCAACCCCATCCGCTTCAGCGCCACGCCGGCGCTTTCCCCCTTCACGCCGCCGCGTCTCGGCGAGCATAATCACCTGCTCGCCCTGCTCGCGCGCGCCAACCCTGCAACCTGAACACCAGAGGCTTCCATGGAACTGAAGATCAGAAAGCTCGTCAACTTCGAGGAAGAGATCCATCTCGAGGGTGAGCGCGCCGCAACGCCGCCGCTGCGCATGCTGGGCGTGGCCGCCGTCGTCAGGAACCCCTGGGCGGGCCGCGGTTACGTGGCGGACCTGAAGCCCGAGATCCGCGCCTTCGCGCCGATCCTCGGCAAACTGCTCACCGAGCGCATCGTGGCCATGGCAGGCGGTGCGGACAAGATCGAGGCCTATGGCAAGGCGGCGATGGCCGGCCTCGACTGCGAGCAGGAGCACGCCTCCGCCCTGATCCACACGCTGCACTTCGGCAACTTCTATCGCGAGGCGCTGGGCGCCAAGACCTATCTGGGCTTCACCAACACGCGCGGGCCTGCCAACACGCAGATCCAGATCCCGCTGATGGACAAGCACGACACCGGCCGGCGTTCGCATTACCTGACCGTCCAGTTCTCGATCGCCGATGCACCGGCCGATGATGAGCTGATCGCCGCCTTCGGTGGCGCCACCGGTGGCCGCCCGCATCACCGCATCGGCGACCGCTACCAGGACCTCGCCGACATCGGCGCCGACGTCAACGATCCGGCCCGGCTCGGGCGCTAGCTGCGACAAGGATGACTGCTTGATGTTCGCCATCGGTGCCACTCTCGACGTCGCTTCGCGCGACCTGTTCATCAAGGGGATGCGGCAGGTGGCAAACAGCGTGGCGGTCGTCACCACCAGCGGAGAAGCGGGGCGGCACGGAGCGACGGTGAGCGCCTTTTCCTCGGTCTCCGCCGACCCTCCCCAAGTGCTGGTCTGCCTCAGGTCGGCAAGCCGGATCGCCACGGCCGTGAATGCCAACAACGCATTCTGTCTCAACGTCCTGTCACATCAACACCCGCATCTTGCAGAACGCTTCTCGGGCCGTCACGACAGCGCCGTTGACGACCGCTTTCATGGCGTCGAACTCCACGAGGAGGATGGCTGGATCGTTCTTTCCGAAGCCACCGCTTTCTGCTGCACCATTTCGGACCGCGTGGCATCGGGAACACACACCATTTTCATCGGTCATGTTCAGCGTCTGCGGACATCATCCGACGAACCGCTCACCTATCTCCAGGGCCGCTTCCGGAAGCTTGCGCAAGACTGACCTGCCATCATCATGCTACCCACAACTGCCGCAACACGGGCATGGCGCCGCAAGGCCCGTCATGCATCTCCTGTTTTCGCGCCGTGGACCCCGCAAGGAATTACATCTTGATGGCATCGGCCCGGCCATCAAGGTCCTTGGCGCCTGCCAGAACAGCACAATGATCGCCAGGATCAGCAGGGTCACGCAACCAAGGACGGAACTGCGTTCACCCATCCGGAGCGTTTGGCAGAATCGGAGACAAGTCCTGAAGCCGGACACCAACGCAGCCCCATGAAACTGCGTGGAGGTCAGCACTTGACGGGGAGACGCAATGTCCTTGAAGCGCTCTCGACATGGGTGCATTTTTTCATTGCCTCATCCATCCGGCGCAGTCAGCTTTACACAGCCTGACTGCTTGCGGCGCGGCAGGCCGAGGGTTTCAGGTTGGACGAGGCGTGTTACACTCAATAGCCATGCCTTGGGGCAGGTGTTGCAGTCAGGCATGGGTAATGAAAGATCGTGATCGCAGCAGGATGGAAGGTGAGGTATCCGAAGCGGATCAGGATCGCTTCGTGAGCAAGGGCGCGGCCTTCTTTCCGCTCGATTCCCCGGTGGAAACCCGCGACTTCTATTTCATGATGCTGCCGAAGATGACGATGCTGGCCTTTTCCGCCGCCGTCGAGCCGCTGCGCATCGCCAACCAGCTGACCGGAAAGTGCCTCTATCGCTGGTATCTCCTGTCGGAGGACGGACGTCCGGTACGCTGTTCGAATGCCGTCTCGATCGTGGTCGACGGCGGGCTGACGGAAACCAAGACAGGTGACACGGTGTTCGTCTGCTCCGGCGTCGACGGCTACCTCGCGGCATCACAGCGCACCATTTCCTGGCTGCGCGACCAGGCGCGGCATGGCCGCACCATTGGCGGCGTGTGCACCGGCGCCTTTACCCTCGCCCGGGCGGGCCTTCTGCAGGACAAGCGCTTCACGCTGCACTGGGAGAACCAGCCCGCCTTCGAGGAGATATTCCCCAATCTGCCGATCACCAACCAGCTCTACTGCCGGGATGGCCAGGTCATCACCTGCGGTGGCGGCAATGCCGGCATCGACCTTCTCGTCTCGCTGATCGAGGAACACCACGGAAACGGGCTGGCCACCAGGGTGGCCGAGATGTGCCTGCACGGCATGCCGCGCGGCGAGAACAACAAGCAGCGTCTCTCCATCGCGGCCGAACTCGGCGTACGCCACCCGAAGCTTTCTGCCATCCTCGGCGACATGCGCGCCGGTTTTGCCCAGGACCTCAGCGTCGAGGTGCTGGCGGAGAAGCATGGGCTGTCACGACGGCAGATGGAGCGGCTGTTCCATGATCGCCTCAACTCCTCCCCTGCCGCCAAGCTGCGCGACATCCGCGTGGAGCAGGCCCATAGCCTGATTTCCGAAACCGACATGACGATGATGGAGATTGCCGTGGCCTGCGGGTTCCAGTCCCAGGCGGCGCTGCGCCAGGCCTATCGGCAGCGCTTCGGGGTGGTGCCATCCTTCAAGATGCGGCAGCGCTCGCCAAAGGCATAGACACACTGCAGAAAGGAGACGGCGATGAAGGTTCTGGTGGTATTCGATCATCCACGGCGGAATTCTTTCTGCGGCGCGATCGCCGACAGTCTGATGGCAGGCCTGCGCAGCGCCGGGCATGTTCCGGAATTCGCCAATTTGCGGGCCGAGGACTTCGATCCGCGCCTGCCCGTGGCCGATGAACCGGACTGGGAGGACCCCGACAAGATCTACTCCGCCGACACCTTGGCCGAGCAGGCACGCATTGCCCGCAATGACGCGATCGCCTTCGTCTTTCCAGTGTGGTGGTGGTCGGTCCCCGCCACCACCAAGGGCTGGATCGACCGCGTATGGAACAATGGCTGGGCCTATGGCTAACGCAAGCTGAAGCTGAACGCGGCGCTCCTCATCGGCACCGCATCGGGCGGGCCCGAAACATATTCAAAGCGTGGCTATGATGATGCGATGCGGGCGCAGCTCAATGTCGGCATCATGGAATACTGTGGCATCCCCAAGTCGCATCTCGAGATCATGTATGACGTGATGGAGGACGATGCCACGCGCCGCGTCCTGCTGGACAGGGCGCGGCAGCTCGGTGCGGGCTGGTTCTGATTTTCGTCCTCTCCCGCTGAAGAAGCGGGAGAAGACCTGAGAGCGCGTCTCGCAGCAACCAATCACTCCTCCGTCCTGGCGCTTCCAATCCGGTTGGAGAGCGCCCAGCGCAGGCTATGGATCTGGTCGACGAGATTGAGGATCACGCCCACGCCTTCCTTGTTGACACCAAGGTCGCCCTGCAGGTCACGGATCAAGCCCGCACGTGCGAGGTCGGCCTCGGAGAACAGCGGCTCGGGATCAGCCGGTTCGGGCGACAGCCATTCCTCCTCGATCCAGACTTCCAGGGTCTGCTGGTCGAGTCGGGTACGAAGAAGAAATTCGGTCCTGGTGATGATCATGACTGCATGTCCCGGCGCGGATCATAGCTTGAGCCCGGCGTCCAGCCGGAGAGGAATGTCTCGAGCTCAGGGTCCGGCTCGCTCGGCACCATGACCTTGAGCTTCACCAGCTCGTCGCCATGTCCGCCACCGCGCTTCGGAACGCCCTTGCCCTTGAGGCGCAGCGTCGTGCCCGTGTTGGAGCCCTTGGGCACCGTGGCCATCACCGCCCCGGTCGTCGTCGGCACCTTCACTTTGCCGCCAAGCACGGCTTCCGAAATGGTGATGGGCAGTTCGACGATAATGTCATCGCCCTCGCGCCTGAAGAAGCGGTGCGGGCGGATGGTGATGGCCACCAGCGCATCACCCGCCGGACCCTCACCGCGAGATGGCGCACCCTTGCCGCGCAAGCGCAGCACTTGGCCCTCCTCGATTCCCGACGGAATGGTGACGTCGAGCGAACCACCATCGGGCAGCGTGATGCGGCGCGTGGCACCGTTCACGGCGTCGAGGAAATCGACCTCGAGTTCATAGGACCGGTCGGCACCCGGCGCGCGGCGGGCCTGCTGCTCGCGGCGGCGCAGCAGCTCGGCGAGGAAATCATCCTGCTGGGCAAAATCATCGAAGCCGGACGAGGCGCTCTGGTAGCGCCTTCCCGACGCGGCCTCCGCATAGTCCTTGTAATAGCGCTCGTGCTGGCGCTCAGCGCCCGTGGCATCAATCTCGCCGGCATCGAAGCGGCGCCGCTTCTCGGTGTCCGACAGCAGGTCATAGGCGCCGGCCACCTGCTTGAACTTCTCTTCCGCCGACTTGTCGCCGGGGTTCAGGTCCGGATGCAGCTTCTTGGCCAGCTTGCGGTAAGCCGACCTGATCTCGTCAGGCGTCGCGGTCTTGGCCACGCCCAGAATTTCATATGGATCTTTCAATCGAGCCCTCCAACGGGTGCAGAGGGCCATTATAGGTCAGCGCAGGGGCTCACCGAAACCGATTTTTCACTTGGGAATGGGCGCGGGGAGACGGCCCCCCGCGCCCTGCATCTCAATGAGCGGCGATCTGCGCCGCCTTTTCGACCAGCACCTGGGCCTGACGGATCGAGGCATAGTCGATCAGGCGGCCATCGAGCGAGACGGCACCCTTGCCCTGGGCCTCCGCCTCCTTCATCGCCTCGAGGATGCGCCTGGCGCGCGTCACTTCGGCATCAGACGGGCTCATCACCTCGTTGGCGAGCGCGATCTGCGAGGGGTGGATGGCCCACTTGCCCTCGCAGCCCAGCACGGCGGCACGCGCTGCGGCAGCCTTGAAGGCATCGGGGTCGGAGAAGTTGCCGAAGGGACCATCGACCGGGCGCAAGCCATTGGCGCGTGCCGCCACCACCATGCGGGCGATGGCATAGTGCCACATGTCACCCCAGTGCACCTGGCGCGAATTGTCCGCAAGCGGCTCGGTGAGCACGGCATAGTCGGCATTGGCACCACCGATCGAGGTGGTGCGGGCGCGCGTCGAGGCGGCGTAGTCCGCCACGCCGAAGTGCAGCGACTCGTTGCGCTTGGAGGCCGCCGAGATCTCGTGCACGTTCTGCATGCCGAGGGCGGTTTCGATGATGAGCTCGAAGCCGATGCGCTTCTTGCGGTTTTTCGCTGTCTCGACCTGGGTCACCAGCATGTCCACGCCATAGACGTCGGACGCAGTGCCGACCTTGGGGATCATGATGAGGTCGAGGCGGTCGCTTGCCTGTTCCAGCACGTCGACCACGTCGCGGTACATGTAGTGCGTATCGAGGCCATTGATGCGCACCGAGAGGGCCTTGTTGCCCCAGTCGATATCGCCGATGGCCTGGATGATGTTCTTGCGGGCCTGCGCCTTGTCATCCGGCGCCACCGCATCCTCAAGATCGAGGAACACGACGTCGGCGGCGGACTTGGCCGCCTTTTCGAACATCTGGGGCTGGCTGCCGGGGACGGCCAGTTCGCTGCGGTTCAGGCGGGCTTTCGCCTGTTCGACGTTAAAGAAGCTCATGATTGTTCCTAATGTGAAAAGGTCAGGCGGCCTTGCGCCGGCGCAGGATTTCGCTCTGCGCCGCTTCCGGGTCGAAGAGGCCGTTCTCGAACATGTAGCGCACCAGCTGGTGGCGGCGGTACAGGCCCATCTCACGAATGGCGCGAGACATGTGGGCTTTCACCGTCGCACTGCACACGCCGAGGAGAAATGCGATCTCCTTGTCGGCGAGGCCGCAGCACACGAGCTGCAGCACCAGCATCTGCATGGCCGAGAGGCGGCAGGGCTTGGGGTCATAGCGGTAGGAGCGGAGCTCCGGCACGATGTTGACCGTGCCGGACGCGGTGGTGCTGCGCCCCAGGCGCATGGGGGTTTCCAGAGGCAGGTTCATGATGATCTCACGCCGCCTTGAGAACCTTCTGCGCCGTGCTGCCGATTTCGGCAGGGGTCGGCGCAATGGCAACGCCCACGTCACGCAGCAGTTCCACCTTCTCGGAAGCACCTTCGCCGAAGGCCGAGATGATGGCGCCGGCATGGCCCATCTTGCGGCCCTTCGGCGCGGAGAGGCCCGCGACATAGGCGATCACCGGCTTGGTCATGTGGTCGCGGATGTATTCCGCGGCCTCGGCCTCCTGCGGGCCGCCGATTTCGCCGATCATGACGACGGCATGGGTTTCCGGATCAGCCTCGAAGAGCTCGAGGATGTCCTTGAAGGATGAGCCGTTGATCGGGTCACCGCCGATACCGACGCTCGTCGAGACGCCGATGCCGAGGTCCATCATCTGCGCGGCAGCCTCGTAGCCCAGGGTGCCGGAGCGGCCGACGATGCCGACATTGCCGGGGATATAGATGTTGCCGGGCATGATGCCCATCATCGCCTTGCCGGGCGAGATGAGGCCGGCACAGTTGGGGCCGATCAGGCGCATGCGGTTTTCCGACCGGTAGCGGCGCATGTAGCGCTTCACCCGGATCATGTCCTGGCTGGGAATGCCATCGGTGATGGCAACGCAGAGGCGGATGTTGGCATCCGCCGATTCCATGATCGAATCGGCCGCGAAGGGCGGCGGCACGAAGACGATCGAGGCGGTGGCCCCGGTCTTCTCCACGGCTTCCTTCATCGTGTCGAAGACGGGGAGCCCGTCCTGCATGGTGCCGCCCTTGCCGGGGGTCACGCCGCCAACGATGTTGGTGCCATATTCGCGCATCTCCTTCGCGTGGAAGGAGCCGATCTTGCCGGTGATTCCCTGTACCAGAACCGGCGTCGTACGGTCGAGAAGGATGCTCATGCGTTCACCACCTTGAGGCCAACGGTGTTGGCGTTGTTCTTCCAGGCTGCAACCGCGCGTTCGGCGGCTTCGGCCAGTGTATTGGCGCGGATGATGGGAAGGCCCGAGCGCGCCAGGATGCGGCGGCCCTCCTCCACATGCGTTCCCGCCAGGCGCACGATGACCGGCACGCCGACGGGGCTCTTCTCCAGCGCCTGGACCACGCCTTCGGCAACCCAGTCGCAGCGGTTGATGCCGGCGAAGATGTTGACGAGGATGGCCTCGACGTTCTTGTCCATGGTGACGAGCTTGAAGGCCTTGGCCACGCGTTCCGGCGTGGCGCCGCCGCCGATGTCGAGGAAGTTGGCAGGCTCGCCGCCGGCCAGCTTGATCATGTCCATGGTGGCCATGGCGAGGCCGGCGCCGTTGACGATGCAGCCGATCTTGCCGGCAAGGCCGACATAGGCGAGGCCGCGGTCATTGGCGTGGGTCTCGCGCGGGTCTTCCTGGCTCTTGTCGCGGAGCTCGGCGACCGCCGGATGGCGGAACAGCGCATTGTCGTCAAAGGTCATCTTGGCGTCGAGCGCCATGACGTGGTCGTCCTCGGTGACGATGAGCGGGTTGATCTCCAGCATTGTCGCGTCGAGTTCCTCGAAGGCGCGGTAGCAGCCCATGAGGGCATTGACCGCCGACTGCACCTGCGACGGCTTGAGGCCGAGCGCGAAGGCGATCTCGCGGGCCTGGAAGGCCTGCATGCCAACCGCGGGCTCCACGCTCACCTTGACGATGGAGTCAGGCTTCTCCGCCGCAATCTCCTCGATCTCCATGCCGCCTTGCGAGGAGGCAACGACCATCACGCGCTCCGACTTGCGGTCCAGCACGAAGCCCAGATAGAGCTCCTTGGCGATGGCGACGCCGCCTTCGACATAGAGGCGGCCGACGATCTTTCCGGCGGGGCCGGACTGGTGGGTGACCAGCTTCTTGCCGAGCAGCTCGTCGGCGGCATCAGCCACCTCGTCTTCCGTACGGCAGAGCTTGACGCCGCCAGCCTTGCCGCGGCCGCCGGTGTGCACCTGCGCCTTGACGACCCACAGCTTGCCGCCGATTTCACGCGCGCGGTAAGCCGCCTGCTCGGGGCTGTAGGCGAGCGCACCCTTGGGGGTCGCTACGCCGAAGCGGGCCAGGATTTCCTTGGCCTGATACTCATGAATGTCCATGTCTGCCTCCTCAGGCCGCGTTCTTGAGTGAAGCGGTGCCGGTGGCGCCGCGATAATATTCGATGGCCGCACCCACGCCCGAGCCCGCCGTCACCGGCACGCCCAGGTCGCGCATCGCCATTTCGGAACCGGCGATGGCCTGCAGGCACATGATCTCGTTGAGATCACCCAGGTGGCCGATGCGGAACACCTTGCCCGCCACCTTGTTGAGCCCCATGCCGAGCGAAAGATTGTACTTCGTGTAGGCGTGACGCACCATCGCCGCGCTGTCGAAGCCCTCAGGCAGCAGGATGGCGCTGACCGTGTCGGAATGCCACTTCGGCGCCGCGGCGCAGAGCTTGAGGCCCCAGGCCGAAACGGCTTGGCGCACGCCCTCGGCGAGGCGGAAGTGCCGGGCGAAGACATTGTCCATGCCCTCGGCGAGCAGCAGGTCGGTCGCGGCCCTCAGTGCACGGAGCATGTGGAGCGGCGGGGTGTAGGGGAAGAAGCCGTCCTTGTTGGTCTTCATCATGTCTTCGAAGTCGAAGTAGCAGCGGCGCATGCCAGCCGCCTTGCGGGCGGCGAGCGCCTTTTCCGACACGGCGAGGATGGCGAGGCCGGCGGGCATCATGAAGCCCTTCTGCGAACCCGACACGCAGACGTCGACGTTCCACTCGTCCATGCGGAAGTCGATGGAGGCGAGCGAGCTCACCGCGTCGACAAAGAGAAGAGCGGGATGATGCGCGCCATCCATCGCCTTGCGCACGCCGGCCACATCGCTGGTGACACCGGTGGCGGTTTCATTGTGGGTGACGAGCACGACCTTGTAGGCATGCGCCTTGTCGGCCTTGAGCTTCTCGGCAAAAATTTCGACGGGAACGCCCTCGCCCCACGGCACATCGACCACGTCGACCTCGAGGCCCATGCGCTGGCACATGTCAGCCCACAGCAGCGAGAACTGGCCGAAGCGGGCGATCAGCACCTTGTCGCCGGGCGACAGCGTGTTGGTCATGGCGGCTTCCCAGCCGCCGGTGCCCGATGCCGGGAACAGGAAGACCTGCGCCATTTCGGTCTTGAAGACCTTCTTCACGTCGGCGAAGAGCGGCAGGGTGAAGGCGGGAAGATCCGGCGCGCGCTGGTCTTCCATTGAAATGTCCATCGCGAGGCGGACCGCCTGGGGCACGTTGGTGGGGCCCGGAATGAAAAGGCCACGAGTTCCTGGCATTGGTTTTCTCCCATGTGTTTTGTTGTTGCAGCCACCATGGGCGGGTGGGCGCAATTTGAAAACACCCGGAAAACCAGCCTTCTGGCATCCATTAGGGTGGGAATTTTCCCATCCATTCCGGCTGTAAATTCCGCTTGTCAGGGGTTACACCCACCCGATAGGGTAGGTTTATGACAGAAATTCGCAGTGTCATCGTTGCCGACCCCAACACCATCATGCTCCAGGCCTTGTCGGACCTGTTCGAGCGCGATAAGCGCTTCAGCCTGGTGGCCACCTCCAAGACGGCCGAGGGCTTCCTCGAATCCTGCCTCCGGGTGCCGGTCGACATCGGCATCGTCGACTGGACCATCCCGCAGCTCGGCGCCGAACGGCTGCTGGGCATCTTGCGCGATCGGCCGGATGCGCCGCGCATCATCGTTTATTCCGGCAGCGGTGACCCGGACGTGCCACGCCGTGCCATGGCGGCGGGTGCTGCCGCCTTCCTGACGCGCGATGCGCCGGAACAGCAGCTGCTCGATGTCGCGGCAACCGTGGCGGCCGGCCGCATGGTGTTTCCCTACATGGATGTGCGCGGGCTGAAGCGCGACCCGCGCGAAAGCCTCACCGAGCGCGAGAAAACGTTGCTGGCAGCGCTGGCCAAGGGTCGCACCAACACCGAACTCGCGGCAGAACTCGACATCTCGATCAACACGGTGAAGTTCCACCTCCGGAACCTCTACGAGAAGCTCGGCCTCAACAACCGCTCGCAGGCAATTGCCTTCCATTACGCGAACGCTGTGCCTTAGCCACCACAGCAGCCAATGCACACCCCGCCAACCCCTCCTGCCGTCACCCCGGCGAAGGCCGGGATGACGGCGCAGAGAGTGGTGCACGGTAGCCGCAGGACGGGCGCTGAATGGCTTTCCTCTTCTCTCATCTAGGGTACTAGCTGTTCAGTAAAACAGCCAAAAGCAACCGTTACAAATCGATCCTCGCGAAGACCCGGAAAGCTGGGCTCCAGCTTTCGCTGGCATGACCGAAAGAAGGGCTCGACTCAGAGCCCCTTCTCTTCCGTCCACTGGTCGAGCTTCAGCATTTCGGCATCGCCGAAATTCTCCGGCTGGATGAGGGCATGCCAGCCCGCCGCATAGTCGCGTGCCGTGTAGACGTGGCCGCGGCCCTTGGGCACCGTGGTCGCCGTCATCATGTCGAAGGCGAGCTGGATGAAGGTGATGCCCGGATACCAGGTGAGTGCGGGTGACACGCCGGACCCGCGTGGTGCCTTCATCCAGTCAGGCTCGCGCCGCCACATGCCGGTTTCGAAGAAGGTGATCGCATCCGAGGGGTACTGCAGATAGGCGATCTTCACCGGGCCCCAGCCGGGTGCTGCCAGCTCACTGCGGTCGCCGGCGTTGAAGAAGCGGAACACGGCGGGCGTGCGGGGTTGCGGCAGCCAGGCGGGAGATCCCTTCGCGCGTGTTGCCGTCACCTGGTTCCATGTACGGCTGGCAAAGGGCGGGCCCGCCCACAGCGCGCCCTCAAAAGGGTCTCCCAGCAGCGCATAGGCATCGGTCGCAAGATCGGAGTTCAGCGAGCCAAGGCTGAGGCCAAACAGGAACAGGCGCGGACGCCGGTCGCGCGGCAGCGAGCGCCAATGCCCATAAACAGTGTCAAACACCGCCTCCGCCGTCTCCTCGCCATAGATCGGATCGACGAACAGGGTGAGCCAGCTGGGAAGGTAGGAATACTGCACCGACACAGAGGCGACATCACCGCCCGTCATCACCTCGAGCGGCAGCATCGCGGCGGGATCGACCCAACCCGTGCCGGTCGGCGTGGCAATGACCAGCAGCTTGCGATCGAAGGCACCCGTGCGCTTCAGTTCCGCCAACGCCAGGTCGGCGCGCTCCTGTGGCGTCTCGGCGGAATTCAGGCCGACGTAGATCTGCAGCGGCGCCATGGCCTCGCGGCCGGAGATGGCAGTGATCTCTGCCGGCGTCGGCAGCGACAGGACGCGCAGGCGGCCTTGGCGGCCGAGGTCCTCCCAATCGACGAGCGAGGCTGCGCTGCCGGCCTTCAGCGGATCGGCGGGCTGCGCCTCCTCCGGCGGGATGAGCGCATCGACAGCGCGATAGGACGAGTCGAGGCCGCGCAGCAGCGCATCGAGCAGGAAGCCGTTGCCGATGGCCCAGAAGATCCATGCGGCAAGCGCCGATGCCACGAGCACGGCGGCGCGATGCGGCAGCACCCAGCGCAGCGGCGCCCCGAAGAAGTCGCGCAATGCCGCAAAGAATCGGCCCACAAGCATCAGCACGACAATGAGCAGCAGCCCAACAGCGAGCAGAATGAAGGGCCAGCTGCCGCCGTTGGGCTGCATGTCCAGCGCAAGGCGCACCTCGTCCTGCCAGCCATCCGCCTTGAAGGCAGCGACCAGCATGATGCCAGCAGCGCCAACCACAGACAGCACGCGGATGGGCTTGAGCAGCGGCTTCGGCAGCACGGGCAGCCCCAGCCATGCCCACAGCGCGCTGACGGCGACAGCAAGCGCATAGCCCACGGCAAAGCACAGGCCGCCGATGGCCCCCTGCAGAAGGCCATCACGCGGGATGAGGCTCGGCGTCAGGGCTGCCGCCCAGAACAGCGCGCCAAGGATCACCCCCGCAGCCGAGAGCGGTCCCGTGAGACGGTGGTACAGGGCAAGCGTAAGCTTCTTCATCAAGCGACCATCTTTGAAATTCGGAGGCGAGCAAGCCACTCGTGTACCGCCACTGTCAAGCACGACGTGACTGTGAAATCAGCTGTCCCGACGCATCACGAAGGTGTCAGGTGTGGGGTCATCCGACGTTCGCAACAACAGGGTCATGGTGCGCGTGTCGTCTAGGATCGCGTGGTGCCCTTTGCCGGACAGGCCGAAGCCGCCGCAGGGCGAAACGGCGCATTGACGCCCAACTATGACAGGCACGGCCTCACTTGACGGGCGGATCATCCTCCAGCGGCACGCGGGCCTCTTTCTCGAACTGCTTCTTGCGCTTTGGGTTGAAGGCATAGAAGAGCACGGCCAGGAAGGCGACAGGCACCGCCCAAATCCACCATGCGGACAACAGGCTCTCGATCATCTCCATCTCCTTTCCGCTCCCGATGCGACGAGACCATGAAATGCGCCGTCGTTGCAATTGCTTTTGCCGTGTCCGATTGGCGCGGGGAACGGGCGTGGCTTGCCATGCGGCGCCGAGGCTGAGAGTCCACCCTCCTTCCTCCATCCTCGGTTGACAGGCGAGGCCGCCGCCCTAATGTCCGGGCACATGTCCATTCCCGCGAATCCCAAGACTTGAGAAATTCCGGATGACGACAGTCCGTCTGCCGAAGGTTTCGGTCGCAATCCCGGTCTACAACGGTGAGTCCCATCTGGCGGAGACCATTGATTCCGTGCTGGCCCAGTCATGGGACGATTTCGAACTGATCATTTGCGACGATCGCTCCACGGACGGATCACTTGACGTTGCCGCCTCGCGCGCTGACGGCCGGATCCGGATCCTGCGCAACGACAGGAATCTGGGTTTTGGCGGAAACTGGAACCGCTGCCTCGCCGCGACCCAGGGCAGCTACATCAAGATCCTGCCCCAAGACGACCTTCTGCATCCGGATTGCCTCAGCAAGCAGGCGGAGGTGCTGGAGAGCGACGCCGCTGGCGAGGTGGCACTGGTGTTCTGTGCGCGTGCCATCGTCGGCCCGTCAGGCAAGTCCCATCTGACACGTCGTCTCAGTGGCAAGACCGCGAGTTACACCGGGGCGGGCCTCGCCAAGCTCACGGCGAGGAAGGGAACCAACCCGATCGGCGAGCCGGGGGCCGTCCTGTTCCGACGCACTGCCGCGCGGGCCGCCGGCCCGTTCAACGGCGCGCGGCCGTTCGTCATCGACATCGACTACTGGCTCCGCCTTCTCAAGCACGGGCGTGCTGTCTACCTGCCTGACGTGCTCGCCAGTTTCCGCGTCTCGCGCGGTTCGCAGAGCGTGCGAATGGTCCGTCATCAGGCCTCGGAGTTCAGGGCCTTTCTGACAGAAATGAAGGACTCCGGCCTCTACCCGCTGAGCAATGGAGACGTAACAATGGGTGGTCTGACGGCAACGCTGAACGGCCTTGGTCGGTCCATCTTCTACCGCCTGACGATCGGGCCCGCTTCATGAGTTCAGACTTCAACGCAATCTATGCCGCTGAACAGATCCGCCGCCGTTCTTCGCTGCTGCGGCGGATGGTGAAGGCAGGATACCTGGCCAATCTCACCCGCCGGTTCGACGGGCCAACCATTGATCTCGGATGTGGCGCGGGCCAGTTGCTGGAGCGCCTGCCACCCGGTTCGGTGGGACTCGAATTCAACATTGCTCTGCTTGAGCACTTGAAGCGACTCCACCTCGACGTCCTGCAATATGATGCAATCGCGGATGGCTTCTCGTTGAGCCCGCTGTTCGACACTGGCAGGGGACCCTACCGGCATCTCGTCTGCGCCCATGTCATCGAGCATTTCGACGACCCGGCACTTGCCGTTCGTAACTTGCTGCTCAGCGGCGCAAGGCTCGGATTGGAAAGCATGGTGTTCGTCGTCCCGGGCAAGAAGGGTTTCAGCACGGATGCGACACACAGGGTGTTCGTGACCGAGGATTACATCCGTCTACAGAATCTTGCGGAGTGTGGACCTTTTCACCTCGGATCAGTGGAATACTTTCCTGGAAATACGCGATGGCTGGGCGACTGGTTCGCCTATCACGAGTGCATCCTGACATGGCGGCGCTGAAGCTGCCGCCAACGGCACAAATCAGCCGCTTCGTTGCGGCCGGAGTGGTCAACACCGGTTTCAGCTATGGTGTTTATGCTGCCTTCCTCTGGCTCGGTATTTCCTACCCGCTCGCCAATCTGGCCGCGATGATTTCCGGCGTCCTCATCGGTTTCATGACGCAGGGCCACTTCGTCTTTCGAAGACTTGAAGGTCGTCGCTTCCCGTCCTTCGTTCTCTCATGGCTGACATTGTGGGGGCTGAACGTGATGCTCATCGGCCTGCTTCTGCCCTTCACGCGTGACAATGCCTATGCGGCGGGCGCTATTGCCCTGATCATGATCGTACCGCTTTCATTCATCGTTCAGAAGTATCTGGTGTTCGGCGGTGGATCCGGTCGATGAAGTAGCGGGGGCGCCGCTTGGCCTCAAGATAGAGCTTTCCGACATACTCTCCGATGATGCCAATTCCGATCAGCTGGACGCCGCCGAGAAAATAGATTGGCAGCACGGTGGACGCCCAGCCCGGCACCAGCTGAGCATGCGTCAGTGCACCAACAAGTATCCACGCGCCCAGCACCAGCGTGGCCAGCGAAACCGCGAAACCAAGGGCGCTGATAAGGCGCAATGGCAGGACCGAGAAGGAGGTGATGGCGTTGAGCCCAAGCCCGACCATGCGCCGCAGCGGATATTTGGACTGCCCAGCAAACCGCTCATGCCGGTCATAGAGCACCGTCTCGGACCTGAAGCCAAGCAGCGGGATGATGCCACGCAGATAGAGGTTCACCTCCTGATACTCGGCGAGCGCATCGACCGCGCGGCGGCTCAGCAGCCGGAAATCGGCATGGTCGGACACCGTCCCGACACGCAGCATGCGAAGCAGCCCGTAAAAGGCCTTTGCAGATCCAAGCTTGAAGAGCGAATCGCCGCCACGACTGCGGCGGACGCCATAGACGATGTCAGTCCCCTGCTCGAATTTCTCGAGCATCTGTTCAATCGCGGAAACATCATCCTGGAGATCGGCGTCAATGGAGATCACGGCATCGCCGTCCGCGGCCTCAAGTCCGGCAATCAGCGCGATCTGGTGGCCACGGTTTCGTGACAACCTGACGCCCACGACGGGGCTGCCGGCATCGACGGCTTGCGCAATCATTGGCCATGTATCATCGCGGCTGCCGTCATCGACGAAGAAGATGCGGCTGGCCGCGGAGATGCGCCCGCGGGCCTGAAGGCCGGCCAGCAGCGCCTCAAGCCGCCGCAGCGTCTCGGGAAGAACCTCCGCCTCATTGTAGCAGGGCACGACGATCGAGAGGTTGGGAGAAGCTGCCATGTCCGTTACGGTTCTCGGGGCTCTGGTGCACAGAACGGCAGATGTTATGCGTCACTTCCGCGACGTTGCAAGCGGCGATTGTGCGATGTGTACGCGGGCCACTCAGCGTGGAGGGTTGAAAGCCTCCAGGGATGCCCAGTCATCCGCCGGCAAGACGCTCGCTGGCTCATTCACATTGCGCGTCCACACGAAGAGACAGAGGAAGGGTGTCTGCCCAACTTTCGTGAGGTGCGGCCGCAGGGACGGGTTCCAGACTGGTTCGCCCGCAGGCTTCACGATCAACGGCCGTCCGGGTGCAAAGCGCCATCCATGCGGGCCGGTGAGGGGTGCGTAGAGCTCGGGCGCGATGTGGCAGTGATCACGATAAAGAGTGTGGGGCGCGATCAGGAACAGACCCATTTCGAAATCATCGGCGGCATAGGGTGAATCGCTCCCCACGATGGCGGCGAAGGCATGGCCGTCAGCAAAGCTATCGCCGATCTCGTTCCGGGGGTAGGCATCATAGCTGACCCAGTCAAGATACGGTGCGGCCGTGGCAATGGCCTTGGCGAGCTGAGGCTGAAAGCCGAAAGCCTCGCGCAAGGCAGGCTCCAGCCAGCGCGTGGCGATGGGATGAGGTCCTGCCGTCGGGGGCTTGCCAGAGGGGCGGCACCTGGACAGACCGCCGTGCACCTCGGCAGCGCCGGGGTGAGACAGCGTATCCAGGTAATCCGCCGCAGCGACAAACAGCGCCTGAACACTGCTCTCGGGGCTGCCAGAGGACTGGGGAGGGGCGGGCAAACCCCTGTCCGCGAGAAGCACCAACGGATCACGCCCATCGTGCGGAGATGCATCGCGATAGGCGTCGAGTTGCGCTTCGCTGATCACGCCGTTGCAAAAGAGTTCCATGGCTGCGCCATAGCGCACCCGGCCGGATCCGGGCACGCCGACCGGCGCATGCAGAAGCAGCAGCGTCTCATCCATTGGCGCGGAAAGCCATCTGCTCATCGTGCTGGCGGCGGCGCTCAGCGCGATGCATGACGATGCCCGCTATGAGCACGCCGATCGCCACGGTGCCAACCATGAGGGTTGCCAGTGCATTGATGTCGGGGGTGACGCCAAGCTTGACCTTGGACCAGATGAGAAGTGGCAAGGTGGTGCTGCCGGGGCCGGTGGTGAAGGAAGTGATGACGACGTCATCAAGCGAAATGGTGAAGGCCAGAAGCCAGCCGGACATGATCGCCGGGAAGATCACCGGAAGCGTCACATCGCGCAGCACCTGCCAGGGACGCGAGCCGAGATCCATCGCTGCTTCCTCAATCGAGCGGTCAGACTGCAGCATGCGGGCCTGAACGATGGTGGTGACGAAAACCATCGAGAAGGTGATGTGGGCGAGCGTCACGGTGGTGAAGCCGCGCTGCCCGGGCCAGCCGACCCATTGCGCCATGAGAATGAAAAACATCAGCGAGGAGATGCCGGTGATCACCTCCGGCATGATGAGGGGTGCGGTGACCAGCCCGGAAAACAGCAGCCGCCCGCGGAACTTCGTGAAACGGGCGAGGGCTATTCCTGCCATGGTTCCGAGGATGGTCGCAATGCAGGCGGAGACGAAGGCAATTTGCAAAGATAGGATGAGCGCGTCGATCACCTGCTTGTTGGAGAACAGCGAGACATACCACTTGGTGGAAAATCCACCCCACACGCTGGCCAGCCGCGAAGCATTGAAGGAATAGACGATCATCGACAGGATCGGGATGTAGAAGAACGCAAAGCCGAAGCACAGCATGCTGAGAAGGAAGGTGTGGCGGCGCTTCACTTGGAGCCCTCCGCCTTGGCCTGGAAATGGCCATAGATCATGGCGGGCACCACCATCAGTACCAGCAGCACCACCGCGATGGACGACGCCATGGGCCAGTCACGGGCGGAGGAGAACTGGTCGGAGATCACGCGTCCGATCATCGGGCTCGCGGCGTCGCCCACCAGCGTGGGGATCACCAGTTCGCCGGCCGCCGGAATGAACACCAGCATGCCGCCGGCAACAATGCCGGGAATGCTTTGCGGAAGCGTGACGTCGAGAAACACCTGCCAGGGTCTTGATCCGAGGTCGAGGGCAGCCTCGTCGAGCGTCGGGTCGAGCCGTTCGAGGCTGGCATAAAGCGGCAGGATCATGAAGGGCAGGTAGGTGTAGACCATCACCAGCACGACGGCGAAGTTCGAGTGCATCATCGGCATGAAGTCGACGGCCCATCCGGCCGGCACCAGCGCATTCCAGATCTTCGTGATGCCCACGTTGAACCAGCTCGACTTGCCCATCAGTCCCATCCACGCGTAGACCCGCAACAAAAAGGAGGTCCAGAAGGGGAGGATGACCAGCATAAGAAGAATGTTGCGCCAGCTCTTGGACACACGGGTGAGGGCCAACGCCATGGGATAGCCGATCAGCAGGCAGAAGACGGTGGCAATGCCGGCACTGACCAGGGACGTGATGAAGGAGCGGAAGTAAAGCGTATCCGAAACTGCGCGGACATAGCCCTGCAGGTTGATCAGCGGATAGTCTCCGCCGAAGGAGAAGGGAGGTGCTGTTGATGTCTTCGTGGCGACACTCATCCCCACGACGATTAGAAATGGCAGGAGGAAAAACAGAAGCAGCCAGATGTAGGGCGCGGCAATCAGCACATCTGACCAGCCCCTGCGATCGAACCAGCCTGATAGGCGCTTGCCCCCCATCGCCCTACTCCGTCAGCACGATGGCCGAGGACGGGTCGAAGGAAATCCACACCCGGTCATCCCAGTCGGCGGCGCGCGTCGCCTCGCCACCGCGGCTTGCATTCACGGCATGCGCCTGGACAAGTGCCCCGGAAGGAAGGACGACGCGATACAGGCTGTCCTTGCCGAAATAGGCGAGGTCCTTGACGGTTCCCTGAAATGCGTTGGCGCCCTCCGGGCGTTCCTTCGAGATGTGAAGCTTCTCCGGGCGAATGGCGAGCGTCGCCTCCTGCCCTTCCACGAGCCCCGGCACGTCGCGCGCCAGGACATCGCCTCCCAGTGCCGGAACCGAGAGGCGTAACTGCTTGGAAACGCGTTCGACCACAGTGACTGGAAACGAGGTGATGGAGCCGATAAAATCGGCCACAAAGCGACTGTTGGGAAATTCGTATACCTCGCCGGGCTTGCCGATCTGCCTCACCTCGCCCTTGTCCATGACCGCGATGCGGTCGGACAGGGTCATCGCCTCTTCCTGGTCATGGGTGACGACGATGAAAGTGACGCCGGTGCGATGCTGGATCGACATCAGCTCGAACTGGGTGCGCTCGCGCAGCTTCTTGTCCAGCGCCGCAAGCGGCTCGTCCAGCAGAAGCAGCTTGGGCTGGCGGGCAAGGGCCCTCGCCAGCGCCACGCGCTGGCGCTGGCCGCCGGAGATCTGGTGCGGCTTGCGCGTGGCATAGGGAACCAGCTGCACGAGTTCCAGCATCTCCCGCACCCGGTCGGCTTTCTGCTGGCTGCTCATCGCCTCATGCTTCAGGCCATAGCCAATGTTCTTCTCCACACTCATGTGCGGGAACAGTGCATAGGACTGGAACATCATGTGCACGGGTCTGCTCCATGGCGGAACCCCGGTCATGTCGCGCCCGTCGAGGAAGATCTTTCCCGAGGATGGCTCTTCAAAACCCGCCAGCATGCGCAGCAGCGTGGTCTTGCCGCAGCCGGAGCCGCCGAGGAGCGAGAAGATCTCGCCCTTGGCGACATCGAGCGAGACATCCTTCACCGCCTGGAAAGAACCGAAGAACTTCGAGACGTTCTCAATCCTGAGGAAGGGCTCACCCGCCGCGGCCATGATGTCAGCCGCCCGTCTTGATCTCTGTCCAGGTCCGGGTGAGTGCTTCTTCCTGCTCCGGCGTCATCGGTGCGAGCGTGAACAGCCGTTCCTTGGTGGCGGCATCAGGGTAGACTGCGGGATCGCCCGAGATGGACGGGTCGACCAGCGCCGTTGCCGCCTTGTTGGCGTTGGCATAGCCGATGAAGTTGGTGGCGGCGGCAACCACTTCGGGCCGCAGCAGGTAGTTGAGGAAGGCATAGGCGTTGTCGACGTTCTTCGCATCCGAGGGAATGGCCCACACGTCGAACCACGCGGGCGCACCGGACTTCGGCACGAAGTATTCAAGATCGAGCTTGATGCCTGCATCTGCTGCGCGCTTCTTGGCCACGCCATAGTCGCCTGACCAGCTGTTGACGGCACAGACCTCGCCGTTGGGCAGGGTGGTAAGATAGTTGGTGTTGTCGAAGGTGGCGATGTAGGGCCTGATCTTGGCGAAGGCCTCGGCCAGCTTCTTGTAGTCATCAGGCCCGGCCTTGTTCGGGTCGATGCCCAGCCACTTCATCACGACCGGCCCGATGTCGTTGGGGCTGTCGAGGATGGACAGGCCGCAGGAGGCGAGCTTCTGGGCATTGTCGGGATTGAAGACGGTGTCGAGGCTGTTGAAGTCGGCGTCCGGCAGCACCTTCTTCACGAGATCCATGTTGTAGGTGAAGCCGACCGTTCCCCAGGTGTAGGGAACGCCATATTCATTGCCAGGGTCGAAGCCCTGAAGGATCGTCAGGATCTCGGGATCGAGGTTGCCCCAGTTGCTGAGCTTTGCCTTGTCAAGCTTCTGGTAGACCTTGGCCGTGACCATGCGGGGCAGATTGAGACCCGACTGCAGCACCACGTCATAACCCGACGAGCCGGCCAGCATCTTGGCCTCCATCTCCTCGGTGCTGGCATACATGTCGTAGACGACCTTGATGCCAGTTTCCTTGGTGAAGTCGGCGACGGTGCTTTCGCCAATGTAGTCGGCCCAGTTGTAGACGTTCACCGTTCCGGCATCGGCACGTGCACGGCGCACATAGGGCATCGCAAGTCCAGCGGCGGCACCCATCGTGACCAGTGCATGACGTCGGGTAAGTTTCATTCATTCCTCCCGGAAGGTTTGGTTTTTTGCCAGCCTAGAACGAGTTGGTCGGCTGGCAAATTAAATCTTCGTTCGAGCGGGAGAGATGGCATTCCGGCGGCGGTTCGGCCAGCGTCATCACCGGCATCAGCCTGCGCAGGCCATCATGGTGTCGCCGCAACCCATACTCGAGGTCAGAGAGATGGAAGCCCTCGAAGGCGTCCGATTTCATCGACTCATTCGACCAGATGGAGAGTTGCTGGTCCTCAGCCGAGGTGAGGCGATCGATGCGGAAGGCGAGATAGCGGGCGAGCCTGGTCTGGCGGCTCTCGTCCGGCCAGCGGTACATGCGGCCGGTGAGCCGCGTGCGGCCCGGCCCCACGGGAATTTCCTGGTAGAACTGCGCTCCTTCCGGCGTGATGGAGAAGACCGCGTTGGGAAACAGCCCGTAATAGGTCCAGGCCTTCTGCAGATGAGCGGGAAGGTCCTCCCGGGGCGGCGAGATGCGGACGTAGTTCTTCACCGACCAACCGCGCGCCATGCCTTCATCGAACCAGCCGATTGACACCGAGAGGCCATTCTCAAGATGCAGGTCGCGGTAAGTGCGGCCGTAAAGTTCCTGCAGGCTCGGATGGGCGAGCGCCACGTGATAGCCCTCGTTGTCCACATCGCGCACCGACTTCCAGTTCACCGGCAGTTCCGATGTCCAGTCGAGATTGCGCACCGGCAGCAGCTTTTCGAGGCCATAGGCGGCAAAGTCGGTCTCGTAGGGCGCAAGCAGATCAGCCACCGAAGGCTGCGGTCCATCCTTGAAGCGGAGGAAGATGAAGCCGTGGAAAATCTCCATCTCGATCGGCTTCAGCCCGAACTCCTCGCGGTTCATATCGCCGAAGCTGGAGGGCCGTGCAGCACCCCTCAACGTGCCGTCGAGATTATAGACCCAGCCATGGAATGGGCAGACGATGGCGCCCTTGCAATGGCCCTTTGTGCCGTCGACCACGCGCGCGCCGCGATGGCGACAGAGATTGTGGAAGGCGCGCACCACGCCATCATTGCCGCGCATCACCACTGCGCGCTCGCCAATCAGGTCGAAGGCCAGCCAATCTCCGGCAGCAGGAATATCGCCGACGTGCCCAACCACCTGCCAGTGGGTGAGGAAGAGCTTGTCGCGCTCGAGATCGAACAGGGCGGGCGAGTGATAGGTCCACGCCGGCAGGCCGCCGCGGTTCCAGTCGTTCGGGACAGGAATTGTATCGTAGGGCAGTGCAGTCATGCGTGCGTCTCCATTTCGTTCAGCACCCACTGGTGAAAGCGGTGGATCTCATATTCCTCCGGCATGAGACGCGCGGCCCGGAAGGCGGGCGAGCGCATGCCGCGCTGGTTCATTTCTGAGGCAGCACCGTCCTGCTCGATGACGATCTTGGCGAAGCCGGCAACCGCTTCCGCATCAAACCCGTCCTGTGCAAGCGTCGCTTCAGGGAAGTGCCATTCGGCGATGAGGCGGGTGCGTTCGGGTGCCATCGGCTGGATCCGGACGGACCGCACGTAATCGACATGCGCCACAATGTAGGTTGAGGGCCACAACGTCACAAAGCTGTAGCCCGCAAGCCTTTCGGCGTCGGAGAGACCGGGGAACACCGGTCCGCAGGGCTCGCCGGTCACGGTCCAGCTCTTCGCACCGGCGCGCAGATTGGGGCGTGCCTGCTCATCCGGTGTCCAACCGAGCGCCTCGGACTGGCCCATGATGCCCTTGCCGTAGATCGGCACCATGTCGCAGAGCTCTGGGTGAATGCCGGGGCAGTGCAGGCATTCCGAATAGTTTTCCCAGAATGCTTTCCAGTTGCAGGCGATCTCGGTTTCCCAGCGGTGACCCGTAACAAGACTGGACATCGGCCAGTTGTCGAGCGTGCGCAGGCCGACGTCGGCATAGAGATCGCCCGGCGCGGCGTCGAGATTGAGGAACAAAAAACCGTTCCACTCGCGGCACGTCACGCGCTTCAGCCCATGCGCGGACCTGTCGAAGTCATCCGTGGGAATGGCATGACCGGTTGCAACCAGCGCACCGTCAGAAGCCGCGAATGCGAAAGCATGATAGGGGCAACGAATGAGCTTGCCGAGCGGCTCGCGCTCGGCGCGGCAGAGTTCAGCCCCACGGTGCGGGCAGGAGTTGTGGAACGCGGAAACCGCCCCGTCGACGGTGCGCGCAACGATCACGGGCGCCGCGCCCACCTGCACCCGCTGCATCTGGCCCGGGGTGAAATCAGCCACCCTGCCCACCATCACCCATTGCCGCGAAAACACCGTCGCCATCTCGCGCGCGAACCAGGCGGCATCCTGATAGGCCTCACGCGGGAGGCCTTCCGGGCAGCGCGCAAGGCGTGGCGAAAGCGGGTGGCGCTCGAGTCCCATTACATTCTCCCCGGCATGTTACAGCTGTCTTCCATCGGTCGGACGAAAACAGGCTGCCATTTGACTGGTTGAACTGTCAATCAACTTCTTCCAGTTTGCTCTTCTGGGCTGATGGTTTAGAAAAATGGCAATGAACAAGGTCTTTTCGTGACAAACACCGTGTCTGCCCCACCGGCCCGCACGCCGCGCACCTTGAGCCGCGAAGAACGCCGCGTACAATTGTTTGAGGCAACGCTCGCGGCCATAGCAGAGTGCGGCTTTTCCCGCACCACCCTGACCGAGGTGGCGCGCCGCGCCGGCCTTTCGCACGGCTTGGTGCTGTTCCACTTCGAGACCAAGGAGAAGCTCCTCGTCGAGACGCTCGATTATCTCTCGGAGGAGTACAGGAAGAACTGGCAGGCCACGCTCGATGGTTCCGGTCCAGCGCCTGAGCAGAAACTGGCAGCCCTCATCAACGCCGATTTCAGCCCGCAGGTCTGCCAACCCAGCCGCATCAATGCCTGGTCCGCCTATTGGGGCGAAAGCCAGAGCCGCCCGCTCTATCTTTCGAAATGCGGCGAGAATGATGAACTCTACATCCGGACGCTGGAGGGATTCTGCGCTGGGATGAATTCCGCGCACGGCTACCAGATCGATCCGGCGCGTGCCGCACGGCTGATCCGCATCACCACCGAAGGCACATGGCTGGAGATGACGACGCTGCTCAATCCCTATGACGTGCGGGAAGCCAAGGCCACCGTGTGGACGTGCGCCCAGCTGCTCTATCCGCGACACTTCGGGCCAGAAGGCCCGCTCGGCCGTTAGGCTTCACTGAAATCAGGGATAGAACTGGTCGTCGCCGATGCTGAACCACATCGGCTTTTTGGTCCATTTCGGATAGATGCAGTTCTTGAACTTGCAGTTCATCTGCTGCGGGTTGCGCGCCTGCCATTCGGTGGCCTCCGAGGATACGCGCAGCCGTACCGCTTCCTTGAGCTGGTTGTAGTGCTGGTCGCGCAGCAGCGGCGCCAGCGGAAAGCCTCCCGCGGCCGCCAGTTCGAACCAGAACAGCGCCTTGGCGGGATCCTGCCGCACGCCGCGCCCGTTGCCGTAAAAGCGACCCGTCATGTATTGCGCGTCCGCGAGGCCCTGGTAGCCAGCCCTCTTGTACCATTCGAGTGCCAGCTTGAAGTTGCGCGGCACGCCAAGGCCGTCGTCATAGGCCACGGCAAGGCTGTACTGCGCCCAGGGGTCGCCCTGCTGTGCCAGCGGCCTGAACAGCGCCACCGCCTCCCCGTAGTTGCCGGCACGATAGGCGGACAGGCCCTGCGCCAGCTCACCCGCCTGGGCGGGCTGAAGCCAGAAAAGCAGGACAAGGATCGCAACAATTCGTTTCATCCGGCGGTCCAGGAGAATCACGTTGGCGGCAGTCTAGCGGGAATTCCCGGAAAAGGTGAGGGCTGCCGCCATATTCGTTGCCTTCGCAATCGCGAAACAGCGGCCTTGTCTGTTTAGTGATTTCGTGTTCAGTAAACACAATCACTAAACAGTGGACCAAAGGCCCGATGGCACTTCCCCTCGATACCCTGCTCGACACGCTTTCGGCCCGCATCATTGCGGCTGCGGAAGAACTGACAGAACTCGACTCAGCCATCGGTGATGCCGACCACGGCCTCAACATGAAGCGCGGCTTCGAGGCGGTGCAGGCAGAACGGACGAACATCCTCGCCAAGCCCACCGGAGAGGCCCTCAAGACGGTCGGCATGACGCTGGTCATGAAGGTGGGCGGCGCCTCGGGCCCACTTTACGGCACGCTGTTCATGACGCTCGGCAAGGAGTTGCCGGAAGATCCCACGCTTGCCGACATCGGCCGTGCGCTGCAGGCATCGGTGGTGGCGCTCAAGGCGCGCGGCAAGGCCGAAGTCGGCAACAAAACCATGCTCGATGTGCTTGGCCCCGTCGCGGCGCATCTCGAATCCGGCACGGCCAGCCTCGACAGCGTGCGCGCACTCGCCACGGCAAGCGCCAGGGCCACCATCCCCATGAAGGCAATCCGTGGCCGCGCGTCATTCCTGGGTGACCGCTCCATCGGTCACATGGACCCGGGCGCGCGGTCGAGCGAAATCCTGATCACAGCGGTCTGCGACGTGCTGGAGGGCAAGTCATGACGGTCGGCATCGTCATCGTCTCGCATTCGCCCGATGTGGCGAAGGGTGCCGCCGACATGGTGCGCCAGATGGTCGGCAACGACGTGCCCCTGGGCTTCTGCGGCGGCAACCCGGATGGCGGCCTCGGCACCAGCGTGGAGAAGATCCTCGCCGCCATCGATGCGGCTTGGTCGGAGGACGGCATCGCCATCCTGGTCGACCTCGGCGGGGCGGAGACCAACAGCGAGATGGCGATCGAGATGTTGCCCGAGGAGAAACAGAAGAAGATCGTCATCTGCAACGCCCCCGTGGTCGAGGGCGCGGTGATGGCCGCAACGGAAGCCTGGGGCGGCGGCTCGCTGGCTGACGTGAAGCGCACTGCAGAGGAGTTGTCGCCGCAATGAGCGAGACCGCGAATGGATCGGTGGTGATCACCCATGACGTGGGCCTGCATGCCCGGCCTTCGGTGAAGCTCACCAAGCTTGCGAAGGGCTTCGCCTCGACGCTGGAAATCGCCGGAACGGCAGAGGGCCCGTGGGTCGATGCCAAGAGCATCGTCAAGGTGATGGCGATGAAGGCGAAACAGCATTCGACGCTGTTCGTGCGCGCGACCGGAGCGGATGCGCAGGCCGCCGTCGATGCCGTGATCTCGCTCGTGCGCCGCGATTTCGACGAAGCGGGCGATGGGCACTAGCCACCAGGGAACCAGCGCCTCCGACGGGCTGTTCCTCGGCCCGCCGCGAAGGCTCGGCTCCGCTCTGGCCGAGCGGCAGGGAACCGGAAGTTCCGAAGGCGAGCGCGCCGCGCTGCAGGATGCAATTGCGCTTTCCGTCACTGACCTCGCAGTCCTTATGGACCGCGTCGACGGCGAGGCGCAGGATATTCTAGGCTTTCAGGTGGCCATGCTGGAGGACGACGCGCTGGCGGCGCCTGCCCTTTCGGCAATCGACAGCGGAACGCCCGCGCATGTCGCATGGTCCGCAGCACTCGACGGCGAGATCGCAGGCTATGAAGCCTCTGAAGATGACTACTTCCGTGCCCGCGCTGCCGACTTGCGTGACATCCGTGATCGCGTGCTGCGCAACCTCTCGGGTGGCGAGTCCTCCCGCAGCCCCTCCGGCGCCGTGCTGGTTGGCGAGGACATTGCCCCCACCACCTTCCTTGAAACCGACTGGAGCGCCGGCGGCGCCATCGTGCTGATGCGCGGCAGCACCACCAGCCACGTCGCCATGCTGGCGCGGGCGCGCGGCATTCCCATGGTGGTTGGCATGGGTAAACTGCCCGAACATGCCGTGATGATTGCCGTCGATGGTGGCAGCGGAACCGTGCTGGCTGATCCCGATGACTTACAGCGCGCAGCCTTCAACGCCGCGCTCGCCTCTGACGCGCAGGCGCGCGGCCTCGAGGAGCAGTTCCGCCTTCGCCCTGCTACGCGCCGCAGCGGTGCACGCATCGACATTCTGATCAATGTGGCCGGCGTCGAGGAGCTCGATCACATCGATCTTTCCTCCTGTGACGGCATCGGCCTCATGCGGTCCGAATTCCTGTTCCGTGACGGGGCGCCACTACCTGACGAGGAGACGCAGTACCGCGCCTATCGTCGCTTCGTCGAATGGGCGGTGGGCAAGCCCGTCACCATCCGAACGCTCGACATCGGTGGCGACAAGCCGGTGCGTGGGTTGACGCCCGATGGCGAGGCCAATCCCTTCCTCGGGTTGCGCGGCGTGCGCCTCACGCTGGCGCGCGAAGACGTGTTCCGCACCCAGTTGCGCGCGCTGGCGCGTGCCGCCGTGCATGGCAACCTCAAGGTCATGGTTCCCATGGTCACGGTTCCGGACGAGATCACCCGTTGCGCCGCGCTGTTTGATGCCTGCGTGGCCGAACTCGATGCGCAGGGCATTGCGGCCCACAGGCCGCCACTCGGCATCATGGTGGAAGTTCCCGCCGTGGCCGTGATGCCAGAACTCTTCGATGCAGCGGCCTTCTTCTCCATCGGTTCCAACGACCTCACGCAGTACGTGACGGCCTCTTCGCGCGATGATGCGCGGGTCGCGGCGTTGAACGATCCATCTCACCCCGCCGTCACGGCGCTCATTTCCAAGGTCGCGCAGTACGGCAGAGGGGCGGGCATACCCGTCAGCCTGTGCGGCGACATGGCAAGCGAGCCGCGGCACCTCGCAACGCTTCTCGACGCAGGTCTCACTTCGCTCTCCGTCGCGCCCGCGCGCATTGCCCGCCTCAAGGCGGCGATCGCGGAACTCTGAACATGACGCAGGCATCCACAAACCAAACGCCACAGGATGCGGTTGCCGCCTACAAGCGCTTGCTGGCGGCAATCATCGATCGTCGGCCATCGGGCACACGCCAGCGGCTGGCCACCGCACTCGCCAAGAACCGCAGCTTCGTGAGCCAGATCACGAACCCCACATATCCGACGCCCATTCCGGCCAGCCATCTGGCGCAGATCTTTGAGGTCTGCCATTTCTCAGGTCCTGAGCGGCAGGAGTTCACCAGGCTGTATGCCCGCGCGCACCCGAAGAAGATGCTGGCCGAGACACCGGCAAGCGGTGCCACGGTGGTCGAACTGCCGGACCTTGGCGACGAGATGCGCAACAAGAAACTGCAGGGGCTGGTCAGCGCCTTCGTGCGGGACATTGCAAAGCTGATCGAAGACGAACGGGAAAAAGGGAAACGGCGATGAAAAAACTCATCAACGACGTGTCGACGGTGCTCACGGAGAGCCTGGACGGTTTCGTGGCCGCACATGGCGACATCATCACGCTTGGGCCTGAGCACAAGTTCGTGCAACGCAAGGTGCTGAAGCGAGGCAAGGTGGCGTTGCTATCAGGCGGTGGCGCCGGCCATGAGCCCTTGCATGCGGGCTTCGTTGGCCATGGCATGCTCGATGCCGCCTGTCCGGGCCAGGTCTTCACCTCGCCCACGCCCGACCAGATGATCGCCGCGGCAGAGGCCGTGGATACCGGTGCGGGCGTCCTGTTCATCGTCAAGAACTACGAAGGCGACGTCATGAACTTCGACATGGCGCGCGAGATGGCGGGTCGCGACATCGAGACCGTCATCACCGATGACGACGTCGCCGTCGAGAACTCGCTCTACACCACCGGCCGCCGCGGCGTTGCCGGCACGCTGGTGGTCGAGAAGGTGGTCGGCGCGGCAGCTGAGCAAGGAGCCGACCTCAAGAGCCTCAAGGCACTGGGCGACAGGGTGAACCGCGCCACCCGCTCCATGGGTGTGGCGCTCACCAGCTGCACCGTGCCTGCTGCCGGCAAGCCCACCTTCGACATCGGCCCGACCGAGATGGAAATGGGTGTGGGCATCCACGGCGAACCCGGCCGCCGCCGCGTAACATTGCGCACGGCGAATGAGATCGCCGAGGAGATGGTCGCCGCCATCGCGGGCGACCTCAATGTGAAGGGAAATGCCCTGCTCTTCGTCAACGGCTTCGGCGGCACGCCGTCGATGGAGCTTTACCTCATGTACAACGCCGCCGTCGCGCAGCTGGCCAAGCACGGCATCATGCCGGTCCGTTCACTTGTCGGCAGCTATGTCACGTCGCTCGACATGGCCGGCTGTTCGATTACCGTCACCATGCTGGATGACGCGATCACCAAGGGCTGGGATGCGCCCGTTCACACCCCTGCCCTGCGCTGGGGACTCTAACGCTGGCCGAGAAGGTTGGCGACGGAGAAGGCCTGCTGCACCTGTTCCTCCGTCATCAACCCCTCGGAAAGGACGACATCGCGGATGCTGCGGCGTGACTTCAGCGCCGTCTTTGCCACGCGGCTTGCCGCTTCATAGCCGATATAGGGGTTGAGAGCCGTCACGGTGACAAGCGAACCCTCGAGCAGTTCCGCACAACGCTCGCGGTCAGCCTCGATGCCGACGATGCACTTCTCGCGGAGCACCGCCATGCCGCGGAGCAGCATGCGCATCGACTGCATGATGTTGAGAACGATGACCGGCTCCATGGCGTTGAGCTGCAACTGGCCTGCCTCCGCCGCGAGTGTCACGGTCAGGTCGTTGCCGATCACCTGATAGGCAATCTGGTTGACCACCTCCGGGATGACCGGGTTGACCTTGCCCGGCATGATCGAGGAGCCCGCCTGCACCGCCGGAAGCCTGATCTCGCCCAAGCCAGCGCGCGGCCCCGAGTTCAAGAGACGCAAGTCGTTGCAGATCTTGGAGAGCTTCACGGCGATACGCTTCAGCACGCTGGAGAAGGTGACGAAGGCCCCGAGGTCGGAGGTCGCCTCGATAAGGTCTGCCGCGGGCACCATCGGCACGCCGGATATCTCCGCCAGGTTGCGGATGACGCGCTCCGAATAGCCTTCCGGCGTGTTGATGCCGGTGCCGATCGCCGTGCCGCCCAAGTTCACCTCGCGCAGCAGGCCGGCGAATTCCTTGAGGCGCTCGATGTCCTCGGCAACCGTCACCGCGAAGGCGCGGAACTCGGATCCCAGCCGCATCGGCACCGCATCCATCAACTGCGTGCGGCCAACCTTGATGACGTCGTCGAATTCCCTGGCCTTGGCCATCAGCGCCTCGACCAGCAGCCGCTGCTCCTCGATCAGGGCCGGGCAGGCGCGCAGCACGGTGAGCCGCACCGCGGTGGGATAGACGTCGTTCGTCGACTGCGACAGGTTCACGTGGTCGTTGGGATTGATCGTGGCGTAATCACCACGCGGCTTGCCGAGCAGCTTGAGGGCGAGGTTGGCGATCACCTCATTGGCATTCATGTTGGTGGAGGTTCCGGCACCGCCCTGCAGCATGTCGACCACGAAGTCGTGATGCTCGTCGCCCGCGATGACCAGGTCGCAGGCCGAGACGATGGCCTGGGCAACCTCCGGCTTCAGACGTCCAAAGTCGCGGTTGGCCAGCGCCGCCGCCTTCTTGACCATGGCGAGTGACTCGATGAGTTCCGGGAAGTGCGCCAGCGTGATGCCGGTGATGGGGAAGTTCTCCACCGCCCTTGCGGTGTGGATGCCGTAGTCTGCCTCCGCTGGAATTTCCATTTCGCCGATGGAATCACGTTCGGTGCGCATGCGCCGCATCATCAAGCTCCCATTTCGCCGTTGCCCTGTTGCCGGGGCGTTTTCTTGGAATGTATACTGCAATCATAGGATGGAACGGAGCTTGCCGCCCCTGAAATCGGCGCAATGCTCTCACCCGTGGAAAATCATGGACCTCACCCGCCCCGAACCCCGGCCAGACGGCCGCCAGTCCGCAACTGCGCTGATGATCCAGCAAGGCGTGGCCCGCCTGCTGCGCGCGGCCAATTTCGCAGTGTTGCCGGAATTCACCCTGGCCTCGGGCCGCCGCGCCGACATGATCGGGATCTCGGACGCCGGCGAGATCTGGATCGTCGAGATCAAGTCATCGCCGGAGGACTTCCGCAGCGATTCGAAATGGCCGGAATACCGTGACTGGTGTGACCGGTTGTTCTTCGCCATATCGACCGGGATGGCGCCTGAGATCATGCCCACCGAGGCGGGCCTCATCGTGGCCGACAGCTGGGGGGCGGACATCCTGCGCCATGCGGAGGCCTCGAGCCTGCATGCTGCCCGCCGCAAGGCCTTGACGCTGGCCTTCGCGCGGGCCGCTGCGCTGCGTCTCCACGGCCTCTACGACCCGCTGGCCGACTCTCTCTGATTACTTGGGCGCGCGCTTGGCCAGGATCCGCTGCAGGGTGCGGCGGTGCATGTTGAGGCGGCGCGCCGTCTCCGAGACGTTGCGGTTGCAGAGTTCATAGACGCGCTGGATATGTTCCCAGCGCACCCGGTCCGCCGACATCGGATTGTCGGGCAGCGCCGCACGCGAGTCGGTGTCGCCCACCAGCGCGGCATAAACGGCATCGGCATCGGCGGGCTTTGCGAGATAGTCGATGGCGCCAAGCTTCACCGCCGTCACAGCCGTGGCGATGTTGCCATAGCCGGTCAGCACCACGGCGCGCGCCTCGGGGCGGGCCTGGTGCAGCGCCTCGATCACGTCGAGGCCGTTGCCGTCAGCGAGCCTCAGGTCGACCACCGCGAAGGCCGGCGCCGAGCGCTTCACATGAGCCACGCCTTCGGCCACCGATTCCGCCATCAGCACCTCGAAGCCGCGAGCTTCCATCGCCCGGGCGAGGCGGGTCAGGAACGGGTGGTCGTCATCGACGAGCAGCAGCGTCTTTTCGGCAGGGATCACGGCGTTTGTCATGTCGCTCCGGTTTCAGTGCTCCATGCGCTCTCTAGCCCTTTGAGGGCGCGGGTTCAAACACTTCCCAATACGCAATTATGAGCGGCCGAGATCAACGAGGCTTCGCGGCCAGACGACGTGCACCACTGCACCGTGCTCCGGTGTGGGCCGGTTGGCGAGGGAAACCGTGGCGCCGGAGCGTTCCAGCAGCGTCTTGGCGATGAAGAAGCCAAGTCCCATGCCTTCGTGCTGGCCGGCCTCGCCGGTGTCCTCGCCATAGCCGGGCCGCGTCGTCACGAAGGGATCGCCTAGCCGGTCGAAGATGTTCTCATGAAAGCCCGGCCCGTCGTCACGGACGGTGATCGAAACCTGTGCCGGTGTCCAGCGGGCGTCGACTTCCACCCGCGTCTCGGCGAAATCGACGGCGTTCTCCAGCAGATTGCCAAGCCCATAGGTAATGGCAGGGTTGCGCCGGAACACCGGTTCGTTGCCCATGGCCTTGTCGTCGGGATCGGCGGAGCTCGTCACGGCGATCACCGCGTCAGAGCCGCGCAGCGGCGCCACCAGGTCCTCGATCATGGCGAGGATCGCGGTGCGCTGGTACATTTCGTCGGTCTGCGCTTCGCGGTTCGAGAGCCGTGCGAGGATTTCCCTGCAGCGTGCCGTCTGGCTGATGAGGAGGTCAATATCCTCCGTATGCGGAGCATCGTGCGGCATTTCGCGCTTCAGCTCCTTGGCGACCAGTGCGATGGTGGCCAGCGGCGTGCCCAACTCATGCGCCGCGGCAGCCGCCATGCCGTCCAGCGCCGAGAGCCGCTGCTCGCGCGCCAGCACCAATTCGGTGGCGGAAAGCGCGGCCGACATCTGCCGGGCCTCGTCGGCAATGCGCCGGGCATAGATCGCCGAGAACACCACGCCGCAGATGATCGCCGCCCACATGCCGCCGAGATAGATGTCCGGTGGTTTGAACCTGTCGCCCGGCAGCCACGGCAGCGGAAAGTGCCGGAAGGCAAGGAAGGTCGCGCAGGCGAAGGCGAGCAGACCCAGCCACAGCGTCCAGCGGTTGGGCAACGAGGTGGCCGAAATGGTGACCGGCACGAGGAACAGGAAGGAGAAGGGATTTTCCAGCCCGCCGGTGAGGAACAGCAGCACCGCCAGTTGTATGACGTCATAGACCAGCAGGAGGCCGGCATGGGTCTCGTGCAGCCGCATGCTCTTGCGCCAGCGGATGGTGAGAAAGATGTTGAGCCAGGCGCTGAGCGCGATCACCACCAGGCAAGGACCAAGCGGCAGCGGAAAACCCAGCACGAAATACACCCCCAGCACGGCACCCGCCTGCCCGACGATGGCCAGCCAGCGCAGTCGCACCAGCGTGCGCAGCCGCAGCATGCCGATTTCGGCGCCGCTGGCAGTCGGCCTTGGGTCGATGGCGAGGTCCTGGGGCATGGGCGTCCAGCGTTACGTCGGATTGGTGTTGAGTCCGGATCAGTCTAGACATATGTGCCCGGGTATTGAAGGACGAACACCGATGCCGCGACGCCCCGTGCTGATCTTTGCCGCAATCATCCTGCTCATTGCCGCAGGGTTCGGCAGCTATGCCTACATGAACCGTGCGCTTCACCAGCAGCAGGGTTCCGGCGTGGCCCTCGTCGGCGGACCCTTCTCGCTCGTCGATCAGGATGGCCGGCGGGTGACGGAAAAGGACTTCCTCGGCAAGTACATGCTGGTGTTCTTCGGCTACACCTACTGCCCCGACATTTGCCCCACCGAGCTGCAGGTGATGTCCGCCGCCCTCGACCAGCTGGGGCTGGAGGCCGACCGCATCCAGCCCATCTTCGTGTCCATCGATCCGGCACGGGATACGCCCGAGGTGCTCAAGGCCTATGTCGCGAATTTCGGCCCCCGCCTCATCGGCCTCACGGGAAGCCCTGAGGAGGTTGCCGCCATCGCCAAGGCCTACCGTGCCTATTACGCTAAGGCAGGCAATGGGAGCACTGGCACCGACTATCTGATGGACCACTCAAGCATCATCTACCTGATGGGGCCGGATGGGCGCTTCGTGAAGCACATGCCCTACACGACCGATGCCGCGAAACTCGCTACGGAACTGAAGGAAACACTTAGAACTAACCCCTAAAGTCTAGAATTGACGGGTTGCCCCGATTCGGGGGAGTTGCTACCGTCGAGCGTTAACGAGGGGTTTCCCGGTTGTGCTGTATTATCTTTACGAGATGAATCATGCGGCCCTCGCACCCTGGCGTGCGGCGGCCGATGCGGGCCTCAACTTCTGGCGGAGCCCCGCCAACCCATTCGCCGAAACCCAGATGGGCCGGTCCATGGCCGCCTCGCTCGAAATGTTCGAGCGCACCACGCGGCGCTACGGCAAGCCGCCCTTCGAAATCCACGACGTCATCATCGATGATGACATCGTCGCCATCGAGGAGCGCAACGTCCTCAGCAAGCCCTTCTGCACGCTGCTCAACTTCGAGAAGCAGTGGGACAAGCCGAAGAAGCAGCACAAGCTGCTGATCGTTGCCCCGATGTCGGGCCACTATGCCACGCTGCTGCGCGGCACGGTGGAGTCCATGCTCCCGCATTATGACACCTACATCACGGACTGGGTCGATGCCCGGGGCGTACCCATGTCCAAGGGTGGCTTCGACATGGACGACTATGTCGACTATGTCACCGAGTTCCTGCAGTTCCTCGGCCCCGACACCAGCGTGATGGCCGTTTGCCAGCCCTCCGTGCCGGTGATGGCCGCCGTCGCGCTGATGAATGCCGCGAAGGACCCCGCAGCGCCGAAGACCATGATCCTCATGGGCGGCCCCATCGACACGCGGCGCAACCCGACGGCCGTGAACAACCTCGCCCAGGAAAAGGGCGTCGACTGGTTCCGCAAGAACGTCATCATGAAGGTGCCGGCACCCCATGCCGGCATGATGCGCGATGTCTATCCGGGTTTCCTGCAACTCGGTGGCTTCATGACCATGAACCTCGACCGCCACCTCGATGCCCATCGTGACCTGTTCTGGCACCTCGTGGACGGTGATGGCGACTCCGCCGAGAAGCACCGCGACTTCTACGACGAATACATGTCGGTGATGGACCTCACCGCCGAGTTCTACCTGCAGACGGTGGAAAAGGTCTTCGTCAGCCATGACCTGCCCAAGGGCACGCTGACGCACCGCAACTCACGCGTCGACCCCTCCAAGATCACCCGCACCGCGCTGATGACCATCGAGGGCGAGCGGGACGACATTTCGGGCGTCGGTCAGACGGAAGCCGCGCAGGACCTGTGCTCCAACCTGGCGCCTGAGAAGAAGCTTCACCACCTGCAGCCGGGCGTGGGCCATTATGGCGTTTTCAACGGCTCGCGGTTCCGCAAGGAAATCGTTCCGCGAATCGTCGAGTTCGTGAATAAGAACGCTGATGATCGGACTTCTCAGAAGCCTGCAGCGAACGGTCGCGCCAAGACCGCTTGAACCGTCCCGGCTCCTCGTCGGTGACGAGGTGCTGGAGGTTGTCTTCCGCCGCCATGCCAAGGCACGCCGCCTCGTCCTCAGGCTGAATGCCACCGGCACCGGCGTGCTGGTCACCGTGCCAAAGGGCGTGTCGCGCGCCCGCGCACTTGAATTCACCGAACGCTCGCGCAGCTGGATCGAGGACCGGGTGCGACTGCGCGGCGGGCTCATACAACTGGCGCATGGAAGCGCCCTGCCGCTGCGTGGCATCGAGCATGACATCCAGCACATTCCCGGCCGCCGCGGCGTGGTGACGTCCGACCGCGACCGCTATTACATCAACGTGCCGGGCGACCCTGCGCATCTGCCGCGCCGTGTCCTTGATTTCCTCAAGGCCGAAGCGCGCGCCGATCTCACCAGGGCCACCACGAAATATGCCGCGCTGATGGGCGTGAAGTTCCGCCGCATCACCATCCGTGACCAGCGCAGCCGCTGGGGTTCCTGCTCGGCCGGCGGCGATCTCTCCTATTCATGGCGGCTCATCCTCACGCCCGACTATGTGCTGGACTACGTCGCCGCGCATGAAGTGGCCCATCTCCGCCATCTCGACCACAGTCCCCGCTTCTGGCGTGTCGTGCTCACCCACTGCCCGAATGCCGCCCGCGCCAAGAACTGGCTGCGCATTCATGGGCAGGAGGTTCACCGCGTGGTGGTTTGAGCGATCCTCACACCGCTTGGCCGGTCTCCGATGCGATCCAATCGGCAAAGTTTCGAACCTGCGGCCGCTCGCGTGCCTCCCGTGTCATGACGAGGTCGTAGCCGATGCTGGTGTCAAGCATCACGCCGAAAGGATCGACCAGAAGCTTGGCGTCGATGATGTCCCGCAGGATCGGATGGCTGCCAAGCACAAGCCCTTGCCCCGCGATGGCCGCGTGAAGGGCGAGATTGTAGCCGCCAAAAACGATCTGCCGCTCCAGTGAGACGTCTGTCATGCCTGCCCTTGCGAGCCATGACTGCCAATCCATCAAGTCTCTGGTAGAGGTCGCCTAGGTCAGGTCGGACGTATCCCAATGCAACAGCGTCGCATGCCGCAGGTCATCAAGCTTCCGGAGTTGCGGTGCTCCTGACACCAGAGAGGGGCTGCACAGTGCGCAGATCCTTTCATCGAACAGCCCCGACACCGTGATGGGCGTCTATGCCGGGCGCTACTACAGCGTCTTCAACGCGGAGGATGTGGAGGGCGGCTACTGGACGCTCAGGCGCAAGGCCGTGCTCTATGACGTGCCGGAACGTCCTGTCGAGATTTCAGGTCCTGATGCGGAGCGGTTCCTCGAACATGTCTTCGCACGCCGCATCTCCACGCCGCAGGAGGGCCGTGGCCGCTATGCCATCGCCTGCGATCACATGGGCCATCTCTTCATGGACGGCGTCCTCTTCAGGCTGGCGGAGAACCACTTCTGGTACGTCCAGCCCGACGGCGCGCTGGCGACCTGGCTGCTTGCCCACAGCGCGGGCTTCGATGTTTCGGTCAGCGATCCACGATCCCGCGTTCTGCAGATACAGGGCCCGGCGTCACTTGCCATCATGTCGGCAGCGACCGACGGCGCCATCACGCAGGCCATGGGCTACTTCCATTCCGGCTTCTTCACCATCGCCGGGCAGCAGGTCTATGTCTCGCGCACCGGCTGGACCGGCGAAATGGGCTATGAAGTCTATACGCAAGGTTCCGCCACCGACTGCGGCCGGTTGTGGGATTGGCTCATGTCTGTGGGCCAGCCGCATGGCATGATCTTCGGCAGCATCTCGTCAATGGAGATGCGCCGCATAGAGGCGGGCATCCTCGACAACGGCACCGACTTCGACCTGACCATGACACCCTTCGAAGCCGGGCTCGACAGCTTCGTCGACCTCGACAAGCCGGACTTCATCGGGCGGAAGGCGCTGCTCGCTGCAGACCGAAATGCGAAACAGTTCTTCGGGCTGAAATGTCCTGGCGGCATTCCGGGTTATCGCGAAGTGATCCTGGATGGAGCGCGGGCCGTCGGCCACGTTACAGCGGGTGCGTGGTCTCCCTTCCTTGCCTCAGGCATCGGCTATGTGCGCTTCGATGCGCCAGGTGACTGGGCAGGCAGCAGGCTTCAGGTCAAGACCTCGGAGAATGGGGTGCTCGACTGCGAGATCATCGACCTGCCGTTCTACGATGTTGAGAAACGCATCCCGCGCGGGCTTGACCGAAGCGAGGTCTGACCGGCGCGAGGCTCCGGCTAGGGTTCGTCCAGCTTGTCGCGCAGCGCGCGGTCACGCGCGCTGGTGTGTTTCTTGGAGGCATCACGATTGTCCTGCCGACCGCCACCAAACAGTCGCTCGAGGAAGTTTCCGGCATTGATCTCGGGCGGCGGTTCGGCCTCCTCGGCAGCACCCATGTCATACTGCGTGTCGGTCACCGTGGCGGGTCCGCTCAGCGCCACCTGCGGCTCGCCCGGCAGGGGGCGCGGCGTCAGTCCGAGGTGCGCTGGCTCCATCACCTTGCGCCAGATCATCGCCGGGATCAGACCGCCCGTCACCTTGTTGGTGGGCGAGTTGTCGTCATTGCCCACCCAAACGCCGGCAATCAGCTCACTGGTGTAGCCGATGAACCAGGCGTCGCGGTAGTCCTGGCTGGTGCCCGTCTTGCCGGCGATGTCGAAGCCGGGGAAATTGGCCCGCGTGCCAGTGCCGTCGGTCACCACCAGGCGCATCATGCGGTTCATGCCCCAGAGGTCATTTTCGCTGACGGCTTTGGGGAAACCGGAGCCGTTGCGCTCATAGACCACCTTGCCGTCACGCGTGAGAATGCGGGTCACCGCATAGGCCGTCACCGGATAGCCGCCATTCGAGAAGGGCACGAAGGCGGAGGTCAGCTCCAGCGGCGTCACTTCGGAGGTGCCGAGCGCGATCGAGGCATCATTGCCCAGCGGCGAGACGATGCCGAGCCGATGCGCCACCGCCGCCACGGCCTCGGGGCCGATCTGCAGGACGAGCTTCACCGAGATCGTGTTGAGCGACAGCGCCAGTGCCGTTTCCAGCGCGACGGGGCCCAGATATTTCTTGCGGTAGTTTTCCGGCTGCCAGGTGCCGACACGCACCGGCTCGTCAACTTCAACCGTGTCCGGGGTGAAGCCACGCTCGAGCGCGGCGAGGAAGACAAAAGGTTTGAAGGCGGAACCCGGCTGGCGCTTGGCTTTGGTGGCGCGGTTGAACTGGCTCTTCTTGTAGGACTTCCCGCCCACCATGGCGAGCACCGCACCCGAACCGTCCATCACCACCATGGCGCCTTGAGAGGCCTTGAGTTTCGTTCCTTGCGCGCTGAGTTCGGTGGCCACCGCGAGTTCGACGCTGTTCTGCAGCGCAGGGTCGATCGTCGTCTCGACCACCAGTGACTGCTGGTAGTCCTTCACGAATTCCGGCAGTTGCTCGCCAATCCAGTCGATGACGAAATTCTTGGCCGAGAGATAGCTGTCCGTCTTGGCTTCCGCCGGCCGGTCGATGGCGGCGGCAGCCTCCTCGGGTGTGATGAAGCCGCCATCCGCCATGCTCTGGATGACCAGCCGCGCACGATCCGCGGCGGCCTCAGGGTTGGACAGTGGATTGGTGGCACTGGGAGCCTTCACCACCCCGGCCAGCGTCGCGGCCTCGGCGATGGTAAGTTCGGAGGCCGGCTTCTTGTAATAGGCCTGTGCTGCCTTCTCGATGCCGGTGGCGCCGGAACCGAAATAGACGCGATTCACGTAAAGCTGGAGGATCTCGTCCTTCGAGTAATGCGTCTCAAGCCACAGGGCGAGAACCACCTCCTGCAGCTTGCGCTGGATGGTGCGGTCCGGGTTGAGGAACAGGTTCTTGGCCAGCTGCTGGCTCAGTGTCGAGCCGCCCTGTACCACGCGGCCGGAGCGGTAGTTGGTGTACATGGCGCGCAGCAATCCTATCGGGTCGACACCGAAGTGGCTGCGGAAGCGGTGATCCTCGATGGCGATGAAAGCATCGGGCACATATTGGGGGAGGTCGGCGATCCGCACCTCGTCGCCATTGAAGGAGCCCTGCTCCGCCAGCACCGAGCCGTCGTTGGCCAGGATCATGATCCCTGGGTCGCGGTCAGGTATCTTGAGCAAGCCCTGCTTGTCGAGGGTCATCCAGACATAACCGAACAGCCCGGCAAGCCCGATGGTGCCGAGGATGGCGAGAGTGACACCGAAGCGGATGACCGGCCACAGGAACGAACGCCGGCGCCTGCGGCGCGGCTCACGGGCAGGCGGCTTGCCGCCGCCCTGGCCCTTGCCGCTTGCCTTGCCGGTAAACAGCTGCGGTTCCGCCCGCTGCCGTCCCTGACCCTTCCTCACCGTCCGACCCATCACTCCCCCGGAAAACCGGATGCGGGTCCAAGCTAGCCGTGGTCCACTTTACATGCTGTGAACCCGGCCTCTCCCGCTGGGCCAGACCATTGTTCCGCAATCATGGTGCAATGATGGCTCGGGCAGCTACCGAAACGCCAACGGCAGCAACGCAAAAGCGCGTCTACATCATTGCGCCGACGTGCCACGGCACATACTCGTTGTCGCCATAGCCAAGCTCTTCCGACTTGGTCTTGTGACCTGACGCCACCTTCAACATCAACTCGAAGATCTGCTGACCCTTCTCCTCGATCGACACGCCGTCGAGGATGTCGCCACAATTGATGTCCATATCGTCGATCATGCGATTGTAGATGTCGGTATTGGTGGCGAGCTTGATCGACGGGACCGGCTTGCAGCCATAGGCCGAGCCGCGTCCCGTGGTGAAGCACAGAAGGTTTGCACCGCCCGCCACCTGCCCCGTCGCCGCAACGGGGTCGTAGCCCGGCGTATCCATGAAAACGAAGCCCTTGCCGGTCACCGGCTCGGCGTAGCGGTAGACGTGGCGGAGCGTGGTGGTGCCGCCCTTGGCGGCTGCGCCCAACGACTTCTCGAGGATGGTGGTGAGCCCGCCCAGCTTGTTGCCCGGAGACGGATTGTTGTTCATCTCCATGTTGTTGCGCTTGGTGTAGTCTTCCCACCACTTGATGATGTCGACGAGCTTTTCGCCCACATCGCGGTTGGCGGCACGGCGCGTCAGAAGGTGCTCTGCGCCATAGATTTCAGGTGTTTCAGACAAGATGCCAGTTCCGCCGTGACGGACGAGAATGTCGACAGCCGCACCCAGTGCGGGGTTGGCGGTGATGCCTGAATAGCCGTCCGAGCCGCCGCATTGCAGGGCCACAATGAGGTCGGAAGCATGGCATGTTTCGCGCTTCACGTTGTTGACGTGCGGCAGCATCTCCTTGATTGCGGCAACGCCTGCTGCAACCGTTTTTTTGGTGCCGCCCGTCTCCTGGATGGTCATGGTGCGAAAAGTCTCGTTCTCGACCACGCCATAGGCTTCCTTGAAGCGAGGAATCTGAAACCCTTCGCAGCCCAGGCCGACCATCAGCACGCCGCCCATGTTGGGGTTGGTGGCATAGCCCCAGGCCGTCCGCTTCAGGATGTCGAAAATCACGCCGCGGTAGTCGACCACGCAGCCATTGTCCATCTTCAGAGCCACGATGCCGTCGATGTTTGGATAGTCATCGAGCATGCCGGAGCGCTTCACTTCCTCGGCAATGAAGCCCGCCACCGTCGCGGAGCAATTCACCGAGGTCAGCACGCCGATATAGTTGCGGGTTCCGACCTTGCCATTGGCGCGGCGGATGCCCTGGAAGGTGGCTTGCTGGCTGAGCGGAAGAATGTCCTCGGGTTGCGCATCCTGCGCGAAGGCGTAGTCGCGGTCGAAGTCCTGCATGCCGGTGTTGTGTTCATGCACCCACGCGCCCCGGGAAATGTCCTGCGTCGCAAAGCCGATGATTTGCCCGAACTTGCGCACCGGCTCTCCGGCGAGGATCGCCACTGAGGCCATCTTGTGGCCCTTGCCGATGCGGTCCAGGGCGGTGATGCCCTCCGGTGCCACGGTGCCCTTGTCGACCGTGTCGATGGCGACGAGGACATTGTCAGCGCCGGACAGGCGAAGCATGCGGGGCGTTTTCGGCACGGTTGCAATCATCTGTGAAACTCGCTTTGTGCTGTAGGCCTTGCCGACCTTGGGAATATCGCTAACATGTTAGCATGCCAGTGGCGGCCGTCACCTATGATTTCTTGAGTCCCGGGCGGACCGCCGCCAAGGGCGCGACGGTGCGGGTGCACGCTGCGCTGCGTGAGGCCATTGTGCAGCTGGACCTGAAACCGGGAGAGTATCTCGACAAGCAGGCGATCGCCGCCCGCATGGGCGTTTCACGATTTCCCGTGGGCGAGGCGATGAACCGGTTGGCCGCCGAGGGACTCGTCGACATCATTCCGCAGAGCGGCTCACGCGTCGCCCTCATCAAGATCTCCGACACTCGCGAGAACATGTTCTTGCGGCGCGCGCTGGAAGTGGAGACGGTGCGGAAGCTTGCTCCGCTTGCATCCTCGGACCTTGTTGACCAGCTTGCCAGCAACCTCCGTTACCAAAGGGCGGCCATCGAGGCGCACGACCTCAAAGGCTTCCACGGCTTCGACCTTGCGTTCCATGCCCTTCTGCAGGACCACCTCGGCTTCGAGCGCGTCAGAAGCGCGACGGAAACGGCCCGCCTCGGCCTCGACCGGGTGCGGCAGCTGCTGAATACGCGCCGACGCCTCGACCTTACACTCGGGGAACACAAGGCCATTGTCGCGGCGCTGGACGCACATGACGGTGATGCCGCAGCAAGGGCCATGTACGGGCACCTCGACGCCGTGATGGCCGAGCTCGAAACATTCGCGCGCGAGAAGCCGGAGCTTTTCGCCGATCTCAACAGCATGGGAGAACAAGACACATGAAGAAGCGACACTTCAAGGCGCCATCAGGAGAGACGATTTCCTTCACCGAACTGGGATTCGGCACCGCACCGCTCGGCAACCTCTACAAGGCCACGGCCCCCGAAGAGGCACAAAGGACGCTTGAGGCAGCCTGGAAGGCCGGAATCCGATACTACGACACGGCACCGCTCTATGGTCTCGGGCTCTCGGAGACGAGGCTCAACCGCTTTCTGTTTGGCAAGAATCGCAAGGACTATGTGCTCTCCACCAAGGTGGGCCGTCTTCTCGAAGTCTGCGATCCAAAGCAGCGCACCGGCATCGGCAAATTCTTCGACACACCATCACGCCGGGAAATTTATGATTACAGCTACGATGGGTTCATGCGTTCGATCGAATTCTCGCTCGAACGCCTCGGCGTTGATTCGATCGACGTGATATTCATCCATGACGTTGACGTCTTCAACCACAAGACCGTGGCGGCACGCGACGCCCATATGAAGACCATTCTGAAAAGCGGCATCAAGGCTCTGGAGAAACTGCGCAGCGAGAAGGTGATCAAGGCATTTGGCGCCGGCGTGAACGAATGGGAGGTTTGCGAAACCCTTGCCCGCAATTCTGACGTCGATATCTTCCTGCTGGCCGGCCGGTACACCCTGCTTGAGCAGGACTCTCTCAACTCCTTCCTGCCGCTATGCGAGGAACGTGGCATCGGCATCGTTCTGGGCGGGCCCTACAACTCGGGTATCCTCGCGACCGGTCCGAAGCCGGGTGCCTGGTACAATTACGATCCGGCCCCCAAGGCCATTCTTGAACGCGTTGCGCGTATTGAGACGGTGTGCCGCCGGCACAAGGTGAAACTGGCCCAGGCGGCGCTGCGTTTCCCGATGCAGCACAAGAACGTGGTGAGCGTCATCCCCGGTGGCGTGAGCCCGAAGGAAGTGGCACTCAACGTTGCAACACTCGACGCCAAGATTCCAAAGGCACTCTGGAAGGATCTGAAAGCCGAAGGCCTGATGCATGCGGATGCGCCGGTGCCGAGGTGAAGGCCGCAATCCTTGGCTCTGGTCTGATCGGCCGCTCCTGGGCGATGGTCTTCGCGCGGGGCGGCCATGCAGTGGCGCTGTGGGACCAGGATAGATCACAGGTCGAGAAGGCCCTGGAACACATCGGTCGCACCCTGCCGCAAATGGCCGAGGAAGGCCTCATCACTGATCCCGATTCGATCCGCGCGCGCATCAGGGGTGCTGCCAGCCTCGCGGATGCGCTGGCGGGCGCCGACTTCATACAAGAGAACATCATCGAACTCGCGGAGCCGAAGCAGAAGCTCTTTGCGGAGGTGGAGCGGCTTGCGGACACGGATGCCATCATCTCCAGTTCAACGTCAGCAATCATGCCGTCAATCATCTTCGGGGGCCTTGCCACGCCACAGCGTTGCCTCGTCTCTCATCCCCTGAACCCGCCACACCTTGCCCCGATCGTTGAACTGTGTGGCGGTGACTTCACATCGGCGGAGATCATCGACCGCGCCCGAGATTTCATGGCCAGCTGCGGCATGGAGCCGATTACCGTAAAACGCGAGATCGAGGGCTTCATCCTGAACCGCCTGCAGCTTGCCGTGCTGAACGAGGCCTTCAGACTGATCGCTGAGGGCTACGTTACGGCCGAGGACTTGGACAAGACCGTCAAGGATGGGCTGGCGCTGCGCTGGAGCTTCATGGGCCCCATCGAAACCATTGACCTCAATGCTCCTGGGGGTGTTGCCGACTACCTTCAACGCTATGGCCCGACGATCCGCCGGGTGGGTGAAAGTCAAGCCGCCGCAGCGGCGTGGCCTGACACCATCGGCGCGATGCTCGATGCCGAACTGCGCGCAACCACACCACGGGAGAAGCTGGCCGACGCGACAGCATGGCGGGACCGGCGGATGATGGCTCTCGCGGCGCATAAGCAGGCGCAAGATAAAAAAAAGCCGCGCTGAGGCAGGAAGCCACTTTGCCGCGTCAGGCGGCCATCGACTCGGGCGGCGGAGTCTTGGCGCCGGTCATGAAGGCCACCGCGTCCGACATGGTGAAGTCCTTCGGGTTGATCACGCACAGGCGCTTGCCAAGGCGATGGACGTGGATGCGATCAGCCACTTCGAAGACATGCGGCATGTTGTGCGAGATGAGCACGATGGGCAGGCCACGACGCTTCACGTCGAGAATCAGTTCGAGCACGCGGCGGGACTCCTTAACGCCAAGCGCCGCCGTGGGTTCGTCCATGATGACGACCTTGGACCCGAATGCTGCGGCGCGGGCCACAGCCACACCCTGGCGCTGGCCACCGGACAGCGTTTCCACCGCCTGGCCGATGTTCTGGATGGTCATGAGTCCCAGTTCGGTGAGCTTATCGCGGGCAATCTTTTCCATGGCCTTGTGATCGAGCTTCTTCAGCACGCTGCCGAGGAAGCCTGGCTTGCGGATCTCGCGGCCCATGAACATGTTGTCGGCAATCGACAACGCAGGGGAAAGGGCGAGGTTCTGGTACACCGTCTCGATGCCGGCATTGCGCGCCTCGAGCGGTGATTTGAATTGCACCGCTTTGCCGTCGAGCCTGATTTCGCCCTCGTCTGGCGCGACAGCGCCGCAGATGGCCTTGATGAGGGTGGACTTGCCAGCGCCATTGTCGCCGATCACAGCGAGTATCTCGTTGGGATAGAGATCGAAGTCACAGTGATCGAGGGCCGTGACGCGGCCATAGCGCTTCACCAGGTTGCGCGTCGTGAGGATTGGTTCGACGGTGGTGCTCATGGCGGGTGCTCGTGCTTGAAGCGTTGAAATCTCAGTTCGAAGCCTTGCGGATCCACTGATCGATAGCGACGGCGGCGATGATCAGAATGCCGACCGTGAAGTCCTGCCACAACACGTCCACCTTGGAGAGCGACAAGCCGAAGCGGAACACACCGACGATGATGGCGCCGAGAACCGAACCGACGATGGTTCCACGACCGCCGAACAGCGAGGTGCCGCCGATCACCACGGCGGTGATGGAGTCAAGATTGGCTGTTTCACCGGCAAGCGGCGTGATCGTGCCGCCGACACGACCGATGAGGACGAGGCCCGCGAAGGCAGCAATGACACCCGCTACCGCATAGACCGAGCGCAACACCTTGTCGGTCTGGACGCCGGACAGCATGGCGCCGTTCAAGTCATCACCAACGGCATAGACGTGGCGTCCCCAGGCGGTGTGCTTGAGAACATAAGACATGAGCCAAGCCAGAAGCAGGAAGGCTATGGTGCCGTAGAGAATCTGAAATCCGCCTACCGAGATGACGTTGCCGAACCAGATCAGCAGGGGTGCAGTCGCTTCGGTGTCGACGTTGCGGATCGATTCCGATCCCGAGTACCAGAGCTTGAGCGCTTGGAAGATGTAGAGCGTGCCAAGGGTCACGATGAAGGGCGGTAGCCTAAGCCGCGTGACGAGCAGGCCGTTCACATACCCCATGAGCCCGCCCGCGAAGAAGCCGATGGCCATGGCCGCGGGAGCCGGAACGCCCACCTGCACTGCGAGCTTGCCCATGATAATGCTGGACAGCACCATGATGGCGCCGATCGAGAGATCGATGCCGGCCGTGAGAATGATGATGGTCTGTGCGATCGCGACAATGCCAATCGGGGTGATCTGCTTCAGGATCGTTGACAGGTTGCTGGGCTGGAAAATCTTGCCATCGGTGGTGATGCCGAACAGAAGCACCGAAATGATGAGGACAAAGATCGGGACGGAGACCGGATAGGCCTGCAGGAAAATGCGCAACTTCTGCAGTGGCGTGATGTGTTCATGCTCGAAAGACGCCACCGACGAGTCGGCCTTGTTCAGCGCCGCCTCAAAGTCGGGAAGGGTTTTCGTCGGCTGACCGCTGTCGCTCATGTGTCCGTCCCCAATCAGATCGTGCAGGTGTTTCCCCGCATCTGTTATGAGGGGCGACGTTACGGCCGCCCCCCACGCTGTTCAACTCAGAAAATCCGAGGGGATATCAACCCCAGCAGATCTTCAGGCCCTCTTCCGAGGTGATGGAGGGCAGGCCGTCGACCGGCTTGTCGGTGATCAGCTGTACGCCGGTGTTGAAGAAGTCGAGGCCCTCGGAGTTGGCGGGCTTCGCACCGTCCTTGGCGAAGGCGGCAACGGCTTCGACACCCTTCGAGGCCATCAGCAGCGGGAACTGCATGGAGGTGGCGCCGATGACGCCGGCCTTCACGTTCTGCACGCCCGGGCAACCACCGTCGACCGAAACGATCAGAGCCTGGGCTTCCTTGCCCGCTGCCTTCATCGCCTGGAAGGCGCCTTCAGCTGCCGGCTCGTTGATCGTGTAGATCAGGTTCATGTTCGGCTCCTTGGCAAGCAGGTTTTCTGCTGCCTTGAGGCCGCCTTCGGGATTGGCGTTCGAGGTTTCGTGGCCGATCACGCGCGGATCGGTTTCGGAGCCCATCACCTTGCCGTTCGGCACTTCGATGCCGAAGCCGGTGAGGAAGCCGGTGTCGCGCAGCACGTCGACCGAGATGTTGTCCTTGTTGATGTTCAGCATGCCGATCTTGGCATCCTTGGCGGCATCGCCCATCTGAGCCTTGGCCCACTTGCCGATCAGCACACCTGCTTCGAAGTTGTCGGTGGCGAAGGTCGAGTCGGCAGCGTCCTTGTCGCCAATCGGGGTGTCGAGTGCGATGACCAGCACACCCTTGGAACGCGCGTCCTTGAGGGCGGGGATGACCGAGTCGTTCGAGGCGGTGATCAGGATGCCCTTGGCGCCCGATGCGACACAGTTCTCGATGGCTTCGATCTGCGGGCCGGCGTCACCGTCGACCTTGCCGGCGAAAGCCTGGAACTCGAGCCCGAGTTCCTTTGCCTTGGCTTCTGCACCTTCCTTCATCTTCACGAAGAAGGGGTTGGTGTTGTTCTTGGTGATCAGGCAAACGCCATCAGCCGCAAGAGCGGGGGTGACGGCAAAAACAGCGGTCGCCGCAGCGCCGAGCAGAGCAGATTTGAAAAGGGTCTTCACATAGGCCTCCCATCAGTTTGTTTTCCCCTATCAAGGGGTTAGGTGAAGTTCAGATACTACGGGTGCGAGAGGGGCCTGTGGGTCCGCACTCCTGCACTTGGTGCATTCTCAACTCAAAAAATGACCTCTGTCAATAAATAAACCGGAATGATTTATTGATTGACAGTCCTTCCACCGGCTGGAAATCTGTGCGCCTCTGCAGAGGGAACGGGATTGTCATGTCGATCGAATGGGCCAGCGGCACGCGCGGGGACAGCTACCCCGAGCTTTCGCGCGGTACCACCCAGACGGGCGTGCGCCTCTACAACGAGCGGCTCATCCTATCTTTGATCCGGCTGCACGGCCAGTTGCCGAAGGCGGAAATGGCGCGCCTCACCGGGCTCTCGGCGCAGACGGTTTCGGTCATCGTACGGCAACTGGAGGCTGACGGGCTGCTGAAGCGGCGAACCCCGCAGCGCGGCAAGGTGGGCCAGCCGCTGGTGCCTTTCGAACTCGACTCGAATGGCGCCTTCTCGATCGGCCTCAAGGTGGGCCGGCGCTCGGGCGACCTGATGCTGCTGGACCTTGCCGGCAAGGTTCGACACACCATCCACAGGCCCTACAGCTTTCCCTCGCCCGCCGAGATGATGGGTTTCGTCACCTTTGGGGTCGAAGAGCTGGTGTCGGGCCTGAGCGCCGAGCAACGCGCCCGGATCAGCGGAATGGGGATCGCGGCTCCGTTCGAACTGTGGAACTGGGCGGAGGACGTGGGCGCCCCCGCCGACGTGCTGATGGCGTGGAAGGACTTCGACCTTCAGGCAGAGATCGCAAAGCTCTTTTCCTGGCCAATCCACTTCTGCAATGACGCATCAGCCGCCTGTGCGGCTGAGTTGCTGTTCGGCCACGGCCGTGACCTGCAGGATTTCGCCTATTTCTACATGGGCTACTTCATCGGCGGCGGCGTGGTGTTGAACGGCAGTCTCTATCTTGGTCGGCATGGCAATGCGGGCGCCTTCGCTTCGCTTCCCGTGACTTCGGCGAGCGGCAGGTCGGAACAACTGGTGCATTCAACCTCGCTCGCCGCCCTGGAGCGCGATATCCTACGTGAGGGCGGCGACCCCGAAGTGCTGTGGCGCGACCCCGCTGAATGGCGCGGGGCGGGCCCGGCACTCGACCGCTGGCTGGCACACGCCGCACGCGACGTTGCGACCGCCGCGGCGGGCGTCATGGCGGTTCTCGACTGCTCGGCAATCATCATTGACGGCGCGGTGCCCCTCGGGGTGCGGAGCCGATTTGTAGAAGCGGTGCAGCAGGCGCTGACGCTTGTCGATCGCCAAGGTCTTGCGGCGTTTCCGGTTCTCGAAGGCTCCGTCGGTGGGGATGCGCGGGCACTTGGTGCCGCCAGCCTGCCGCTGTTCGACAATTTCATCATCAACCGAAACGTGCTGTTCAAGGAAAAAGCCTAATGCTCAAGGGAATTGACCCGCTGCTGAGCCCTGACCTGCTGCGTGTGCTACGGGAGATGGGGCATGGCGACGAGATTGCCATCGTCGATGGCAACTATCCCGCCGAGGAACACGGCAAGCGCGTGGTCCGGCTCGACGGCCATGGCGCTCCGCGCATACTCGATGCCATCCTCTCGGTCATGCCAGTCGACGACATGGTGCCCGAGGCCGTGTGGAGACCTGCCGCCTACATGGATCCCAAGCGCATGGAACCAGTGTTCGAGGACTTCACTGCCGTGGTGCTGAAGCACGAGCCCAAACAAAGGATCGTGCCGCTGGTGGGTGATGCCTTCTACACCAAGGTCAAGGCCTGCTTTGCCATCGTCGCCTCAAGCGAGCCGCGGCTTTATGGCAACATTATCGTCAAGAAGGGTGTGATCTATCCCGCATGAGCGGGCCATCCGAGGCACATCATGCCACGTCTGGACGTTCAACTGGCCGCTCACGGCTTCAACGGAGACCATTCTTCCTGCGGAACCGCGCGAGTGCCGTTTGGCGGCGCGGGCTAGCCATTGTTTCGGTGGACCGGGCTGACCTGGAGCTTGTTGTTGCCATGGAACTTGCAGCTGCCATGGTGAGCGCAGGGCTGGCAGATGCCACTGTCGGCGCCTTGAGCAGATCCTGCATCGGCGCAACGGTCTGGCTCGCCGGGAAGACCTCCGTGTCAAGCAGAGTGCGTGGAACACCCAGGTGATCCTGCAGCAGGCCCTTGAAGACGGCGCGCATGTCCGTTGTGGCGCGCAGCGAAGCGCCGTTCACGAGATCTGCATTGGCGAGGCCAGGCCAGCTGCCGAAGACCTTGTTGCCGTTAATCGCGCCGCCAAGCAGGAACGCGACGGAGGCTACACCGTGGTCGGTGCCGGTTGTGCCGTTGACATATGCCCTTCGACCCATTTCGGTGACGCAGACGACCGCGGTCGTCTTCCAGGCCGCTTCCCCCATCTCGATCCGGAAGGCATCGAGGCAAGCGTCCAGTTCACTCAGCTTCGTTGTGAGAATCGAGGCCTGGGTTGCATGGGTGTCCCAGCCACCAGTGCTGAGCACGGCGATGCGTGGCCCGGCGGGGTCCTTCAGGAGACGGGCGGTGCCGAGGAACGACCTCATCAGCGGGCTCGCAGTCGGGGGAGTCGTCGTGCCTGACGCTCCCGACTCCGCGAGTCGATATGTGCGCTCACCCTCACCGAGCACAACCGACAGTGGATTTCCGGCACGGTGGTAAAGGCTGGTCAGTGGGTCCGTGAGGGTTGAGTTGGAACGAATGCCGGGCAACCACGAGAGAACGGGTGCCGGTCCAGCGAGGATGAACGGGGTTGGGCCAACGTGCATCGCATCGGTCTTCACGGCGGCCCCCGCCGGAAGGATATTGAGAAGGCGATTCATCCAGCCGGTCGTGCATGACCGGGGACCGCCTCCAGGCAAGCCGGACTCGAGATTATACTGACATTCGAAATGCGAGCTTATCTGCAGGGGCGGAGCAATGGCCTGCACCAGTGCTGCGTCCCCGGCGAGGAACACGTCCCGGAACTTCGGCATTGCGGCGTTGAGCGCATATTCCGATGTGAATGGAAGCAGCAGATTCTTGGGAAGTGCAAGCCCGGCCCGGAGTGACGTGTAGTTGGCATAATCGTTCAGCGGAACGGCAACATGCAGGCCGTCCAGTGCGCCAGCAAGGTTGACGATGAGAAGCCGAGGCTCCGTGCCGGCGGCTTCCGCGTGCCGCGGCATGTGGGCCCAGGCGAAGAGACCCGCCGAAAGGCCAAGAAGGTTGCGGCGGTTGATGAGCGCGCGGGACTCCGCGCAACCTTCCGCAGCAGCATCGAGCAGGTGTTGCGGAACAGTGGGCGTTTCGTGGTCGTGATCATGATCTGACATGGGTGTCACCTGAGCATGTATTCGGGGGAGGAGAAGAGCACCACGAGCCTGCTGCCGGCGTAGATTTTCTTCGTTTTCATTTCGGCCATGGTGGATGTCAGCGCAGCAGAGCAGACACCGGGCAACAGTTCTGCGGCGCGCGCTTCCGGATCAATCACCATCTTGTCGACGCCGAGAGCGTTTTGCACCATCCCAAATGCAAAGTCCTTGCGAGCAAAAACGAAGCCGGGGTTCCTCCAATAATAGTCATCATCAGGATAGCCATCCGGCGTAATCCTGCCCCAAGTCGGCTGGCTGAGCTGGCCGACGATCGAGTGAAACCCACGGGCTTTTTGCATGACCGAGTTCTTACTGAATCCCAGTCCGCGCACCATGGACATTTGCCAGTGAAGCGGTTGGACGAGCCGGGTCATCGGCAGTGTCCAGGCGCCATCAACCAGGAGCAGCGCCCTTGCGACGGCCCAAAGATCGCCACCTGTCCGTTGGAAGACGCGGGCAAGCTTTTGAACAGCCGCGACCGGGGGCTCGTCCGTGATGAAGTGCTGGATGAGCTTGAAGGCAATATGCTGGGCCGTCGCGGGATGGGCAGCCAGCGCATCAAATACCGCCAGTCCCTGTGTCATGTCGGGTTGACTGTAGGTGACACCTAGTACCGTTTGTGGGCCCGGCTCATGGCGGCCGGGGTCGAAGCGGAACTGCCCATACGTCTCGAGTTTCTTGATGTCGTTATAGATGCTCCATCCAGTGAGAACCTTGGAAAGGCTGACGACATCTGCTTGGGTGTAGCCACCATAGGCCCCGAGGGTGTGAAGTTCGAGGATCTCGCGCCCCAGATTTTCATTGTGTGAGAGCTTGTTGGCCTTGCCCCATGCCGATTTTCCGATGGTTGAGTTCTCACCCGTCGAGAACTGGTTATCGAGGTAACAGATCATGGCCGGATGCTGGTAGACTGCCTTGAGCAGGTCGGCGAACTTGCCCAGGACGTGCGGACGGATGACCGACCGCTCGAAGTGGCCGACGGTCGGCATCACCCGCGAGTCTTTGGCGCCATTGATTGAAAAGTGGTTGGACCAGAAGTGAACCAATCGCTCCGCAAAGCCCACTTCCGGCTCAATGCACTTTGCGTAGCGCGCTATGAATTCGGTAGACATGACCTCGGCAGGTTCCGGCAACAGGGTTGTCATTTGAACTTGCGGCGAGTAAGCCGAGGCCGAACAGCAGTTGACATAGTTCAGGACGGCATCCGGCTTCTGGGCAGCGCCCGGCCTGAGGTTGATCAGCGCCTGGTTGAAGATGACCTGCTCATCCGGGATCAACAGTGCCCCGGGGTTCGCTATTTCCCTGAGGCAGGCATCATAGGCGGCACCACTTGCCGCGGCGAGGCGTGCAGCGCTCGCCATCTTGGGGCCCAATCCGAAGCGCATGAATGCCACATGGGCCTGCGCTTGCGGTGAAAACCCAGCCGCCGGCGCGGGCCTGATGTTCCTGCTGCTCATACTTCTCCCATAATACACAACTTAAGGTAATTTGGAGTAGCATCTTCTGCAAGTAACCACAAGTAAAAGACGATTTACTCGCCAAAAATTCGCTATCTAAATAGCGGCAGTTTGACCAAAATCGATTGAGCGATCATCAAAGCCGCGGCGGTTCACCGGCGACGGAATTCCGACTTTGGCAGTTCAATGAAGGCTGCCATGCCTTGCTTATGACGCTTGATGGTGGGCATTGAGAGGGCCGAGGTGAAATTGACGCCGCCATGGCGTGCCACCCCTGATCGATGCGATCTGTGATGCCAGTAGACGACGTGGTGCTCGAAGCCGCATGTCGGCCGAACGCCTACATGGATCCCAAGCGCATGGAACGAGTGTTCGAGGACTTCACTGCCGTGGTGCTGAAGCACGAGCCCAAACAAAGGATCGCGCCGCTGGTGGGTGATGCCTTCTACACCAAGGTCAAAGCCTGCTCTGCCATCGTCGCCTCAAGCGAGCCGCGGTTTTATGGCAACATCATCGTCAAGAAGGGCGTGATCTACCCGGCGTGAGAACGCCGGGTCAAATTTCCGAGCGGTCTCAGCCGATGCCGTAGGACTGCCGGAAGTCGGCGAGGGACGAGCCGGCACCTGTTGTGGGGACGTCCTTCTTCATCATCTCACTGTCTTCCGAAGTGACCGGATTCTTGAGCAGGTCCTTCATCGCAGGTGCATCCGCGCTTTCCGGGAAGACGACTGTGTCGAGGATCGAGGTCGGCACACCGAGATGATCGGCGAGGACGCCCTTAAAGACGGTGCGCATGTCGGTCGTTGCCCTCAGGGACCGCTTGTCAGTGAGGCTGGATTGGGCGAGGCCCGGCCACTCGCCCCAGACCTGGCCACCGGCAATGGCGCCGCCGAGCAGGAACGCGACGGACGCATCACCGTGGTCGGTTCCGCTGTTGCCGTTGACCGCGGCAGTACGACCCATTTCGGTGACGCAGACGATGGCCGTGTTGTTCCAGACGGAGCCCAAAGCTTCGCGCAAGTCCTGCATGGCCGCATCGAGATCGGCCAGCTTGTTCGACAGAATGGATATTTGACCGATATGCGTATCCCATCCATCGAGCTTGAGAACGGCTATGCGCGGGCCAGCCTCGTCGCGCATCATGCGCGCGGCGGCGCGGAAGTTGATGCGCACCGCGCTGATCCCCTTGTCCGCCGCCTTGGTTGCATCGGTTGTGCCTGACAATGCGAGACTGTTGGTCTTCAAGCCGCGCTGCATCAGGTCGGCCAGGGTCGGGTTCGTGGCCTGGTAAAGCTTGAGCACGGGATCATCAAGATAGCTGCTCCAGTTCGGCGTATTGGTCCAGGACAGGACGGGTTCGGAACCTGCCAGTATGAGCGGCGTGGGGCCAATGTGCAGCGCATCCATCTTGACTCTTCTGCCCGGCGGCAGTTGCTGCAGCAGCCGGTTGAGCCAGCCTGAGGTGGAATTCCGTGCCCCCACGCCGGGGAGTCCGGACTCGATGTTATACATCCCCTCGAAGTGGGAGCGGCGGCGCAAGGGCGGGGCAATGGCCTGCACCATGGCTGCATCCTTGGCATCGAACATGTTTTTCAGGTTCGGCATGTTGGGGTTGAGGCCGAACTCCGATGTCAGGGCGAGCAACTGGTTCTTGCCGAAGGCGATGTCACCGCGCAGACCAGCATAGTAGGGATCGTTGAGCGGCGGCGCGACGTGCAGGCCGTCCATGCCTCCACCCAGCAGCACGATGAGGAGACGCGGCTCGGTTCCAGCCGCCTCGGCGTGGCGCGGCATGTAGGCCCAGGCGAAGAAGGCGCCAGACATGCCCAGCAGGCTGCGCCTGTTGATCAGAAAGCGTGATTCCTCGCAGCCCGCCTCGGCTTCGTCGATGAGGTGCTGCGGCAGGGGAGGAATGTCGTGGTCGTGATCATGATCTGACATCGGAAATCACCTGAGAATGTATTCGGGAGACGCGAAGAGCATGGAGAGCGGATATTTATCGTTCACTTTCTTCTTCATCAGGTCCGCAATGGCTGTCGCATTGGCGGCAGACTGGAAACCGGACAGGAGATCCGCCGCGATGACATCGGGCGGTCTTGGCGATCTGCCGTTCACGAGGGCGTAGCTAATCGCGTGGAAGGCGATATCTTTCCGCACGCGCAAGGCTTTGGCGTTCATCCAGCAAAAGTTGTCGTCGGGATATCCGTCTGGCGTCAGGCTGCCCCACATGGTGTGGCTGAGATAGCCGGACGCCCAGGTGAGGCCGAATGCATTGCGATAATCCGAGCCCTTTTGCTGGTCTACGGCAGCCGTTCTGGTCAGCATCGTCTCCTTCGTCGTGCCCATGCCGCGAATGACCGACAGCTGCCATGGCAGTGGTTGGACCATGCGCTTCATCGGTTCGGCCCAGAACTGCGGAAGGCAGATCAGGGCCTTCGCCATCACCTGTAGATCTCCCCCGGTGAGACGGAACAGCCGCGCAAGATAGGCTACGAGCTGGGGCGGGGGCTCGTCCGCCACGAAGTGGCGAATGAGCTTGTAAGCAACATGCTGTGCTGTGGCGGGGTGCTTCGCCAGTGCATCGAGCACGGCAAGGCCCTGATCAACGCCGGTTTGGCCATAGGTGACGCCCAGCACCTTCTGGGGATAGGGTTCATGGTAGTCCTGCTCAAAGTAG
>CAMDBX010000013.1 GCA_945889445.1 Rhizobium sp. Q54
CCATGATCCGTCGCACCCTGCGCATCGCGGTGCGAACACCGTCTGCTCGCAGCCGGGCCCAGACCTTACGATAGCCTTCCCCGTTAAACGGCGACGCCTCGATGACGGCCTCGATCTTCGCCAGCAATTCCGCATCGCTGCAGGCACCCTGGGGCCCGCGCCGGCGTGCCGGACGGGCTGGCATGGCATCTGCCGCCCGATGCCGGTACAGCGTCGCCCGCGGGAACTTCCAGACGCGGCAGAGCGCAGCGACCGGGTAGCAGCTCTGGGTGGAGGCAGAGGTGGTGCGGGTCATTTCCTCAACCTCCGTCCGGCTAAAGGGCGACCGCCCTCCAGCATGTCGATCTTCGCGTAGAGCAGCTCGTTGGCCATGGTGATCTCGCCCACCTTGGCTTTGAGCCGCTCGATCTCCTCGTCCCGGGCGTCCCGTTCGCGTTCCTTCAGCGCGCTTTCTGCCGCCAGGAGCGCCCGGTCGCGCCATTCCGACAGCCGGTGCACCGGTACGTTCGTTTCCCGAGAAACCTTCTCCAGGGACTCGCCCCGCAGCAGGCGCTGCACGACCGCCAGCTTCCTCTTCGCCGAAAACCGCAGCGGCGGACCGGCCACGGCGTCGCCATCGCCAGCGTTCTGGGCGCGCGCTGGCGCCGCCGTGGCCTCCGTCACAACCGTTTCCAACCCATTCTTCCCGTCCATGCTCTACCTCCGTCTGTCCAATCGGTAGCGCAGTGCGCTGTCTCAGGAAACCGTGCCCCAGCCCAAGGGCGTCTATGGGCCGGTTGCGGGAGCGGTTGCAGCCAGTGACGGGGGCGTTGTGGGCAAGTCCGCGCCATCCGGCTGCTATGCGGTCAGACGGAGTGGGCTCAAACGGACCGCCCGAAGAAATTCGATCACCGTCGCCACTTCAAAGCCTTAGCCGAGAGTGCGGGAAGATCTGGCTCTCTGAAAACAAAAGAGTTTATTGCCGCGCTCCCGCACCCATTCGGGAGCAGCTCTGACTCCAGATCCGCCGCCGCAAAACGGTCATTCGCATTTACCCGAACGACGAAGCTGCTCTGCACCTTATCGGCGCTCTGCTCGCAGAACGTAACGAGGCCGGGCAGGTGCGCCTCTATCTCGACATGGATGAATTCATGGAATGGCTTATGAAGCGAAGCGAGAGTGACGCTGTCATCAACGTCGTGCCAATGGCGTTGTAATCATGCCGTCATCAACCGAGCCAAGTGAAATTTACAGCAACTCCAGTTGCCGAGCGTGCCTCGGTCAAGCTGGATGCCCTACCTCCGTTTATGCGATCGGTAGCGCAGTGCGCTGTCTCAGGAAACCGTGCCCCGGCCCAGTCGGTCAAATGCCTGTCGCAGGGCAGCCTTGGGGCCGGCCAGATCCTCCGCCTCGCCGACCAGTGCGCCGCCGGCATCAGGTGCCGCCGGGCCGGTAATTGTCCGGAACGAGGCGGTCCGGCCGGCCCCGCGGCGTTCCGCGGCGCGTGCGATGGAGGCCTCGGCGCGGCGGATGATGCCCGCGTCACCGGTGGCCACGGCATTCCACAGGAAAGCACGCACCACGGCGGGGTGGTTCAGATGCTGGGCCACATCAAAGCAACGCCCGGCCTTTGCAAACGAAACATCAACGTCCATGGAGCGAGTATAGCGGTGGCGCGTGCGCATGCTATTGGGATTTCCTCATAGCCTTCATGAAGCGGCCGCGGTCGGCATTCTTCATCAGCATTGTCCGCTGTCCGCTGTTCGTTGGCAGATTAGGGCCTGAACTCTCACTCGGCCCGAATTGCCGCTGAGGAGCAAATTTCATAATGGAAGTGGGTGTTGTGACTGGCCACCTTGGCCACATATTCGTCGTCGATCAGGCAATGGCAACCGTCTCGATCAATGGAAGAGCAACTAGGTTGTAGCCAACCCTATGGAGATTTGCTTTCGAGGGAATGGCGTTATCAGCTTTGAACGGCCTTGCAAGCACATGAAATGAAAAAGGATCCCTTGTCGGGGGTGCTCTGAATTTATTTGTGTTTGCAGGATGCTTTCAGGACTTAATTAGAACGTCCCTTGGTTCCCTTACCCCCACCTTCATTTCCAGTGCCATTGCCGCCGCCTCCTTTGCCGCCGCTGCTGCTGCTGTCTTCGTTGCCGCCGCCTTTGCCGCCGCCTCCTTTGCCGCCGCCGCTGCTGCTGTCTTCGTTGCCGCCGCCTTTGCCGCCGCCGCCTTTGCCGCCGCCTTTGCCGCCGCTGCTGCTGCTGTCTTCGTTGCCGCCGCTGCTGCTATGGCCGCCGCTGCTGCTGTGGCCGCCGCTACTGCTATGACCGCCGCTGCTGCCGCCGGTGGTGCTGCCGCCGGTGGTGCTGCCGCCGGTGGTGCTGCCGCCGGTGGTGCTGCCGCCAGTGGTGCTGCCGCCAGTGGTGCTTCCGCCGGTGGTGCTGCCGCCGGTGGTGCTGCCGCCAGTGGTGCTGCCGCCAGTGGTGCTGCCGCCGGTGGTGCTGCCGCCGGTGGTGCTTCCGCCGGTGGTGCTTCCGCCGGTGGTGCCGCCTTCATCTGGCCCGCTGGTGCTGCCGCCGCCCGTAGTGCCGCCTTCATCGGGATCGTTGTTTTTTGAGCCTTTCCCGAAGCTAAAGCTCGATCCACCCGAATTGCGCTCCTGATTGTTCGGCTCTACAACCCCAAAGGCCGCGCAATTGGAGTTGCGCAGGCGATGAAGGCTGGAGTTGCGATCCCAGCAACGATCGTCCTTTAACCCAGCTTGTGAAAGTCCCGTGCTGATAAACACGGCGCCACCGGCCACGGTTCCCAAAAGCAAGGTTGCGGCAATCAATTTGGTGGTTTTCTTCATACTGGATCTCCTCTGCAGCGGGCTAAATCGAAGGTTGTAATCTATCAAGATTGATATAGCCTCCTGAAGATAAGTATAAGCACGTAATTATTTTCCGGACAAGAAAAATTAAAAAAAGATAAATAAACGAACGATATCTATTGTTGTTTGAAAAATTGCGTCATAATAGAGGAAAACTCGCGAAAAAATTGCGTTATGATGAGATTAAGATTACTTTACTCCTAAAAATTGAATATCTTGCTTTTTCGTTGTTAATGTAAATGCGTAGGCTGATATACTTAGCTCATGCGAGCCGTTGGTTTCGGTCGCTACCCGTGCGGGTCTCGTAGGATGATGACTGTCTCCCGAAAAAGTCTTTAATAGACCGTGGTCGACCGTCTCAGCTGAGAACGAAGGGATCATCTTGCTTGTTTTGGAGATTTCAGTCTCAAGGGCGCATGGAATGCACTTGTCTGGTTCTTCGATCTAAGATGGCGGGTCTGGTTCTTCGATCTAAGATGGCGGGTGGCGAATAGCTGTACCTTCCAAATATCTGCGCTATTTGAAAACCCTCAGATTTTTTGACGGTTTTGACCGGGTTGGTAGGCTATCCTAGGCACGGACTGGCCCGTAAAGCGGGCACTGTGCCGAAAAACTTGCGGGAGGAGGGGCGGTGCGCTACCAAGCGGCGGATTCTTGTTCGCCGAATGTGGCGGGCTGAGAGGCGAGAGCACATGCCTGACCTTTTGAGAGAATATCTTCCCGTCGTCATCTTTCTCGGGGTGGCGCTCGGCTTCTCCCTGATCCTGTTGATCACGCCGATTCTGATCGCCTTCCGCAACCCAGACCCCGAGAAACTCTCGGCTTATGAGTGCGGTTTCAATGCCTTCGACGACGCGCGGATGAAGTTCGACGTTCGATTCTATCTGGTGTCCATCCTCTTCATCATCTTCGACCTCGAGGTGGCCTTCCTGTTCCCCTGGGCGATCTCGCTGAAGGAAGTGGGCGTGTTTGGCTTCTGGTCGATGATGATCTTTCTCGGGGTTCTGACCATCGGCTTCATCTATGAGTGGCGAAAGGGAGCTCTCGAATGGGATTGATCGAACAGGCGACCCCTGAGCAGCGTGAGTTCTTCACCAACGTCAACGCTGAGCTCGCCGACAAGGGCTTCCTCGTCACCGCGTCTGACGATCTCATCAACTGGGCCCGCACCGGCTCGCTGATGTGGATGACCTTTGGCCTCGCCTGCTGCGCGGTGGAGATGATGCAGGCCTCCATGCCGCGCTGGGACCTCGAGCGCTTCGGCTTCGCGCCGCGCGCCTCGCCGCGCCAGTCGGACGTCATGATCGTCGCCGGCACGCTGACCAACAAGATGGCACCTGCTCTCCGCAAGGTCTATGATCAGATGCCGGAGCCGCGCTATGTCATCTCCATGGGCAGCTGCGCCAATGGCGGCGGCTATTACCACTACTCCTATTCAGTCGTGCGCGGCTGCGACCGCATCGTGCCGGTGGACATCTATGTGCCGGGCTGCCCGCCCACCGCTGAAGCGCTGATCTATGGCGTGCTGCAGCTGCAGAAGAAGATCCGCCGCACCGGAACGATCGAGCGTTGATGATGGCTGAGACCTTGCAGGAACTGGGCGAACACATTGACCACAAGCTTGGAAGCGCGGTGACGAGCTTCAAGGTTGAATATGGCGAGCTGACGATGGAGGCGGAGGCTGCGGAGATCATCCGCGTGCTGAGCTTCCTGCGCGACGACGCCGCGTGCAACTTCGTGTGCTTCATCGACATCTGCGGCGTTGACTACCCGGATCGCGAAAAGCGCTTCGACGTGGTCTACCACTTGCTCTCGCCCTACAAGAACCGCCGCATCCGCGTGAAGGTGCAGACGGATGAGGACACCGCGGTGCCCTCCGTCATCTCCGTCTTCCCGGCGGCCAACTGGTATGAGCGCGAGACCTTCGATCTCTATGGCGTTCTGTTCTCCAACCACCCGGACCTGCGCCGCATCCTGACCGACTACGGCTTTGCCGGCCACCCGCTGCGCAAGGACTTCCCGCTCACCGGCTATGTCGAAGTGCGCTGGGACGATCTCGCCAAGCGCGTGGTCTATGAGCCCGTCAAGCTCACCCAGGAATTCCGCGCGTTCGATTACTTGAGCCCGTGGGAAGGCACCGAATACGTCCTCCCCGGCGATGAAAAGGCGAAGCAGTGACCGACACGTCATCCGTCCGCAATTTCTCGATCAACTTCGGGCCGCAGCATCCTGCGGCCCACGGCGTGCTGCGCCTCGTGCTTGAACTCGATGGCGAGGTCTGCACACGCGTCGACCCGCATATCGGACTGCTGCACCGCGGCACCGAGAAGCTGATTGAATACAAGACCTACCTGCAGGCCATTCCTTATTTCGACCGCCTCGATTACGTGGCGCCGATGAACCAGGAACATGCCTGGTGCCTGGCCATCGAGAAGCTGCTTGGCCTCGAGGTTCCCATCCGTGGCCAGCTGATCCGCGTGCTCTATTCCGAGATCGGCCGCATCCTTTCGCATCTCCTCAACGTCACCACGCAAGCCATGGACGTGGGCGCGCTGACGCCGCCCCTGTGGGGTTTCGAAGAGCGCGAAAAGCTGATGGTGTTCTACGAGCGCGCCTCGGGCTCGCGCATGCACTCCGCTTACTTCCGCCCCGGTGGCGTTCACCAGGACATCGACCCCGGCCTCGTCGAGGACATCGCCGCCTTCTGCGACGGCCACAACAAGGTGCTCGACGACATCGAGGGCCTGCTCACTGACAACCGAATCTTCAAGCAGCGCAACGTCGACATTGGCGTCGTCTCGCTCAAGGAATGCTTCGAGTGGGGCTTCTCCGGCGTCATGGTGCGCGGCTCAGGCGCTGCCTGGGACCTGCGCAAGGCGCAGCCCTATGAATGCTACAACGACATGGAATTCGATATTCCGATCGGAAAGAACGGCGACTGCTATGACCGTTACCTGATCCGCATGCAGGAAATGCGCGAGTCGGTGAAGATCATGAAGCAGTGCATCGAGCGCCTGCTGGGGCCTGAGCGCAGCGGTCCCGTGTCGTCGAAGGACGGCAAGGTCGTTCCCCCGAAGCGCGCCGAGATGAAGCGCTCGATGGAAGCGCTGATCCATCACTTCAAGCTTCACACCGAAGGCTTCCACACGCCGCCGGGCGAAGTCTATGCCGCCGTCGAGGCGCCCAAGGGCGAGTTCGGTGTCTATCTCGTCTCCGACGGCACCAACAAGCCCTACCGCTGCAAGCTGCGGGCCCCCGGTTTTGCGCATCTGCAGGCCATGGACCACATCTGCCGCGGCCACATGCTGGCCGACGTTTCCGCCGTGCTCGGCTCTCTCGACATCGTTTTTGGTGAGGTGGACCGGTGAGCGTCCGTCGTCTTCATCCTGTTCAGCCTGACAGCTTCGCCTTCAACGCGGAGAACCTGGCCTGGGCCAAGGCAAAAATCGCACAATATCCTGCGGGCAAGCAGGCCTCGGCGGTGATCCCACTGCTGTGGCGGGCCCAGGAGCAGAACGACAACTGGGTGACGAAACCGGTCATCGAGTACGTCGCGCACATGCTCGACATGGCCTATATCCGCGTGCTCGAGGTCGCGACCTTCTACACCATGTTCCAGCTGCAGCCGGTGGGCAAGATTGCCCATATCCAGGTCTGCGGCACCACGCCCTGCATGCTGCGCGGAGCTGAGGACCTCAAGAAGGTCTGCCAGAACAAGATCAACCACGAGCCGCACCACCTCTCGGAAGACGGCAATTTCTCCTGGGAAGAAGTGGAATGCCTCGGCGCCTGCGTGAACGCGCCGATGGTGCAGATCTTCAAGGACACCTATGAAGACCTGACGCCCGCCACGCTGGAAAAGCTGATCGACGATCTCGCCACCGGCCGCAAGGTGAAGGTAGGCCCGCAAATCGACCGTCATAATGCCGCGCCAGAAGGCGTCCAGACGGCGCTGACCGATCCGTCGCTCTATGAAGGCCAGCGCACCTTCGTGCGCGTCGAGCCGCCCCCGCCGCCGCCGCCCGCGGAAGAGAAGAAGTGAGAAGCACAAATGCTCGCTGACAAGGACCGCATCTTCACCAACATCTACGGCTTCCATGACTGGGGTCTGGAGGGTGCCAAAAAGCGTGGCTGCTGGAGCGGCACCAAGGGCTTCATCGCCAACGGTCGCGACTGGATGATCAACGAGATCAAGGCCTCGGGTCTCCGTGGCCGCGGCGGTGCGGGCTTCCCCACCGGCCTCAAGTGGTCGTTCATGCCGAAGGTGATCGGCGAGCGCCCTCATTACCTCGTCGTCAATGCCGACGAGTCGGAACCCGGCACCTGCAAGGATCGCGAGATCCTGCGCCACGAGCCGCACCTCCTCGTCGAGGGCTGCCTGCTGGCAGGTGCTGCCATGGGCTGCCACATGGCGGTCATCTATGTGCGCGGCGAATTCATCCGCGAGCGCGAGCACCTGCAGGCCGCTGTCGACCAGGCCTATGAGGCGCGCCTCATCGGCAAGAACAACCTCAACGGCTGGGACTTCGACATCATCGTGCACCATGGCGCCGGCGCCTACATCTGCGGCGAAGAGACGGCCATGCTCGAGTCGATCGAGGGCAAGAAGGGCCAGCCGCGCATGAAGCCGCCGTTCCCCGCGAACGTCGGCCTCTATGGCGCACCGACCACGGTGAACAACGTCGAGTCGATTGCCGTTGCCGGCACCATCATGCGGCGCGGGGCCACCTGGTTCGCCTCGCTGGGCCGCCCCAACAATGCAGGTACCAAGCTGTTCTGCATCTCGGGCCACGTGAACAAGCCCTGCGTCGTCGAGGAAGAACTCGGCATTCCGTTCCGCGAGCTGATCGACAAGCATGCCGGCGGCGTGCGCGGCGGCTATGAGAATCTCCTTGCCGTCATTCCCGGCGGCTCGTCGGTTCGCATGGTGCCGGCGGACCTGATCATCGATACGCCGATGGACTTCGACTCGTTGGGAAAGCTGCGCTCGGGCCTTGGCACCGCGGCGGTGATCGTGATGGACAAGTCGACCGACCTCATCAAGGCCATCGCCAGGCTCGCCTACTTCTACAAGCACGAGTCCTGTGGCCAGTGCACGCCTTGCCGTGAAGGTACGGGCTGGATGTGGCGCGTGATGAGCCGCATGGCCGAGGGCCGTGCGGAGAAGCGCGAGATCGACATGCTGCTGGACGTAACCAAGCAGATCGAGGGCCACACCATTTGTGCATTGGGCGATGCGGCGGCCTGGCCGATCCAGGGCCTGATCGCGCATTTCCGCCCGGTGATCGAGGCGCGCATCGACCAGTATGCCGCGAACCCCGACCACGATGGTGCCGTCCGCAAGATCGCGGCCGAATAAGAATTTTAAGGCGAGCAAGCTCATGCCCAAGATCAAAGTCGACGGAGTGGAACTCGAGGTCGAAAACGGCCTCACCCTCCTGCAGGCCTGCGAACAGGCAGGCGCGGAAGTGCCACGCTTTTGCTATCATGAGCGCCTGTCGATCGCCGGCAACTGCCGCATGTGCCTCGTCGAGGTGAAGGGCGGCCCGCCGAAGCCGCAGGCATCCTGCGCCATGTCGGTGAACGACCTGCGCCCCGGCCCCAATGGCGAGCCGCCGGAGGTTTTCACCAACACCTCGATGGTGAAGAAGGCGCGCGAAGGCGTGATGGAGTTCCTGCTCATCAACCACCCGCTCGATTGCCCGATCTGCGACCAGGGCGGCGAGTGCGACCTGCAGGACCAGGCCATGGTCTATGGCATCGACAAGAACCGTTTCCACGAGAACAAGCGCGCCGTCGAGAACAAGTATCTGGGCCCGCTGGTCAAGACCTCGATGAACCGCTGCATCCAGTGCACGCGCTGCGTCCGCTTCACAACGGAAGTTGCCGGCATCGAGGAGATGGGTGCCACCGGTCGCGGCGAGGACATGGAGATCACCACGTACCTCAACAAGGCGATCTCGTCCGAACTGCAGGGCAACATCATCGACTTGTGCCCGGTGGGTGCTCTCACCTCGCTGCCTTACGAATTCAAGGCTCGTCCCTGGGAATTGCGCAAGACCGAGACCATCGATGCGATGGATGCGGTGGGCTGCAACATCCGTGTGGATGCGCGCGGCCGTGAAGTGATGCGCATCCTGCCGCGCACTCACGAGGACGTGAATGAGGAGTGGATCTCCGACAAGACCCGCTTCGTGTGGGACGGACTCAAGGCGCAGCGCCTCGACCGGCCTTACGTGCGTGAGTTCGGCAAGCTGCGCGAAGCCTCTTGGGGCGAAGCCTTCCAGCGCATCGCGCAGCGCATGAACGGCGTGAACCCCGACCGCGTCGGCATCATCCTCGGCGACCTGGTGGGTGCTGAGGAGGCCTTCTCGGTGCGCCAGTTCGCCGACCAGTTCGGCATCAAGAACATCGACTGCCGCCAGGACGGAACACCGCTGGGCGAGAAGGGCGGCCGCGCAGGCTATCTCTTCAACAGCGGCATCACCGGCATCGACGAAGCGGACTCGATCCTGCTCATCGGCACCAACCCGCGCCTCGAAGCGCCGGTATTGAACGCCCGCATCCGCCGGCGCGTGGCACGCGGCGGCTGCCCGGTCTTCCTGATCGGCGAGCGCGCCGACCTCACCTATGGCTACACCCACCTTGGTAATGGTCCGGAGACGCTGGGCAAGTTCCTCGCCTCCGACCAGCAGGGCGGCGCCAAGCCGATGGTGATCGTGGGGCAGGGCGCCATCGACCGCGCCGATGGCCCGCAAGTTCTGGCCGCCGCTTACAAGGCCGCTGAGAAATTGGGCGCCATCAAGGACGGCTGGAACGGCTTCAACATTCTCCACACCGCCGCTGGCCGCGTCGGCGCGCTCGACGTCTGCGCGCTGCCGGCGCAGGATGGCGGCAAGACCACGCGCGAGATGCTGGACGCCGCGAAGGCGGGCGAACTCGACGTCATCTTCCTCATCGGAGCGGATGAGATCGACACCCGGGCACTGGGCGCCACCTTCGTCGTCTATGTCGGAACCCACGGCGACGCTGGCGCACACCGCGCCGACGTGATCCTGTCGGGTGCGGCCTATGTCGAGAAGCAGGTGACCTATGTCAACACCGAGGGCCGCCCGCAGATGACGGAGCGGGCCTCCTTCCCGCCGGGCGAGGCCCGGGAAGACTGGGCGATCTTCCGTGCCATGACTGAGGTGCTGGGCAATGCTCTGCCCTGGAACAATCTCGCTGAGCTGCGCTCCGCCATGTACAAGGTAGCACCGCAGCTGATGCGCATCGACGAGCGCACAGCCGCACCGACGAATGAACTCGCCGACCTTGGCAAGGTCGAAGGCGCCATGTCGGCAGATCCGTTCCGCTCGCCCATCACGGACTTCTACATGACCAACCCGATTGCCCGCGCGTCGAAGATCATGGCCGAATGCTCGGCCCTGAAGAACGTGCAGAAGCTCGAGGCCGCTGAGTAAATCATGACCGAGGCTCTTCTCACTCTCCTGTTCTTCGCCGTCGTGAGCTTCGGCTTCATGGCTGGCCTGCTGTTGATCGTCGCCTACCTGCTGTGGGCCGACCGCAAGATATGGGCCGCCGTTCAGATGCGCCGTGGACCCAACGTGGTTGGTCCTTGGGGTCTGTTCCAGTCCTTCGCTGATCTGATCAAGTTCGCGCTGAAGGAAGTGGTGATCCCGGATGGCGCCAACAAGGGCGTCTTCGTCATCGCACCACTGATCACCGCGACGCTGGCTTTGGCTGCCTGGGCCGTGGTGCCCGTCTCTGAGGGCTCGTTCTTTGGGCTGGTCGAAGGCAAGTGGGTCATCGCCGACATCAACGTCGGCATTCTCTATATTTTCGCGTTGTCTTCGCTCGGCGTCTACGGCGTCATCATGGGTGGTTGGGCGTCGAACTCGAAGTATCCCTTCCTCTCGGCCCTCCGCTCCGCTGCGCAGATGGTATCCTACGAGGTGTCCATCGGCTTCGTCATCGTCACCGTGCTGCTCTGCGCCGGTTCCTTGAACCTCACCGAGATCGTCCGTTCGCAGTCCACGGGACTGGGGACGATGCTGGGCCTTCCGGGTTCATTCCTCGACTGGTATTTCCTGCCGCTGCTGCCGATGTTCGTCATCTTCTTCGTCTCGGCATTGGCGGAAACCAACCGGCCGCCCTTCGATCTGGTCGAGGCGGAATCGGAGCTGGTGGCGGGTTTCATGGTGGAATACTCCTCCACGCCCTACCTTCTGTTCATGCTCGGGGAATATGTGGCGATCGTGCTGATGTGCGCGATGACGACCATCCTGTTCCTTGGCGGATGGTTGCCGCCCATTGACGTTCCGCCCTTGAACTGGGTGCCCGGCTTCCTGTGGTTCTTCCTCAAGGTTGTGCTCGTCTTCTTCATGTTCGCGCTCGTGAAGGCCTTCGTGCCGCGCTACCGCTATGACCAGCTGATGCGCCTGGGCTGGAAAGTGTTCCTTCCGATATCGCTGTTCTGGGTTGTTCTTACGGCTGCCGTTCTCGTCGCCTTCGGATGGGCGCCATGATCGGGGGTATGATCGGCGCGCTGCTGTTCCTCAGCCTCGGCCTTGCCGAAGTGGCGCTGTTCAACCGCTCTGTCTATCCCTCGTTGCGCTGGCGCTTCGAGACGGCCAAGACCACCCAGTCGCAGGGTGTGAGCCCGTCGACCATCATGGCGCTGGTGAAATTCCAGGGTCTTGTTCTCATGCCGGTCGTGGGCTTCCTCGTCGGCGACCGCATGAAATCCTTGTTCGGGTGAAACCAAGATGAAACTTGCACAAGCTGCCCGCTCGCTGTTCCTGAAGGAATTCCTCGACGCCACCGTGCTGTCGATGCGCTACTTCTTCGCGCCCAAGGCGACGATCAACTATCCCAACGAGAAGGGCCCGGTGTCGCCACGCTTCCGTGGCGAGCACGCGCTGCGCCGCTATCCGAGCGGCGAAGAACGTTGCATCGCCTGCAAGCTGTGCGAGGCCGTCTGCCCGGCGCTTGCCATCACCATCGAGGCGGGCCCCCGCCGCAACGACGGCACACGCCGCACCACGCGCTATGACATCGACATGGTGAAGTGCATCTATTGCGGCTTCTGCCAGGAAGCCTGCCCGGTCGATGCCATCGTGCTCGGCCCCAATTTCGAATTCGCCACCGAAACCCGCGAGGAGCTGCTCTACGACAAGGAGAAGCTGCTGGCGAATGGTGACCGATGGGAACGCGAGATCGCGCGCAACATCGCGATCGACGCGCCCTACCGCTGAAGGAGCCCATGATGGTCGCCGCACTGTTCTTCTACCTCTTCTCGGCCATCGCGGTCGCCTCCGCGGTCATGGTCATTTCGGCGAGGAACCCGGTACATTCGGTGCTGTTCCTCATCCTCTGCTTCTTCAACGCGGCAGGCCTCTTCGTGCTGCTGGGGGCGGAGTTCCTGGCGATGATCCTGGTGGTTGTCTACGTCGGTGCCGTGGCCGTGCTGTTCCTTTTTGTCGTGATGATGCTCGATGTCGACTTCGTCGAGTTGCGTGAGGGCATGCTGAACTATCTGCCTATCGGAGCTGTGATCGGGCTCATCGTGCTGGTCGAGCTGGCATTGGCTGTTGGCAGCTGGGTGATCAGCCCCGCCAGCCTGCAGGCGCGGGCCGCGCCACTTCCGGAGGGCGTCACCAACACCGAGGCGCTGGGACGCGTGCTGTACACCGACTTCCTGTTCTACTTCCAGGCTGCTGGCCTCGTGCTGCTTGTCGCCATGGTTGGTGCCATCGTGCTGACCTTGCGCCACAAGGAAGGCGTCAAGCGCCAGAACATTTCCGTGCAGGTGGCCCGTAGCCCGGCCACCGCCGTCGAAGTCGTCAAGGTCAAACCGGGGCAGGGGATCTGAGCCATGGAAATCGGTCTCTCTCAGTACCTCACGGTTGCGGCGATCCTTTTCACGATCGGTGTCTTCGGCATCTTCCTGAACCGCAAGAATGTCATCGTCATCCTGATGTCGGTGGAACTCATCCTGTTGTCGGTCAACATCAACCTCGTCGCCTTCTCATCCTTCCTCGGAGATCTGGTGGGACAGGTTTTTGCACTTCTGGTGCTTACGGTTGCCGCCGGCGAGGCTGCGATCGGCCTAGCCATCCTCGTCACCTATTTCCGCAACCGCGGTACCATCGCGGTTGAAGACATCAATCTCATGAAGGGCTGACGGGGACCATGCACACCGTCTTAACTGCCATCGTCTTCCTGCCGCTGATCGGCGCGCTGATCGCCGGTCTCTTGGGCACCAAGGTGTTCAAGGGGCTCGGCCGCGATGCCGACGTTTATGGCGAACATCAAGTCCATGCCCACGGCACGAACGGTCACGGTCATGATGACGACCGTGGCCATCACGGCCACTATGACGGGCCCAAGTGGCCAATGTACGTTACGACGGCACTGCTCTGCATCTGCGCCATTCTGTCATGGTATGTGTTCCTTGGCTTCCTGCATGAAGCGCGCGTTGAGAAGGTGGAACTGCTGCGTTGGATCAACTCCGGCGCGCTCTCTGCGAACTGGGTGATCCGTGTCGACACGCTGACGGCGGTGATGCTGGTTGTGGTGAACACCGTATCAGCACTCGTCCACATCTATTCGCTCGGCTACATGAGCCACGACGAGCATCAACCGCGTTTTTTTGCCTATCTCTCGCTGTTCACCTTCGCCATGCTGATGCTGGTGACGGCCGACAACCTCGTCCAGATGTTCTTCGGCTGGGAAGGCGTTGGCCTGGCTTCGTACCTTCTGATCGGCTTCTGGTACACGCGCGACACGGCAAATGCAGCCGCCATGAAGGCGTTCATCGTCAATCGCGTGGGTGACTTCGGTTTTGCTCTTGGTATCTTCGGCTGTTTCGTCGCTTTCCAGACAGTCGATTTCGATACGATGTTTGCCGCCGCTCCCGGCGTGGCCGGAAAGCCAATGCAGTTCCTCGCCTGGCAACCTGACACGCTGACCGTACTCTGCCTGCTTCTCTTCATGGGTGCCATGGGCAAGTCGGCGCAGTTCCTGCTGCACACCTGGCTTCCCGATGCCATGGAAGGTCCCACCCCGGTTTCAGCCCTGATTCACGCCGCCACCATGGTGACGGCAGGTGTCTTCATGGTCGCACGACTGTCGCCGATGTTCGAGTTGGCACCCCATGCCAAGGATTTCGTCGTCATCATCGGCGCCGTCACCGCCTTCTTTGCCGCCTCCGTTGGCCTCGTCCAGAACGACATCAAGCGCGTCATCGCCTATTCAACCTGCTCGCAGCTTGGCTACATGTTCGTGGCGCTCGGCGTGGGCGCCTATGGCGCGGGCGTATTCCATCTCTTCACGCATGCCTTCTTCAAGGCGCTGCTGTTTCTCGGCTCGGGCTCGGTGATCCACGCCATGTCCGGCGAGCAGGACATGCGCAAGATGGGCGGCTTGGCGCCCCTCATCAAGATCACGTTCGTCATGATGATCATCGGCAACCTGGCACTCACGGGTTTCCCCTTTACCGCGGGTTACTTCTCGAAGGACGCGATCATCGAGAGCTCCTTTGCGGCGCATTGGGGCTTTGCCTTTTGGGCATTGATCATCGCCGCCTGCTTCACGTCTTTCTATTCCTGGCGCCTCGCCTTCATGACCTTCAACGGTGCGCCCCGCGCCGACCGTGAGACCATGGAGCATGTGCACGAGAGCCCCAACGTGATGCTGTTCCCGCTTTATGTTCTGGCGATCGGTGCCCTGTGCGCGGGCTTTGTGTTCAAGGACTATTTCATCGGGCACGACTACAAGGAGTTCTGGGGAACCTCGCTCGCCAACGGCGAAGTGATGCATGAGATGCATGACGTTCCGGGCTGGGTGGTCTGGTCGCCCTTCGTTGCCATGGTTGTCGGATTCGTCGTCGCCTGGATATTCTACATCCGCGACACGTCGATCCCGAAGCGCCTCGCTGCGCAGCACGAGCCGCTCTACCGGTTCCTGCTCAACAAGTGGTACTTCGATGAGGTCTACAATGCGATCTTCGTTCGTCCCACCATGTGGCTTGGCCGCTTCCTGTGGAAGAAGGGTGATGGCTTCCTGATTGATGGCTTTGGGCCTGATGGGGTGTCGCATGTCGTCACTGACATCACGCGCGGCGTTGTCCGGCTGCAGACGGGTTACCTCTATCACTATGCCTTCGCCATGATGATTGGTGTTGCCGCTTTGATTTCCTGGTTCATGTTCGGGGGCGCACACTGATGAACTGGCCCATCCTCTCTGTCGTCACCTTCCTGCCACTCCTCGGTGTCCTCTTCATCCTGACAGTGAAGGGTGAGGATGCAACAGCCTTGCGCAACGTGCGCTGGGGAGCATTCTGGACGACCCTGGTCACCTTTCTGCTTTCGCTCCTGATCTGGATCGGGTTCGATTCCAATGCGGCTGGTTTCCAGTTTGTGGAGCAGCACGCGTGGCTCGGTGCGGCTGCGTCCTACAAGCTGGGCGTTGATGGCATTTCCATGCCCTTCGTGATCCTGACGACGTTCCTGATGCCGATCTGCATCCTCGCCTCGTGGCATGTCACGAAGCGGGTCAAGGAATATATGATCGCCTTCCTGGTGCTCGAGACGCTTATGATCGGCATGTTCTGCTCGCTCGACATCGTGCTGTTCTACCTGTTCTTCGAGGCCGGCCTCATCCCGATGTTCCTCATCATCGGCATCTGGGGCGGCCCGCGCCGCGTCTATGCGAGCTTCAAGTTCTTCCTCTACACGCTGCTGGGCTCGGTGCTCATGCTGCTTGCCATCATCTACATGTACTGGACGACTGGCACGACGGATATCGTCCAGCTTCTGGCCAACCCTGGATTCACCCCGGAAGCCCAGAAATGGCTGTGGCTGGCCTTCTTCGCCTCCTTTGCGGTGAAGATGCCGATGTGGCCGGTTCACACCTGGCTGCCGGATGCTCACGTCGAGGCGCCCACGGCCGGTTCTGTCATCCTGGCGGCGATCCTGCTCAAGATGGGCGGCTATGGTTTCCTGCGCTTCTCGCTGCCCATGTTCCCGGACGCCAGCGTCTATTTCCAGGACTTCGTGTTCGTCCTCTCCGTCATTGCCATCGTCTACACCTCGCTGGTGGCGCTGATGCAGGAGGACATGAAAAAGCTGATCGCCTATTCGTCCGTCGCCCACATGGGCTTCGTGACCATGGGAATCTTCGCACTGAACCGGCAGGGCATTGACGGTGCAATGTTCCAGATGATCAGCCATGGGCTTGTCTCGGGTGCGCTGTTCCTCTGCGTCGGCGTCGTCTATGATCGCATGCACACGCGAGAGATAGCGGCCTATGGCGGGCTGGTGAAGACCATGCCGCTCTTTGCATTCACTTTCATGGTGTTCACCATGGCGAATGTCGGCCTGCCCGGAACGTCGGGTTTCGTCGGCGAGTTCCTGTCGCTCATGGGTGCCTTCGAGGCCAATACGTGGGTGGCCTTCTTTGCCACCTTCGGTGTCATTCTATCGGCGGCCTATGCGCTGTGGCTTTACCGCCGCGTGGTGTTCGGCAAGCTGGAGAAGCCGTCTCTCATGAATTTGCCGGACATGACGCCGCGCGAGCTTGCGACTCTCCTGCCGCTGATCGTGCTCACTGTGTTCTTCGGTGCATATCCGGCGCCGATCCTCGATCTCTTCGGCCCCTCGGTCGAATCCATCATCAAGCCGTTGAACGAGGCCGCCGCCGCCGCGCAAGCGCTGGCGACCGCCTCGCTGCAGTAAGGACCAAGACCCAATGTGGCTTCTCGAACAGGCAGACGCCGTGGCCGCCCTTCCGGAGATCGTGCTGGCGGTCCTGACACTGGCGCTCCTCATGCTGGGCGTCTTCCGCAAATCGGATGCCTCCGACGTGGTGACGCTCGGCGCTCTGGTGGCGCTCGCGATCACGGCGCTGCTGGTGATCTTTGCTCCCGACCACCAGGCCTTGGCCTTCCACGGCGCGCTGATGGTCGACACCTTCGCGCGCGTCATGAAAGTGCTGGCCCTGTTCGGTTCGGCCGCAGCACTCGTCCTGTCTGTCAGCTTCATGAAGCGGGACGGCACGCAGCGCTTCGAATACCCGGTCCTTATTCTCCTCGCCACCATCGGCATGATGCTGATGATCTCGGCCAATAACCTGATCGCCCTCTATATGGGCCTCGAGCTTCAGTCGCTGTCGCTGTATGTTCTGGCGGCCATCAACCGTGACTCGGCACGTGCCTCCGAAGCAGGTCTCAAGTACTTCGTGTTGGGTGCACTGTCCTCCGGCATGCTGCTTTACGGCGCGTCTCTGGTTTACGGCTTCACTGGTTCTACCGAGTTCCCGGAGATTGCTGCCCATCTGACCAAAAGTGGCGCAACCATAGGCATGGTCTTCGGTCTCGTCTTCGTGATCGCCGGCCTCGCCTTCAAGATCTCCGCGGTGCCCTTCCACATGTGGACGCCGGACGTCTATGAAGGTGCCCCGACGCCAGTGACGGCCTTCTTCGCCGCGGCGCCCAAGGTGGCTGCCATGGCACTGTTCACCCGCACCATGATGGATGCCTTCGGCGCCATACAGCCCGCCTGGGGCCAGATCATCGTGGTCATCGCAATCGCCTCGATGGCGCTTGGTGCCTTCGCCGCGATCGGGCAGAGCAACATCAAGCGCCTGCTGGCCTATTCCTCCATCGCCAACATGGGCTATGCGCTGGTGGGCCTTGCCGCCGGCACGCAGGAAGGCGTCCAAGGTGTGGTCGTCTACATGATCATCTACATGATCATGACGCTCGGTGCCTTCGCCTGCATCCTCGCCATGCGCCGCAAGGGCCACATGATTGAGGAGATCAGCGATCTCGCCGGCCTGTCGCGTAACCACAAGGGCCTGGCCTTCGTGTTTTCGATGCTGATGTTCTCGATGGCTGGAATCCCGCCGCTGGCTGGCTTCTTCGGCAAGTATTTCGTGTTCCTCGCCGCCGTGAAGGCGGGCCTTTATGCCCTTGCCATCATTGGCGTGATTACCTCAGTCGTGGGCGCTTACTATTACCTCAGGGTCGTCAAGATCATGTACTTCGACGAGCCAAAGGAGGCCTTCGAGCCGATGGACGGCGAAGTGAAGCTCATCGCCTATGCCTCGGGTGCCTTCACGCTGCTCTTCGTCCTCCCGTGGATCGCCAGCCCCGTCATCGCGGTCGCTGCGGCGGCGGCCAAGTCCTTCTATTGATCTTGGCGACAGGACATCCGGTCCGCCATTTCGACCGGATCGATTCCACTAATCTGGAGGCCCGCAGGCTCGCCCAAGACGGGGATCGCGGGCCTCTCTGGCTTGTGGCGGATGAGCAGACGCTCGGGAGGGGTCGTCTCGGGCGCAACTGGGTGAGCGAACCCGGCAATCTCTACGCCACCTTCCTGTTCTCCATCGCCGAAGGCCCGCAGGCTGCGGCGCAGGTGAGCTTTGTCGCCGCTCTTGCCGTGCATGACACGGTCATTGCGCTGCGGCCTGAACTCTCCCCCCGCATCAAATGGCCGAACGACGTACTCATCGGCGGCGCCAAGTTCTGCGGCGTACTGCCGGAAGTGGTGGGCGAGGCGCCCACGCGCATTGCCATCGGTTGCGGCGTCAATATCGCACATGCACCGGAGGGAACACCCTATCCGGTCACGTCTCTTGGTGCTGACCTTACCCTGCCCACCGTGCTGTCCGAACTCGATGCCCGTCTCACACGCCGTCTCGCGCAGTGGGACGAGGGCCGGGGATTTGCCACCGTCCGCGCCGAATGGGCAGTCCGCGCATTGGGCCTCGGCGGCAATGTCACGGCGACGTCAGGAACCAGGCAACTCACCGGAACCTTCAAAGAACTGGCGGCCGATGGCGCGCTGCTGCTTGCTGAAGCTGACGGCACACTCACTCCCATCCATTCCGGCGAGGTGTCCTTCGCCGAACTCGAAGCCCTAAGGCGGAAACACGCATGAACGCGCGGCGCAGAGCCCAACTCCCCAGTGAACTCGTCTTCCTGCCCTTGGGCGGCACCGGCGAGATCGGCATGAACTGCTATGTCTATGGCACCGGCCCCGCGGATGACCGGCATTGGCTGATGGTCGACCTCGGTGTGAAATTTGGCGAGGAGACGGATCCCGGCATCGATGTTGTGTTGCCCGACGTGGGCTTCATCACCGCCGAAAAGTCACGCCTGCACGGCCTGGTGCTGACCCATGCGCATGAAGATCACCTCGGCGCTGTCGCCTGGCTGTGGCCGCAGCTCGAATGCCCCGTCTATTGCACGCCCTTTGCGGCGCAGATCCTGGCGCTGAAGCTGAAGGAAGCAGGCCTCGACGATCAGGTGCCGGTGAAGGTCATGCCCGTTGGCTCCAAGTTCAAGCTCGGCCCCTTCGGCCTCGAGATGGTCTCGGTCACCCATTCGATTCCGGAGCCAACCGCACTGCTGATCGAGACGGACCAGGGCAGGGTGCTGCACTCAGGGGACTGGAAGATCGACCGCACGCCCGTGCTCGGCCAGGGCATGGACGAGAAGCGCCTGCGTGAGATCGGCGCGAAGGGCGTCGACGTCCTCATCTGCGATTCCACCAACGTGCTGCGCGAGGGCCATTCACCCTCGGAAAAAGACGTGGCAGAGCGCATCACCGAGATCGTGAAGCAGGCCACGGGCCGCGTCGCCATAACCACCTTCGCCTCGCACCTGGACCGCATCGCAACCGCCATCCGTGCGGCGCGCGCCACGGGCCGCGAGGTGGTGATCGCCGGCCGCGCCATGCGCAACACCATCGAGGCCGCGCGCCTGTGCGGCATGTTGAATGACGCCGGGCGTTTGCTGGATCAGGAGGAGTTCGGCTACTTGCCGCCGGACAAGGTGATGCTGCTGTGCACCGGCAGCCAGGGCGAGGCGCGCGCCGCCATCGCCCGCATCGCCGAGGACCAGCACCCGCACATCTCGCTCGATCCGGGCGACCTCGTGATCTTCTCGTCCAAGACCATTCCCGGCAACGAGAAGGAAGTGAGCAGCGTGCTCAACAACCTCGCCCGCCTCGATATCGACATGGTGACGGGCGACGATGACCTCGTGCATTCCTCCGGCCACCCACGCCAGGGCGAGCTGGCACTGCTTTATGACTGGGTGAAGCCGAAGGCGCTGATCCCCATGCACGGCGAGCCGCGCCACCTGCGCGCCCACAAGCTGTTTGCCGAATCCAAGGGCATCCGCGACGTGCTGATCCCGCAGGACGGCACCATCACCAGGCTCGCCCCCGGCCCGCTGGCGGACATCGACGAGGCACCCTGCGGGCGACTTCATGTCGACGGCCGCCTCATCGTTCCCGCCGAGGATGGCCCGGCCAAGCAGCGCCGCAAGCTCTCCCATGTCGGCATCATCTTCGTCTCGGTGGTGATCGACGCCAAGGCAGAGCTCGCTGCCGATATCGAACTCATCAGCGACGGCATTCCCGCAGGACTTGAGAGCGAATTGCTGGACGCAGCGGAGCGCGCCTTCGGCTCCACCCCAAAGCCGCGTCGCAAGGACGTGAACCAGCTCGCTGAAACCATCCGCACCGCAGTGCGCCGCGCGGCAGACCTGATGTGGGGAAAGAAGCCCATCGTCAAGGTCTCGGTGGCGAAGGTCTGAGCCCTCATTCAATTCCTCCAGACGGAAATGCTATAAGTCCCGAATCATGAGCAAGCACGTTCCCCCGCCGCAAGGCCCGCGCGACATCGAGAAGATCGACCTCAAGGAAGCGCTGGAAGAGCGCTACCTCGCCTATGCGCTCTCCACCATCATGCACCGCGCGCTGCCTGACGTGCGCGACGGACTGAAGCCGGTTCACCGCCGCCTGCTGCATGTGATGCAGATCCTGCGGCTTGATCCCAACACGGCCTTCAAGAAATCCGCCAAGATCGTCGGCGACGTGATGGGCGGCTATCACCCGCATGGCGACCAGTCGATCTATGACGCGCTGGTGCGCCTGGCGCAGGACTTCTCGTCGCGCTATCCACTGGTCGACGGGCAGGGCAACTTCGGCAACATCGACGGCGATTCCGCCGCAGCCTACCGCTACACCGAAGCCCGCATGACGGAGGTGGCGAAGCTCCTCCTCGAGGGCCTCGACGAGGACACCGTCGACTTCCGCCCCAATTACGATGGCTCCGTGCAGGAGCCCGTCGTGCTGCCGGGCGCGTTCCCCAATCTGCTGGCCAACGGCTCAACCGGCATCGCCGTGGGCATGGCGACCTCCATCCCGCCGCACAATGCAGCCGAGCTTTGTGACGCCGCTCTGCACCTCATCAAGACGCCCAATGCGACGGACGAGAAGATCGCCACGCTGGTGCAGGGGCCTGACTTCCCCACGGGCGGCATCATCATCGATGATCGCGCCTCGATCCTCGAAGCCTACCGGACCGGCCGCGGCGGCTTCCGCGTGCGCGCCCGCTGGAGCGTTGAGGAACTGCCGCGCGGCATGTGGCAGATCGTCGTCACCGAGATTCCCTATCTCGTGCAGAAGAGCCGGCTGATCGAGAAGATCGCCGAGCTCCTGACCGCCAAGAAGCTTCCGCTGCTCAACGACGTGCGCGATGAGTCCGCCGAGGACGTGCGCGTCGTGCTGGAGCCGAAGAACCGCACGGTGGACCCGACGCTGATGATGGAGCAGATGTTCCGCAACACGGAACTCGAAGCCCGCATCCCGCTCAACATGAACGTGCTGAGCCATGGCAAGGTGCCGAAGGTGATGAGCCTCCGGCAGGTGCTGCGCGAGTGGCTGGACCACCGCAAGGACGTGCTGGTCCGCCGTTCCAACTTCCGACTGGGCGAAATCGCCCGCCGCCTCGAGATTCTCGAGGGCTATCTCGTCGCCTATCTCAACCTCGACGAGGTGATCCGCATCATCCGCGAGGAGGAAGAGCCGAAGCCCGCGCTGATGGCGCGCTTCAAGCTCACAGATAATCAGGCCGAGGCCATCCTCAACATGCGGCTGCGCGCGCTTCGCAAGCTGGAGGAAATGGAAATCCGTGGCGAGCACCAGAAGCTCACCAAGGAGCAGAAGGTCATTCAGGCACTGCTGAAGTCGGATGAAGAGCAGTGGGCGACCATCTCGGATGAGATCAAGGCGGTGAAGGAGAAATTCTCCAAGAAGACGCCGCTCGGCCGCCGTCGCACCGATTTTTCGGAAGCACCCGAGATCGACCTCGAACTCGAGCAGTCGATGATCGAGAAGGAACCCGTCACGGTGGTCTGCTCCGACAAGGGCTGGATCCGCACCATGAAGGGCCACATGGAGGACGTCTCCGGCCTCACCTACAAGGACGGCGACAAGGGCGAGTTCACCTTCCACGCCATGTCCACTGACAAGGTGATGCTGTTCTCCTCTTCCGGCAAGTTCTTCACGCTGGAGGTTGGCAAGCTGCCGGGCGGCCGCGGCCATGGCGAGCCGGTGCGCCTGATGTGCGATCTCGATGCGGCGGACTCGATCGTCTCGCTCTTCGTGCATGTGCCGGGAACGAAGCGGCTTCTGGCCTCCACCGAGGGCGACGGCTTCATCGTTCCGGAAGATGAGTGCGTGGCCAACACCCGCAAGGGCAAACAGGTGCTGAACGTCAAGTCACCCGTGGAGGCCTGCGTCTGCGTGGTGGTGCCAGAGGATGCAACCCACCTCGCCACCATCGGTGAAAACCGCAAGATGATCATCTTCAAGCTCGCTGAAGTTTCGGAAATGGCCCGCGGCAAGGGCGTGCGCCTGCAGAAGTTCAAGGACGGCGGCTTGAGCGATGCCCGTGCCTTCAAGTTGAAGGAAGGGTTGAGCTGGACCGACTCCTCGGGCCGTAATTTTGTTGTCACCGACCTCAAGGAGTGGATCGGCGAACGCGCCCAGGCCGGTCGCCTTCCGCCCAAGGGGTTCCCGTCGCGCAACAAGTTCAGCTGAGGATTGTGAACCAGCTGAACCTGCGGACGGCTGCAGGCGTAGGGCGAGACATGATTGCTCGCTTGATCCTGCTGATGCTTGTGTTGCCGGCCTCTGTGGCGCGGGCTGACAAGGTGGATTGGACGCTTCTCGACCAGCCTGGCAGCATCGTTCTGTTTCGTCACGCCAATGCGCCCGGTGTGGGAGATCCTGCCGGCTTCACGCTGGGCAACTGTTCGACCCAGCGCAATCTTGATGCGCGTGGAAGGCAAGAGGCAGAAGCCATTGGTGCTGAGTTCGCCAAGCGCGGCATCCCCGTCGGGCGTGTTCTAACCTCCCAATGGTGCCGGGCCCGCGATACCGCTGAGTTGGCCTTTCCCGGTCGTGTCGTTGATGAACCCGCCTTCAACTCCTTCTTCGGCAATCGCCAGGATGAGGCTGCGGCAACCGCTGCCGCGCTTGACCTTCTGGGCCAGTGGGATGGGCCGGGCACCATGGTCGTGGTCTCGCATCAGGTGAACATTTCCGCCCTCACAGGTGAAGTTCCCAGGCCTGGCGAGGGCATCATCATCCGCATCGATGGTGGCAAGACCACCGTACTTGGCCGCCTCCCACCTCCCAAACTTTCGGAATAGGGGTGCTTGACTCCTTGTGACCTTCGGGTTAGTTGACCTCGTTATGACTGACCAGTCAGAAATAAATCAGAAGCCCCGACGCCCGGAGGCCCGCCCGGCCGAAATCCTCGCGGCGGCGCTCGATCTCTTCGCCGAGAAGGGTTTTTCCGCCACCCGCATGGAGGATGTCGCCCGCCGGGCCGGCATCAGCAAGGCGGGCGTCTATCTGTACTTCAAGGACAAGATGTCCTTGCTGCAGGCGTTGGTGAACGAAATGGCGGGTGCAAATGTCAGCGTGGCACGTGGCATTGCGGAGCAGCATGAAGGACCGGTGGGACCGCTGCTTGCCACCATTCTCACGTTCATGGCGCGGCAACTGCGCGATACGCGGTTTCCCGAACTGCTCAAGGTCGTGATCTCGGAGAGCCGGGCGCACCCGGACATCGGCAGGCTCTATCTCGACAGTGTGATCCGCCAGGGCTTGCCGCTGTTCGAGGACCTGCTTCGCCGCGGCATGGCCCGCGGCGAGTTTCGCGCGGTGGATCCGGCACTGGCGGTGAAGGCGATGATCGCTCCCATGCTGCTTGCCGCCATCTGGAAAACGGTTCTGCAGCCGATCGGCGCCGAGCCTCTCGATATCGAGGCGCTGGCCGCGCAGCACGTCGACATTTTTCTCAGGGGCATTTTCGCATGAGACGGCTTATCGTTCCGCTGCTGCTGGTGGCACTCGCCGTCACAGCGTTCCTCTATCGTGACCGTTGGCTGCCGCAGCCACCCGGGCAGTCGGGCTATCTTGGCTATGTTGAGGGTGAGACGATTCTGATCGGTGCACCGCAGGCCGGCCGCATCTTTGAAATGGAGGCCATCAAGGGGCACGCAGTGAATACCGGCGAGGTCCTGTTCGCGCTCGACCCGGCGCAGGCCCAGGCAGAGGTCGCGCGTGCCGAGGCGGCCCTCGCCACCGCAAGTGCCACACACCAGAACCTGCTGACCGGCAAGCGCGAGGAGGAGATCGCGGTGATCCGCGCCCAGATCGGTCAGGCCCGCGCCTCGCTTGCTCTCGCGCACAAGGAACTGCAGCGCGCCTCGACGCTCGCCAGCAGCGGAACCGCCGCGCAGTCGCGCCTCGACCAGGCGCAGGAGCAGGTGAACCACTATGAATCGCGCCTTGCCGAGCTGAGTGCCTCAGAGAAGGTGGCAGCACTTCCCGCGCGCTCCCCGGAGATCGGCGCTGCCGCGGCGCGCGCCGCCGAGGCTGATGCCCAGCTTGTCGCTGCGCGTGACAAGTTGAAGAACCTTTCGCCCGTTGCGCCCGCCACAGCCGACGTGGATGACGTGTTCTTTAAGGCGGGTGAATGGGTGGCCGCAGGCCAGCCTGTTGTCTCGCTGCTTGCGCCCGGTGACGTGAACCTGCGCTTTTTCGTGCCGGAGGCGGCGCTGGCGAAGGCCCGGCCCGGCACGCTCATCACCTATCGCTGTGACGGCTGTGGCGCTCCCGGTCGTGCCACCATTTCTCGGGTGGCGAGCCAGCCCGAATACACGCCCCCCGTCATTTATTCCGAGGGCGCGCGCGCCAAGCTCGTCTACCTCGTCGAGGCCCGGCCCGAAGCGCCTGACACGCAGCTTCGCCCCGGCCTTCCCATCGAGGTGGAGCCTCTGTCGTGACGGTGCCCGCCATCGACGTGCGCGGCCTGGTGAAGCGCTACGGACAGCGCACTGTCGTCGATCATGTGGACCTGCGCATCATGCCGGGACGCATCTGCGGCTTCCTCGGTCCCAATGGCTCAGGCAAGACCACGACGCTGCGCATGATCTGCGGGCTACTCACGCCGGATGGCGGCGAGGGCCGCTGCCTCGGGCATGACATCATCACCGAGCGTGACGCGATCAAGGCGCAGGCTGGCTACATGACGCAGCGCTTTGGTCTCTACGAAGACCTCACCATCCGCCAGAACCTCGAGTTCGTCGGCCGGCTTTACCGCCTGCGCAATCTCCGCGAGGTGGTCGATGCCGCGCTCGAGCGCCTCGGCCTTGCCACGCGTCAGCACCAGCTGACGGGAGGGCTGTCGGGCGGCTGGAAGCAGCGGCTGGCATTGGCGGCCTGCGTTCTGCACCAGCCCAAGCTGCTGTTGCTCGATGAGCCGACGGCCGGCGTCGATCCCAAGGCGCGCCGCGCCTTCTGGGATGAAATCCATGCGCTGGCAGCCGAGGGCATCACGGTGCTCGTGTCCACCCACTACATGGACGAGGCCGAGCGCTGTCACGAGATCGCCTATATCGCCTATGGCAAGCTGATGGCGCGCGGCACTGCGGATGAGATCATTGCAGCCTCCGGCCTCTCGGCGCTGGTCGCCACCGGACCCGGGGCTGACCGGCTCGCACCGCGCCTGCGTGATATCGAGGGCATCACAGCTGCTGCGGCCTTTGGCACCACGCTTCATGTGTGCGGGCCTGACAATGCCGCGCTGTGGGCGGCGGTCGCGCCCTATCGTGGTGACGGGCTGCATTGGGAAGAGGCCTCTCCAACGCTCGAGGACGTCTTCATCCACCTGATGGGCCGGGCGCGCGACAATGCACTGGAGGCGGCGTGACCGACTTCCTCGCAAGGCTGTGGGCGATGATCGTCAAGGAAGCGCTGCAGCTGCGCCGTGACAGGCCGACCTTTGCCATGATGTTCGCCATGCCCATCATGCAGCTCGTGCTGTTCGGCTTTGCCATCAACGCCGATCCCAAGGGACTGCCCACTGCGGTGCTCATCTCCGAGCATTCGCAGCTCTCGCGCAGCCTGGTCAGCGCGCTGGAGAACACCGGATATTTTACCATCACCCGGCAAGCGGCGACGGAGGCCGAGGCCGATGAGCTGCTGCAACGCGGCGAGGTGCAGTTCGTGGTCACTATCCCGGCCGACCTGACGCGCAAGCTGGTGCGCGGCGAGAAGCCCCAGCTTGCCGTCGAGGCTGACGCCACCGACCCCGCCACCACCGGCCCCGCCATGAATGCCGTGAACCAGGCCGTGGCGCAGACGCTGGCGCGTGAATTGTCCGGGCCTCTCGCCGTGCATCGGCCCACCGAGCAACCTGTCGAGGTCGTGCTGCACCGGCGCTACAATCCCGAAGGCATCACCCGCTACAACATCGTGCCCGGACTGCTTGGCGTCATCCTGACCATGACCATGGTGATGATGACGGCCCTCGCCGTCACGCGTGAGCGCGAGCGCGGCACGATGGAGAACCTCCTCGCCATGCCGGTGAAGCCGATCGAGGTGATGGCCGGCAAGATCGCGCCCTACATCCTCATCGGTGCGGTGCAGGTGTTCGTCGTCATCACCGCGGCGGAGCTTCTGTTCGGCGTTCCGTTTGTGGGAAGCTATGTCGTCTTCGGGGTGGCGACGCTGCTCTTCATCACCATCAATCTTGCCATCGGATTTGCCTTCTCCACCGTTTCGCAGAACCAGCTGCAGGCGATGCAGATGTCGATGTTCTTCCTGCTGCCGTCGATTCTGCTGTCGGGCTTCGCTTTCCCGTTCCGCGGCATGCCGGGTTGGGCCCAGGCGATCGGCGAGGTGATCCCCACCACCCACTTCCTGCGGATCGTCCGCGGCGTGATGCTCAAGGGAGCGACAGCGGCACAAATGTCGGAAGAACTCGCGGTGCTGGGTCTCATGCTCGTGGTCGTCGTGGCGCTCGCGGTGAGCCGCTACAAGGTGACGCTCGACTAAATCTGACAGCGTTTGCACTCTCTAAGGTTGCATTAAACTCCCGCAGTGTATTCTCCCTGACCGAGGTGGGAAGGGAGCGAATAGAGCATGGCAACGTGCATTCACTGGGTGCTGGACGGGCGTATCGTGCCACCGCCGGCAGCGTCCGAGGCCTGTTCTCAGATCGAGGAGCGTGACCTTCTTCAGCGCACCGGCTACGTGAAGCTGGTGGAGAGCGAACAGGGTACCACCATTCGCTGGAGCATGTTCTCGCGCAACTGGTCCTCGCTGTTCTTCGTGGCCGAGTGGCTGCAGGGAGCCTTCGGCCCCTTTCATCTCCAGTACTATTCGGCAGGCTGCTTCAACGAGCGGCATGAACAGCCGTGGATGGTGGCGGACCGCATCCACCACCTCATCCACAAGAGTGATGTGCACTTGTCGCAGACCGTCTACATCCGAAAGGCAACCGAGAGCGGTCGCAGCGTGCCGCCGGTCCTGCAAAGGGCATTGAAGGACAATGCGGCGAGCGAGGACGTGTCGATCGACTGCGCCTATGATCCCTCATCGCATCGCTACCGTGTGGCTCGCGTCGGACCGCAATCGACCATCGCCAAGCTGTGGGGGTTGAACCCGGTGTCCTATCCCTGCCTCATCGGCCACTCCTATGACGAGGCGGTGAGCCGCGCCTATCCGCAGGTGACGCGGACCGGCGAACCGCACCACGATCACATCTATGCGGCCATGGCCTCGGCGCGGGGCGACGTGGTGTGGGTGCCCTACCAGCGCGTCGTGCTGCCGCTCGTGCAGGGTCGCAACAGGAAAAGCGTACGCGTCGTTACGGAGCTTGCAGAGGTTGATATCTCGCCTCTGTAGCCGAGGCGGACGACAACTCGGCAATCGAGAATTCCAGGTGCCGGCGCAGCGCCACGCCGATCCATTCCGCCTGCTCGGCGCCGTCCGGCTCCCATTCCCAGGTCAGGAAGCTCTGCTCGAGGTGGCCGTAGCCCATGCGCACCATATGGCCGCGCGTTGCCATGGATTGTCCGGTGAGAGCCCAGATCGCCTCCGGCTGCCACTTGACCATGGCCAGCAGCATGCCGACGCGCGGAAACACCGGGAAGCCCACCTTGCAATGCTTGTCGATCCACAATTCGCCGTGATAGACGATCCGTCCACGGATCAAGTGCGAGAGCGAGTGCTCCGGCGGCATCACGGCGCGCGGCACGATCATTTCGCGCCGCCTGGCGTAAAGGCCCATCATCCAGCCCAGCACCCATTCGGCCAGGTTCGGATCGGCATCGTCCAGCCGGAAGGCCTGCAGCCCCACCGTGTTGCCGTCCCGGTCCACGAGTGACATCCAGAAGCCGCGCTCCGACAGGCTGCGGCAGGCCTGCGGGTCGAACATGGGGGAAACATCGCTGTTGCGCAGGCGGCGGCGCTCTCGGGCCAGGCCGGCGAAGTCGGTGGAGATGTGAAAGCTGAGGCCCTGTTCCGTGCCGGCGGCGATCAGGTTCGAGATCGCCATCACGGTCCTGAGCGGGTCCGCGAGGCCCGTTTCGGCACCGAGGGGCTGTACGCCCTGAAGGCCAACATTCAACGCATACATACACTTAACCCCGACACTTCAAGCCACACGGCCCCCGAAGGGACTGGCTGCTCGTGCAGCCCTGCAGTTCAAGCCTCGGTTAATGATTGACCAAACTCGACGCAGCGTCAATCACATTATAGGAAGATCTTGTATAGTAAGTCTAAACGATTGCAGCCGGCGTGAACAAAATCAGCTGCCCTCGGCGGTTAATTCAGCACGCTTTCGAAGTGAAACGGTCAGCCGCCACCAGCTGTGCGCCAGCAGCGTGAGGATCAGCAGCATGCCGCCCAGCAGCACCCGTGGCGTCGGCACTTCGGCGAACAGCATCCACGTCCAGATTGGTGTCAGGATGGTTTCCAACATGAAGAACATGCTGACATCGGCCGAGGGCAGAAGCCGCGGGCCGCGCGCCAGCAACACCGTTGCGAGCGGCATGACGATGAGGCCGTTGAGCGCCAGCCAGAGCAGGGTGGGCACCCCGAAGGCCCCGGTGCCGAGAAGGGTTCCCGGTGCGATCTGGAAGAAGGTCAGGGCAATGAGGGATGAGGCGAGGCTGCCCAGTGCAAGGCTGGTGGCCACCTTGCTCCCCGTGGCCCGGATGATCGTCAGGATGGTTGCCGAACAGAAGGCGGAGGTGATGGCCAGCGCATCCCCAACCCAATGGCCGCTGTCGATGCCTTGGGAGGTGATCAGCGCTGCCCCGCACAGCGCCAGGATCGTCGCGCTCCAGGTGTAGGCGTGAACCTTCTCGCCCAGGATCAAATGCGAAAGTGAGGCGGCAATCACTGGCGTCAGCGCGATCAGGAACACCACGTTCGCCGCCGGTGCGTGCACCACGGCACCGATATAGGAGATATTGCCCAGCGTGCTGGTGCAGGCCACGGCGATTCCCGCCGCGCCGGCCAGGAAGGGCGCACGGTCGCCCATCATCCGCGCCACCACCCAGCCGAGCGACAATGTGCTGAACAGCAGAAGGCCGCGCACGAAGACCATGGTCCATTGATCGGCCATGGAAAGGCGAAGCAAGGGCAGGTCGAATGTGAAGAGCAGTCCGCCGCACGCGGTCAGAATGAAGGCGGCACCGATCTGCCGCCCGGAGGGTGAGGAATCAAAAGACATCAAGACACACAAGTAGACGCAACCAACACGTCTACACAAGCCTAGATCTGCCCTAAGGTCAACAAATTCTAAGTGATTATACGGCGTTGCTGCGATGCAGCGTCCAACCTTCGGCCGTGAGCCGCTCCTGCGGCAGGAAGCGGGACTTGTAGTCCATCTTGCGCGATCCGCGCACCCAATAGCCGAGATAGAGATAGGGCAGGCCAAGCCGGCGCACGCGCGCGATGTTGTCGAGAATCATGAAGGTGCCCAGGCTGCGGTTCGCTTCCTCTTGGTCATAGAAGCTGTAGATCATCGAAACCCCGTCGCCGAGAATGTCGATCAGCACGGCGCCCAGCAGTCGCCCATTGGGATCGATCACGTCGTGCACGCGATACTCGACCAACCGGCTGTCGACGAAATTGTCGTCGACCATGGCAGAGAAGTCGAGAACCGTCATGTCGGCCATGCCGCCGTCGCTGTGGCGGCTGTCGATATAGCCGCGGAACAGGGAATAATGCTCCGAGGTGGCCTGGCTCTTGACCACCGTGGCATCGACATCGGCGTTGATCTTGAGCGTGCGGCGGAAGCCGCGCGTCATCTCGAAGGTGTTGACGGGCACGCGCACGGACACGCAAGCGGTGCAGCCATCGCAGGCCGGCCGATAGGCAATGTTCTGGCTCCGGCGGAAGCCACCCTGGCTCAGCTGCGTGTTGAGGCTGCGCGCATCATGGCCGACCAGATGGGTGAATACCTTTCGCTCCACACGGCCCGCGAGATAGGGGCAGGGCGAGGGGGCGGTAATGAAGAACTGCGGAAAATTCCGCCGCTCGATGCTCACGTCAGCCTGCTCCGGAAAAAAGTGTCAATCAACTATAGCCATATAAGGCCATTCACACCATGCCTTGCAAGGCTCACGCTGGGCTGGCGCGTTGATTCCGGACTGGCGATGGCCTACGAAACAGGCAGCAGCGAGGGAGAAGTGCGAAATGCGCGTGGCATGGATTGGTCTTGGCGTGATGGGCTATCCAATGGCGGGGCATCTCGTCACACGCGGAGGGGTTTCGGTCACGGTTTACAACCGGACCGCGTCCAAAGCCGCCAGGTGGGCGGAAGCTTTCATGGGCCCCACCGCCGCCACTCCGGCCGCGGCGGCTATGGACGCTGACTTCGTCTTCGCCTGCGTTGGCAACGATGACGACCTCCGCGAGGTCACGACCGGCCCTGCGGGTGCCTTCTCCACCATGAAGCCCGGTGCCGTGTTCATCGATCACACCACCGCATCCGCTCTCGTCGCGCGCGAACTTCACGCCGCGGCGAAGCAGAAGGGGCTGGGCTTCGTCGATGCGCCCGTGTCTGGCGGGCAGGCGGGCGCCGAGAACGGCGTGCTCACCGTCATGTGCGGCGGCGACCCGGAAGACTATGCGAAGGCTGAACCGCTCATCGCGCATTTCTCGCGCATGCGAAAGCTGCTTGGTCCTGCGGGTTCCGGCCAGCTTGCAAAGATGGTGAACCAGATCGCCATTGCCGGCCTCGTGCAGGGTCTTGCCGAAGCGGTGCACTTCGGCATGAAGTCCGGCCTTCCGATGGAAGATGTGATCGAGGTGATCTCCAAGGGCGCTGCCGGATCCTGGCAGATGGAGAACCGCCACAAGACGATGATCGCCGGCAAGTTCGATTTCGGCTTCGCCGCCGACTGGATGCGCAAGGATCTCGGAATCTGCCTCGAGGAATCGCGTCGCAACGGCGCGCCGCTTCCCGTCACCGCGCTCGTCGATCAGTTCTACGCCGAAGTGCAGAAACTCGGCGGTGGACGGTGGGATACGTCCAGCCTCATCGCAAGGTTCCAGAATTTGGATAAGAAGGGTTAGGAACACATCTTCCTGCCTCCCCACAACTCACCTTTCCCCGGTTGGACCGGGGCATCCTCTTGTTGCGGCATGCAGAGGATCGCCGGGTCAAGCCCGGCGAAGGTGAAGTCACGTGGCCTTCAGTCCCTTCGCCACGTCGACGGCGAAGTAGGTGAGGATGCCGTCGGCGCCTGCGCGCTTGAAGCTCATCAGCGCTTCGGTGATCACCTTCTTGGGGTCGAGCCAGCCATTGTTGCAGGCGGCCATGATCATCGCGTACTCGCCTGACACCTGATAGGCGAAGGTCGGCACCATGAAGGTCTCCTTCACGCGCCGCACGATGTCGAGATAGGGCATGCCGGGCTTCACCATCACCATGTCGGCGCCTTCGGCGAGGTCGAGCGCCACCTCGCGGATCGCCTCGTCAGTATTGGCGGGATCCATCTGGTAGGTGCGCTTGTCGCCCCTGAGCGTGCCGGACGAGCCCACCGCATCGCGGAACGGCCCATAGAAGCCGCTCGCATATTTGGCGCTGTAGGCCATGATCTGCACATGCTCGTGGCCCTTGTCCTCGAGTGCGGCGCGGATGCGGCCAATGCGACCGTCCATCATGTCCGATGGCGCGATGATGTCGCAGCCCGCTTCCGACTGCACCATGGTCTGCTTGACCAGTGCTTCGAGTGTCGCATCGTTCAGGATGTGCTCGCCCTCCATCAGCCCGTCATGGCCGTGGCTGGTATAGGGGTCGAGCGCCACGTCGCACATGATGCCGATATCCGGCACCGCCTTGCGAATGGCGCGCACCGCCCTGCACACGATGTTGTCGGGGTTGAAGGCCTCGCGCGCGTCCTCGGTGCGCAACTCGCGCGGAGTGTTGGGGAACAGGGCAATGGCGGGAATGCCAAGGTCCGCTGCCTCCTTCACCCTGTCGACGATGAGGTCCACCGAGTAGCGCGTGACGCCCGGCATGGAGGCAACGGCTTCGGTGCGGTTCTGCCCCTCGATCACGAACACCGGCCAGATCAGGTCATGGGCGGTGAGCGTGTTTTCGCGCACCAGCGCGCGCGACCAGGCGGTGCGGCGGTTGCGGCGCATGCGGAGGGCGGGAAAGGTGGAGGCAGCGGAGGGGCGATGTGTCATCCCCGATCATTAACAAGAGGAAAGCCGGGCGCGCAACCGGCCTCCCGCACCCTACTGGCAAATGCGGTAGCCGCCCTTGCGCTGCAACATGTCGACATGGAAGTGGTCGCCATGGAACGGATCCGAGCCCGGCCCCAGCACGGTTGTGAAATCTGTGCAGGCTGCCGCGCGAATGTCCTCGAGGAAGGAGCCGCCCTTGGACAGGCCCATGGCGCCGAGCAGGCCTTCGCCCCAATTGTCCTTGCCGCCCACCGTCACGCCCGCCGACTTGGCGAAGGTGAAACCCGACATGTCCAGGGCATTGGCCTTGCTGTGCTCCGACATCTTGCCGGATGAGCCATTGTTGCGGCGGCGGCAGGCATAGGAGGTGGCGGTGCGGATTTCTGTGACCTCGGTTCTCAGTCGGCGCTTTGCGGCGGGCTTCACGCCGTCAGCCACCCAGGCGGACAGGGCGGCGGCCATGGGGCAGGTTTGCGTGGCGGGCGGCACCAGCCTCACGCCCGCCACCGCCGTGACATCGATGGGCGCTGGCGCCCCGCAGCCGCCCTGTTCGCCGATCGGCTCCACGGGCTTGTAGGCGATGTCCAGCCCGGACAGCAGCCTCTGGCACTCCGCCCGTCCGGCGGCCACCACCTCGGCCGGCCAGCCGTCGGCCGGTTTGAGGCTGGGGGCGGGCGTTTCGGGTTGCGGTGCAGCGTTAGGCGCCGGGCGCAATTGCGGAACCGGGATGGCCGCTGCCGGCGTTGCGGGTGCTGCCGCATCGGCAGGGCGTAACCGGGGCCTCGGCATGTCTTCCGCCGCCACTGCGCAATCCGCGGCCCCGAGGCAGGCGGCAAGCATGAGGATGAGGGCTTTCACGGCTTGCATCTTTGCCGCTCTGCCCCATTGCTGCAAGCCTGCTTGAAAGCGCTGCAGCGCCCGTCGGGTTCCCCCTCGGGCACGCCCGTTGGCAAACCGTTCACCCTGTTCGCCAACCGCTGCTTAAGGCTGTTCGGCAGGGCTCTGTAAAGCCTGTCGCCAATTCGCCCAAATATCTGAAACCATAAGGAGATGTTTACTCAAAGAATTGAGCGGCGATTAAGGGCTGGAACCTAGCCTCGATCGCGGGAAGGGGACCGGTCAAACCAAGAGACCGGCCCCGCAACAAGGGTGATCGTAACGTCATGCCAGCCGAACCGAAGGCATCCGCCAGCCTCGCCGCCGAAACGGGTTCAAGCCCCGTGAAGCTCAGGTATCTCGACTCGGTCAATCTGATCGAGCGGCTCCATCGCCGCCTGCTCGAGGTCATCAAGGACGATTTCGAACGCCATGGCGAACCGGGCATCAACCCGGTTCAGGCGCTGCTGATCTATAACATGGCGGATGCCGAACTGACGGCGGGCGAGCTGAAAAGCCGCGGCCATTATCAGGGCTCCAACGTATCCTACAACCTCAAGAAGCTGGTCGAGGCGGGCTACGTCCACCACCAGCGGTCCGCCAATGACCGGCGCTCCGTCCGCGTCCGCCTGACGGCCAAGGGCCAGGCCATCCGCAACCGTGTCGATGCCCTCTATGATCGCCAGCTCCGCGCCGTGGAGCAGGTCGCCGGGCTCGGTGCCGACGAGCTGGAGCGCATCAACAAGTCGCTCGCCCGGCTCGAGCGCTACTGGACTGACCAGATTCTGTATCGCCTGTGACGTTTTCCGACCCTGCAAACGGCGGGAGGGGCCGTGCTGTTGCCCAAAAGCATCAGCACGGCCCCGAACTCCGTTGGGAGCCAGCCTCGCGCTGCGTCATATCTCATTGTTGCCGCAATTGCGGGGCTTGTCGTGGCTGCAATGTGGCCCGGTTTTGACGAGTCGGGCACCAACTGGTATTGAGCCGCGGCAGGCGTCCGAGTGATGGGCATTTGCTGCGGTCCCGGAGAATGAGGTTGTGATGAAGTTGTGGGCTTTCGCGCGACCGAAGCGCGCTCTGCAGTGCGTTTCGATGGCGGTTCTGCTGTCCCTCACGGTGACGATAGCACTTCCCGGTCTCGCCCAGGCAGAAGAGGAAAAGTCACTCTTCTCGCAGATGAACCGCAAGAAGAAGGCCACCGCCCAGCCTGCCGCCGCGGGCCACACCCAGGGCTCCGGCATCGCCGCCACCACCGAGACCCGCGTCATCAACGATGGCAGCGTGGCACCCTTCGTGACCCCGGACAGCCCGGCACTGATCCAGGCCATGGCTGACAAATATGCCAAGATCGTCGCCGATGGCGGCTGGCCCGTCGTGCCCAAGGGCCGCATCAAGAAGGGCTCGAAGAGCAAGCAGGTGGCGATCCTCAACCAGCGCCTCTACGTCGAGGGCTATCTGCAGCTCGAGGCCACGCAGGGCGAGTTCCAGCAGGTGTTCACCTCCGCCACCGAGGATGCTCTGAAGCGCTTCCAGGCCAATCATGGCCTCGCTGCCAGCGGCGTGGTTGACGGGGCAACGCTCTCCGCGCTGAATGTCACCGCCCAGCAGAGGCTGGCCACCATCCAGGCCAACATCCCGCGGCTTGCCGAATATTCAAAGGACCTCGGCGCGCGCTACATCGTCGTCAACGTTCCCGCCCAGCAGATCGAGACCGTGTCTGACGGCAAGGTCTTCTCGCTGCACAACGCCATCGTCGGCCGCGAGTCGCGCCCCACGCCCGTGGCGATGACGCCGCTCACCATCGTGCGCTTCAATCCCTACTGGAACGCGCCGCCCTCCATCGTCGAGCGCGACATCATTCCGCGCATGCAGTCGCGCGGCGCCTCCAAGGTGCTGGCCGACATGAACATCAAGGTGTTCGACGGCGTCGGCGGCCCGGAGGTTGACCCCGACAAGATCAACTGGCGCAGCGCCAAGATCACCGACTATCACTTCCGCCAGGAGCCGGGCGGCGACAACGCCATGGCCACCGCCAAGATCGAGTTCACCAGCCCCTTTGGCATCTACCTCCACGACACGCCGGAGCCGCACCTGTTCAAGACCTCGAACCGCTTCTATTCCTCGGGCTGCGTGCGCGTCGACAAGGTGGCGATCATGCTGGACTGGATCCTGCAGGGCCAGGACGGCCTTGACCAGGCCCGCATTGCCGGCCTCGCCGAGACAAAGGAGCGCCTTGACGTCAACATCGCCAACGCCCCGCAGCTGCGCGTGGCCTATCTCACCGCCTGGCCCGCCAAGGATGGCGTCGCCGCCTTCCGCAAGGACGTCTACGATCTGGACGGCACCGGCTTCGTTGTCGGCCAGCCGCTGCCGGTGGGTGAGAAGTTGAACGGCCAGCGCTTCGTGCTGAAGCCGATCCCCTATCTCCAGGACGACATCGACACCGACAACGGCGGCGTCTTCGCCTCGCTGTTCCGCGGCAAGAACGCCGAGAACGAAGTGATCAGGCCCGGCCAGAACAAGCAGGCCGGCGACAGCCTGATCAACCTCGGCAACAAGCCCGCCAAGGACAAGAAGGCCGCCGCCAAGCAGGCGTCCAAGGCCAAGCCCGGCGCCGCCTCCACCAAGAAGTTCCTGCTCGGCTCGAGCAAGGACGATCTCGCCTCCGCCTCGTCGACCACCACCACGACCACCACCACCAAGGGCGTCAAGAAGAAGCAGGTGACGAAGAAGCCTGCCACCAAGACTGCCACCACCAAGGGCTCCGCCAGCAAGACAGCGGCATCATCAAAGACCAAGGCAAAGGCCAAGCCCGCCACCACCACGGCATCCGCCAAGGCCGGCACCAAGGCCGCCACTCCGACAAAGAAGCCGGTGACGACTGCCGCCGCAACGCCCACCAAGCCCGCGGCCAGCGCAACCAAGCCCGCGGCCAGCGCAACCAAGCCTGCGGCCAGCGCAACCAAGCCTGCGGCCAGCGCAACCAAGCCTGCGGCCAGCGCAACCAAGCCCGCGGCCACCGCTGCAAAGCCGGCGAACTGCAAGCCCGGTGCCGATGGCAAGCTGCCGTCTGGTTGCCCGGCGCCGAAGCCTGCCGCCGCTGCCAAGCCGCCTGCCACCACCAAGACCACCGCCACCAACTGAGGCGGCACGACGCCGGATCGTACAGCGGGCGGGAGCATCTCCCGCCCGTTTTCCATTGCGCGGCGCAAATGCGATCCATCCTGCCGCTGCAGCCGTGTCGCCTGCGCTAGCCAAAGATGTATCTGGACCTCATCCGCGCAATCTGCCAATTGCGCCTCAACGTATAGCGACGGTGCTGGAGGAGACACACATGGCAAAGAAGTCCGTGAAGAAGCCTGCAAAGAAGACCGCGAAGAAGACCGCGAAGGTGAAGGCCAAGGCCAAGCCGGCGAAGAAGGTGGCCGCGAAGAGGAAGGTTGCCGCCCCGGCGCGCAAGCCGCTGTTCCCCGGCTTCTTCAAGGAAGCGCTGTCCAAGTCGGATCCGAAGATTGCCAAGGCCATCGCCCAGGAACTTGGCCGCCAGCAGCACGAGATCGAGCTGATCGCCTCTGAGAACATCGTCTCCAAGGCGGTGCTTGAGGCGCAGGGCTCGGTGATGACCAACAAATACGCCGAAGGCTATCCGGGCCGCCGCTACTATGGCGGCTGCCAGTATGTCGACGTGTCCGAGCAGTTGGCCATCGACCGCGCCAAGACGCTGTTCAACTGCGCCTACGCCAACGTCCAGCCGCACTCCGGCGCCACCGCCAACCAGGCAGTGTTCTTTGCGCTCCTCCAACCCGGCGACACCTACATGGGCCTCGACCTCGCCTGCGGTGGCCACCTCACCCACGGCTCGCCCGTCAACCAGTCCGGCAAGTGGTTCACCGTGGCACCCTACAAGGTGCGCGAGGACAACCACCTCATCGACTATGACAAGCTGGCCGAGCAGGCGCTGGCGGTGAAGCCCAAGCTCATCATCGCCGGTGGCTCCGCCTATCCGCGCATCATCGATTTCAAGCGCTTCCGCCAGATCGCCGATTCGGTGGGCGCCAGGCTGATGGTCGACATGGCCCACTTCGCCGGCCTCGTGGCCGGTGGCGTGCATCCGAACCCGCTCGAATACGCCGACGTCGTCACCACCACGACCCACAAGACACTGCGTGGGCCCCGCGGCGGCCTCATCCTCTCGAACAACGAGGACCTCGGCAAGAAGTTCAACTCGGCCGTCTTCCCGGGCCTCCAGGGCGGCCCGCTCGAGCACGTCATCGCGGCCAAGGCCGTGGCCTTCGGCGAGGCGCTGAAGCCTGCCTTCAAGAAATACGCGAAGGCCGTGGCCGACAATGCCAGGGTCCTCGCCAAGGCGATGATGGACGGCGGCTCTGACCTCGTCTCCGGCGGCACCGACACGCACTTGATGCTGGTCGACCTCCGCAAGAAGGGCGTCACCGGCAAGGCCGCCGAGCAGTCGCTGGGCCGCGCCTACATCACCTGCAACAAGAACGGCATCCCGTTCGATCCGGCCCCCTTCACCATCACGAGCGGCATCCGCCTCGGCACGCCTGCGGGCACCACCCGCGGTTTCGGCGCGGCGGAGTTCAAGGAAGTGGGCGCCCTCATCAACGAGGTGCTCGATGGCCTCGCCAGGAACGGCGAAGACAAGAACGGCAAGGTCGAGAAGGCCGTCGCCGCCAAGGTCAAGAAGCTGACGGCCAAGTTCCCGATCTACTGATCGGGCTCATCTGTCTGAACACCATCATGGCCGGGCTTGTCCCGGCCATTTTTAGGGTCTTCTCCCGCTTCTTCAGCGGGAGAAGAAGGGACCCGTTGCGGAACGCAACGGGGAGATGAGGGGAAGCAGTCCCCCATCGACGTTCGGTGCGCGCTTGCCCTCACCTCCCCCAACTTCGTTGGGGCCCCTTCCTCTCCCGCGGCGCGGGAGAGGACATTCCGCCGCCCGCCTCAGGCGCTTGCACCGAGGGGCTTGACCCACCCCCGCCGCTCCCCCACACATGGGGCAACTCCAACGGTTGAGTCACCATCCCTTGCGCTGCCCCTTCTGCTCCAATGAAGAAACCCAGGTGAAGGACAGCCGTCCCACCGAGGACGGCACGGCCATCCGCCGCCGCCGCTACTGCCCGGATTGCTCGGGCCGCTTCACCACCTTCGAGCGGGTGCAACTGCGCGAGCTGATGGTGCTGAAGAAGTCGGGTCGCCGCGTGCCCTTCGACCGCGACAAGCTGATGCGCTCGATCCAGGTGGCGCTCAGGAAGCGCCCGGTGGACCCGGAGCGGGTGGAACGCATGGTCTCCGGCATCGTGCGCCGGCTGGAAAGCCTGGGCGAGAGCGAGATCAAGTCCGAAACCGTCGGCAAGCTCGTCATGGAAGCCCTCAAGATGCTCGATGACGTGGCCTATGTCCGCTTCGCCTCGGTCTACAAGAACTTCCGCGAGGCCAAGGACTTCGAGGAGCTTCTGGGTGAACTCTCGGGCGAGGACGACAACGGCGAGACCGGTGACAACTGACGACGCCCGCTGGATGGACGTAGCGCTCCGGCTCGGCCGCCGGGCGCTGGGCACCACGGCTGAAAACCCCAACGTCGGCTGCGTGATCGTCAAGGACGGCCGCCTCGTCGGCGCGGGCTGGACCCAGCCCGGGGGCCGCCCCCATGCCGAAACCGAAGCCCTCGCCATGGCGGGCGACAAGGCCCGCGGCGCCACCGCCTACGTCACCCTCGAACCCTGCGCTCACCACGGCAAGACCGGGCCTTGCGCCGAGGCGCTGGTGGCCGCTGGCATCGCCCGCGTCGTCACGGCAATCGAAGACCCTGACCTCCGCGTCTCGGGCGGCGGCCACGCCATCCTGTCGCGCGCAGGCGTCGCCTGCGAGAGCGGGCTGGGGGCCGAACAGGCCCGGCGCGACATGGCCGGCTTCCTGACTCGAATTCAGAAGAACCGCCCTCAAGTGATTCTGAAGATGGCCTTTTCCGCCGATGGCAAGATCGCCGCCGCAGCCGGCAAGCGCACCGCCATCTCAGGTGCCGAGGCCAGGTCTTACGTCCACCTGCTGCGCGCCCAGAGCAATGCGATCCTCGTCGGCATGGGCACCGTGATGGCTGACGACCCGGAACTCACCTGCCGCCTTCCGGGCCTCGAGGGCCGTTCCCCGCAGCCCTTCGTCCTCAGCCGACAGGCAAGCCTGCCGCCAGCCTCCCACCTCGCCCGTCGTGGGGCCGAGGTGCTGCGTGGCAGTCTCCGGCAGGTGCTGGAGGGACTGAGCCTTCGCGGCATCAATCGCCTGATGGTGGAGGGTGGCGCACGGGTGGCGCGCAGTTTCCTCGAAGCCGGGCTGGTGGATGAATTCCACCTCATCCGCGCTCCCTTGACGCTGGGTCCGGACGGGGTCGACGGTCTCGACGGTCTGTCGCTCGACCAGGCATTGCAGCCATTCCAACCCATCCGGCAGGAAAAGCTTGGGAGCGACCTCCTGACCGTCTATGAAGCCCGCCCATAAGAGGGTTTCATGTTCACCGGCATCATCACCGACATCGGCACCGTGCGCGCCGTCAAAAAAGCGGGTGACACCCGCTTCGAGATCGCGACCGCCTATGATCTCGGCACCGTCGACATGGGCGCTTCCATTGCCTGCAACGGCTGCTGCCTCACGGTGATCGAGAAGGGGGCGGACTGGTTCGCCATTCAGGCCTCGGCCGAAACGCTCTCCAAGACCACGCTCGGCGACTGGGGGCAGGGCACCCGCATCAACCTCGAGCGCGCCCTCAAGATCGGCGACGAGCTGGGCGGCCACATCGTCTCGGGCCACGTCGATGGCCTGGGCGAGATCGTCTCGATCACGCCGGAGGGCGACTCGATGCGCTTCCGCTTCCGCGTGCCCCATGAGCTCGCGCGCTTCATCGCGCCCAAGGGCTCGGTCGCCATCGACGGCACCTCGCTCACCGTCAACGAGGTCGAGGGCAATGTCTTCGGCGTCAACATCATCCCGCACACCCAGGCCGTCACCACCTGGGGCACCATGAAGGTGGGCCAGCGGGTCAACATTGAAATCGACATGCTGGCGCGCTATGTCGCCCGGCTCACCGAGTACAAACCGACATGAAGATTGAAAAATCCACCGCACCCGTCGAACAGGTGCGCGCCCACATCCTGATCCTCGAAGCCCGCTTCTACGGCGAGCTCTGCGACGAGCTCTGTCGCGGCGCCATTGCGGCCATCGAGCGGGCCGGCGCCACGTGGGAGCGCATGGCGGTGCCGGGCGCGCTTGAAATCCCCGGCGCCATTGCGCTGGCGCATGAGACCGGCCTCTACCACGGCTATGTGGCGCTGGGCTGCGTGCTGCGCGGCGAGACCACCCATTATGACGTGGTATCGAACGAGAGCGCCCGCGGCATCATGGACCTGACGCTTGAGGGCCTGTGCATCGGCAACGGCATCCTCACCTGCGAGAACGAGGCCCAGGCCTGGGCCCGTGCCAAGGTCGATGACATGGACAAGGGCGGCGGCGCCGCTGATGCGGCCCTCAGCATGATCCGCTTTTCCCGCCTGATGGGCCGCAAGGCCGCCGGCCTCGACTCGAAGGCCGCGTCGTGAGCGCCAACGACAACAAGAAATACCCCCGCGAGCGTCGCTCGGCCGCAAGGCTCGGCGCCGTGCAGGCGCTCTACCAGATGGATCTGTCGGGGAGTGACGTGGGCGAGACGCTGGCGCAATTCTCCGCCCGCGCGTCGGGCGAGAATTTCGAGGACGGCCAGTGCGGCGAGGCTGATTACCGCCACCTCAAGGACGTGGTCGACGGCGTGGTGCGCGAGCAGAAGGCCATCGACCCCGCGGTCGACCTGCTCCTCGACAAGGCCTGGCCGCTGCACCGGCTGGACTCGACCGTGCGCGCCATCCTGCGCGCCGGCGCCTATGAGCTGATGTTCATGGAGCGCGTCCCCGCCAAGGTGGCGATCAGCGAATATGTCGACGTGGCGGACGCCTTCTTCGGCGTCGAGGAGCCGCGTTTCGTCAATGGCGTGCTCGACAAGCTGGCCCGCCAGCAGCGCCCGAAGGAATTCCCTGCGTGACGGCGGATGCCGCCACCTTCGACGACGCGAAAGCCCGCCGCAATGCGTTGATCCTTGCCGCTTCGCAGGCGATCTTCGGCGCAACCTCCACCGCCCTCGTGGTCACCTCGGGCCTCATCGGCTCGACGCTCGCACCCAGCGTGGCCTGGGCAACGCTGCCCATGGCGCTCTCGATCGTCGGCACGGCGCTCACCACCTTCCCGATCTCGCTGATGATGCGCCGGGTCGGCCGGCGTACCGGCTTCGTGCTCTGCGCGCTCGCAGGTGCTGCGGGCGCCTTCATTGGTGCCTATGCCATCTTCGTCCGCAGCTTCGAGCTGTTCCTGCTGGGCTGCCTCGTCTCGGGCATCTATCAGGCCTCGGCCTCCTATTACCGCTTCGCGGCGGCGGACACGGCAAGTCCCGCCTTCCGCCCCAAGGCCATTTCCTGGGTGATGACCGGCGGCATCGTCGCGGCCCTTGTCGGCACCTTCATGGTGATGGCGACGACGAACCTCTTCGCGCCCGTCACTTTCGCCGGCACATGGGTGGCCATGGCGGTGGTGGCGCTGGTGGGTGCAGCGATCCTGCTGTTCATCGACATTCCGCTCACCCAGAAGCACGATGCGCCATCGGGCCGTCCGCTCGGCGTCATTGCCCGCCAGCCGCGCTACATCGTGGCGGCGATGACGGCCATGCTCGCCTTCGGCATCATGGTGCTGGTGATGACGGCCACCCCGGTCGCCATGCTCGGCTGCGGCTTCTCGGTGAAGGATTCGAGCTGGGTCATCCAGTGGCATGCGCTCGCCATGTTCGTGCCCAGCTTCTTCACCGGTTCGCTCATCACCCGCTTCGGCGCGGAGAAGATCTCCGCCATCGGCATGCTGCTGCTGGTCGGTGCTGCGGTCTCAGGGCTGATGGGCATACACTTCGAGAACTTCGCCATCGGCCTCATCCTCTTGGGGCTAGGCTGGAACTTCGGCTACATCGGCGGCACCACGATGCTCACCGAAACCTACGAGCCGGAAGAGAAGAACAAGGCCCAGGGCCTCAACGACTTCCTCGTCTTCACGACAACCGCCGTCACCTCGCTCATGGCCGGCAAGCTCCTCGCCTGGTTCGGCTGGGAGGGCGTCAACTTCGCAGTGTTCCCGATGGTCGTGCTGGCCTTGGTGATGATCGCTTGGCTGGTGCGGCACCCTCAGGGGAAGGCGGCGAAGGCGGTTTGATCGCTTGCCCCTTGTCCTCTCCTGCAACGCGGGAGAGGAGGGGCCCCGACGAAGTTGGGGTAGGTGAGGTGACGCGGACGCCGAAGCCGAGCTTCGTTCCCCTCATCTCCCCGTTGCGTTCCGCAACGGGTCCCTTCTTCTCCCGCAGAAGAAGCGGGAGAAGACTCAAGAGGCTTTCTTCAAGCCCGGCGAAGGTGAAGGGAAGTCACACGCCCCGGCCATATCCACCGCCCAATCCATCTCCCCAGCCGCGCCGCGCCGAATGCGAAGCCTGCGATCCACAGCACCAGCCACAGCGACCAGAACGCAGCCGTCGTCATCATGCTGGCGAAGGTCAGCGCGCCGCCGCCCAGCACCATCACGGCGCGCGTCGCCGTGCCGAAACGGGCGGAGAGCCGGGCGATCACGCCCATCTCCTTGGCCGAATTTGCGCTGCTCAGTGCCGCCACCGTCGCGCGGTATCCGGCATTGCCACCAATCGTCGCCACATCCGTGCCGAGGCCCTTGAGCGTCGACACCGCCTCCGCATTCAGCACCCGGCCCGAGGCGGCCCGCGCCGCGGCAATATCGAACCGCGCCATGGATGTTCCAACCAGGCCCAGCGCCGGTCCATCCAGCGCATTGGCAGCGACCACGCCCACCTCCTGCGCCAGCTGCGGCGACAGGCGTCCGGCCCGTTTCACCGCCTTCAGCGTGCTCACCCCCGCCTTTTTGGGTGCGGTGGCGCCCAGCGTTGCAACGGTGGCAGCGGTCAGGCCCAGGCCCACCGTGGCAAGCCCGATGATGAGTGGGTCGATCTCCTCGCCGTTCAGGTAGCGTGTCGCCTGGGTATAGAGGTCGCGAACGTCGCCTACGCCGGTCAGGTCGGCGGCCACGGCGCCTGCAAGCGCCGCCTCGTTGGGCGCGTCGCCGGAGAGAAAACCGTTCCAAGCATCAGCACCCGTGCGGGCCGCAGCGGCATCCTCTGCCGCCTTGATGCGGGCAGTGAGGTCGGCGGGCAGCGCCACGGCGTGTGCCGCGGCGAGTTGGGCAATGGCCGCGGCAAGGTCCTCGTCCTGGGCGGCCAGCGCCTGCTCGGCGGCGGCGGTGTAATCGTCAGCAGTCTTGTGGGAGAGGAGATAATCGGCACTGGCGGCCTCATCCCGCGGGCCCGCCAGGAACTGCGCGGCCGCAAGTCCCTGTGGCACGGCGTAGAAGCCCAAAGCCACCAGTACCAGTCCGAAAATCACCCCCAGAAACCCGCTTTTCATGCCACCCTCTGTCCAGCCGAAGTGAGGAATATAAACCTAAATTGTGCCGAAAATAGGGCCGGAACTGGCCTTTCTGAGGGGCTTTTCTGGTTGTTGCCTCAAAGCCCTTGATCAGGCATACCGTTGCGCACCTTCCGGGGCAGGGAAAACGCGGATGATTCCGCGTACGGGGCTCTGGGGAAACGCGAACAAACACAAGGGTTTATCATGACCACTGCACTCTGGCTGATCGTGCTCTCAGGCGCGCTCTCCATCGTGTACGGCATCGTGACGACGCGCAGCCTCATGGCTGCTGACGCCGGCACGGCCCGTATGCAGGAGATTTCCGCGGCCGTGCGCGAAGGCGCCAAGGCCTATCTCAACCGTCAGTACACCACCATTGCCATCGTCGGCGTGGTGATCTTCGTCATCGCCTGGCTGCTTCTCGGCCAATGGTCGGCCATCGGCTTCGCCATCGGCGCCATCCTGTCGGGCCTCGCCGGCTTCATCGGCATGAACGTTTCGGTGCGCGCCAACGTGCGCGTGGCGCAGGCGGCGACCAAGTCGCTGGCCGGCGGCCTTGATCTCGCCTTCAAGGCGGGCGCCGTCACGGGCCTGCTTGTGGCGGGCCTCGGCCTCCTCGGCGTCACCCTCTACTTCGGCTTCCTCAAGGACTCGCTGGGCTTCGATCCTACCAGCCGCACCGTCATCGACGCGCTGGTGTCGCTGTCCTTCGGCGCCTCGCTGATCTCGATCTTCGCCCGTCTCGGCGGCGGCATCTTCACCAAGGGTGCGGACGTCGGCGGCGACATGGTCGGCAAGGTCGAGGCCGGCATCCCCGAGGATGACCCGCGCAACCCCGCCACCATCGCCGACAACGTCGGTGACAACGTCGGCGACTGCGCCGGCATGGCGGCTGACCTGTTTGAAACCTATGTGGTGACCACGGTGGCCACCATGGTGCTCGCGGCCATTGCGCTTCCGGCCGAGTTCAAGCTTGCCGGCATGGTGCTCCCGCTCGCCATTGGCGGCGCCTGCGTGATCACCTCGATCATCGGCACCTACTTCGTCAAGCTCGGCGCTTCCAACAATATCATGGGCGCGCTCTACAAGGGCGTGCTTGCGACGGGCGTACTCTCGCTCATCGCGCTGCTGCCGGTGATCTACTTGGTTTTTGGCAGCATGTCCGTCGATCTCGGCGGCTTCACGCCGATGAGCCTGTTCTGGTGTGGCATCGTTGGTCTGCTGATCACGGCGGCCATCATCTGGATCACCGAATACTACACCGGCACCGGCAAGCGCCCGGTCAACTCCATCGCGGAGGCCTCGATCACCGGTCACGGCACCAACGTGATCCAGGGACTGGCCGTCTCGATGGAAGCGACCGCCCTTCCGGCCCTCGTCATCATCGCGGGCATCATCGTCACCTATATCCTGGGTGGCCTGTTCGGCACGGCCGTCGCCGTCACCACCATGCTCGCTCTCGCCGGCATGATCGTGGCGCTCGACGCCTTCGGCCCGGTGACGGACAACGCGGGCGGTATCGCCGAAATGGCGGGCCTTCCGAAGGAAGTGCGCCACAACACCGACGCGCTGGACGCTGTCGGCAACACCACCAAGGCCGTGACCAAGGGCTATGCCATCGGTTCCGCCGGTCTCGGTGCGCTGGTACTGTTCGCGGCCTACACGCAGGACCTCGCCTACTTCACCACGCAGGCCAATGCCGAAGGCTCGACCGTCTATCAGTACTTCAAGGGACTGGGCGCGGTGGACTTCTCGCTGGCCAATCCTTACGTCGTCGTCGGCCTCCTGTTCGGTGGTCTGCTGCCCTATCTTTTCGGCGGCATGTCGATGACGGCTGTGGGCCGTGCGGCCCAGGCCGTGGTGGTGGAAGTGCGCCGCCAGTTCAAGGAAAAGCCCGGCATCATGCAGGGCACGGATAAGCCTGACTACGGCCGCGCCGTGGACATGCTGACCAAGGCCGCGATCAAGGAAATGATCCTTCCGTCGCTCCTGCCGGTCCTCTCGCCGATCGTGGTCTACTTCGTGATCCTCGCGATTGCCGGCAAGGCGATGGCCTTCGCGGCCGTGGGCGCCATGCTGATGGGCGTGATCGTCACCGGCCTGTTCGTCGCCATCTCGATGACGGCGGGCGGCGGCGCCTGGGACAATGCGAAGAAGTCCTTCGAGGACGGCTTCGTGGACTCCCACGGTGTGAAGCACTTCAAGGGTTCCGATGCCCACAAGGCCTCGGTGACTGGTGACACCGTCGGCGATCCCTACAAGGACACGGCGGGCCCCGCCGTGAACCCGATGATCAAGATCACCAACATCGTGGCGCTGCTGCTGCTGGCCGTTCTGGCCGGTCACTAAGCAGCACGACCGATCAATGCAGCCCCGCGCGGAGCAATCCGCGCGGGGTTTTCTTTTGCTTGCAATTCGAACTCGGTCGCGGCGAGATGACCTTGAGAGGAACGTGACATGCTGATCGGAATCGACTGGGGCGGCACCAAGATCGAGGGCGTTGCGATGGAACGCGACGGGCGCGAGCTGCTGCGCCTGCGCGAGGCAACGCCGCGCCATGACTATGAGGGCTGCCTGAAAGCCATCCGTACCATGGTCGATGCGCTGGAAGCGAAGACCGGGCGCAACGGGCAGGTGGGCATCGGCATCCCCGGTTCTCTCGAACCGAAGAGCAGGCTGGGCAAGGGTGCGAGTTCCACCTGGATTCTCGGCAAGCCGGTCGAAGCCGACTTGCAAAAGGCTCTGGAGCGCGGGATCAGGGTCGAGAACGACGCCGACTGTTTCGCGGCCTCCGAAGCGGTGGACGGGGCAGGGGCCGGCTACAACGTGGTCTTTGCCGTGATCCTCGGCTCCGGCGTCGGCGCCGGCATCGCAGTGAACGGCCGCGCCCACCACGGCCCCAATAATTCCGGCGGCGAATGGGGCCACAATCCGCTGCCGTTTCCGGACACCACCGAAATCCCCGGCAAGCCCTGCTACTGCGGCCGCGTTGGCTGCATCGAAACATGGTGCTCAGGGAGGGCCTTTGAAGCTCAGTACACGGAGCACAAGGGCGTGGAACTGAAGGCCACCGAGATCATGGCGCTGAAGCGCGATGGCGACCACCTCGCCAATCTTCTCTGGCGTCGCTACATCGACCGCGTGGCGCGCGGTCTCGCCACCGTCATCAACGCGCTGGACCCCGATGTGCTGGTCATGGGCGGCGGCATGTCGAACGTTGACGAGCTTTATGACGACCTGCCGCCGGCACTGGCGGCGCGCACATTCTCCACCGTGTTCCACACGCCCATCCTGCGCAACAGGCACGGCGATGCGAGCGGCGTGCGGGGTGCTGCCTGGCTCTGGAAGGACTGACATGACGGACAGATATGAATTCGGCCTCGCCCTTGTGCAGGAGGCGGGCAAGGTTGCTCTGGGCTACTTCAACGCGCGTGACCAGCTCACCATCCAGAACAAGGGCCCGCAGGATCTGGCCAGCGAGGCAGACGTCAACACCGAATTGCTGATCCGTGATCGTCTCGCCAAGGCCTTTCCGCAGGATGCCTTCCTCGGCGAGGAAACGCCGCCCACGGAATATACAGCGGGGCAGGGCATCTGGGTTGTCGACCCCATCGACGGCACGCAGCCGTTCATCCTCGGCATGACCAGCTGGTGCGTGTCGATCGGCTACATGCAGGATGGCATCATCCAGTTCGGCATGGTCTATGCCCCGGCGCGTGACGAGCTCTTCGCTGGCGGCCGCAACATCCCCGCAACGCTCAACGGCAAGCCGATCCGCGTGAGCGTTGCACAGTCGGTGCGCGAGGGCATCACCTATGCCGGTTATTCGCCGAAGAGCGGGCCACAGGATTTCCTTCCCGGCTTCACCCGCCTGCTCGAGAAGGGCGGCATGTTCTATCGTGACGGCTCCGGCGCGCTGGGCCTCTGCTATGTAGCGGCGGGACGGCTGGTCGGCTTCTTCGAGCCGCTCATCAAGTCATGGGACGCGCTCGGCGCCATAGCCGTATGCGAGGGTGCGGGCGGGAAGGTGAGCGATTTCCTCAGTCATGACGGGCTGTTCAAGGGCAACAGTCTCATCGTGGCGCCGCCCGCGGTGTTCGGCGAGATTGAAGGGATCGTGAGGGGATGATGCGTCGTCCTCTCCCGCAAGGCGGGAGAGGAGGGGGCCCCAACGAAGTTGGGGTAGGTGAGGGGAAGTGCGCACCGAAGCGTGAGGCCGTGCGAATATCCCCTCATATCCCCGTTGCGTTCGGCAACGGGTCCCTTCTTCTCCCGCTGAAGAAGCGAGAGAAGACGAGGCTCGCCGCTCAAGCCGGGTGCCACCACTTGCCTGCGATCACCACGCCGCGCGAATGAATGCGCTGGCGGCCTTCGAGGTGCTCGCCTACCACGTCGACGTAATCGAAGGTGCCATCGTCCACCGAGAGCAGCGTCGCATCGCCCGCGCTGCCGGGCTTGAGGCTGCCAAGCTCAGGCCGCTTCAGCGCGAAGGCTGCGCCCTCGGTCGAGGCCTTGATCACATCGGGCAGGCTCATGCCGAGGCACAGGAACTTCGACATGGTGGTCACCTGGTCGAAGGCCGGGCCGTTGATGCAAAGTGCGTGGACATCGGATGAAATAGTGTCCGGCGGGAAGCCGTTGGCCAGCATCGCGCGCGCTGTCTTGAAGGCGAAGGAACCCATGCCGTGGCCGATGTCGAACAGCACGCCGCGCTTGCGTGCCGCAAGCACCGCAGCCTTCACTGTGCCCTGCGCGGTGGCCGGTGAGTTGGGGAAGGGGCGGAAAGCATGGGTGAGTACGTCACCCGGGCGCAACATGGCGATCACTTCTTCGTAGGAGGGGGGTGGTTCGTCGATGTGGGCCATCAGCGGCAGGCCGGTCTCCTCCGCCACCTGCAACGCGATGTTCAGCGGGGCAACACCCTGGTCGCCCGAGGCATGGCGCCCGACGCGCACCTTGATGCCGACGATCACGTCGCGGTTGGCGTCAGCCACCTCAGCGGCGGTCACCGGGTCCATCAGGCGGATGTCCTCGCTCTCGCCCACCATCACGGTGTTGGAGAAGCCATAGATTCCGGCGTGGCTCACATGCAGGTAGGCCAGGATCCGGACGGCGGAGCGCTCGATCACGTGCTTGCGGAAGCCCATGAAGTTGCCGGGGCCGGCAGAGCCCGTGTCGACCGCGGTGGTCACGCCGGAGGTGCGGCAGAACTCCTCCGCATCGATGCCAAGCGAGGTGCCTCCCCAATAGACATGGGTGTGAATGTCGATGAGGCCTGGTGTGACGATGAGGCCCGAGACGTCCCGCACCTCCGCCGTCGCGCTATCAAGCCGCGTTGCGATGTCCGCGACCTTGCCATTGGCAAAGGCCACGTCCCGAATGCCGTCCAGACCCTGTGATGGGTCGATGACCCGGCCGCCCCTGAGAATGAGTTCCATCGGGGCAGCCTAGCAGCTTTAGAACTTGCCTTGAAGCATCGGCCCGGTGCGCGTGCCCTTGGAGCTGCGCAGCAGCGAGCTGACGAGCGAGGTGTCCTCGCCATAAACCGGCGTCTTGTTGGTGTTCATGTCGATGACCCGGCCGTCCAGCAGCCCGTACTGGGCATAGCTCTTGACCCGGCCGTCCTCGGTAAAGCGGATGGCGATGACCGTCCGATCGGTCTCGGTGGTCATGAAGGCTTTCTGCTGGGTGATCTGGGAGATGTAGTAGAAGCTGTCGCCCTTGTACTGCACCGAGGCAGTGGTTGAGGGCGTGCCCATGATGCCCTCGACTTCCATCTTGGTCATGCCGTTGGTAATCTGGTCGAAGGCGCCGGGCTTGGGCATGTAGCCCCGGTGCTCCAGCTTCGTGGAACACCCTGCAAGCACCAGGGAGAGGCCGGCTGCGGCGAGGATGGTGGTGATGAAGCGCGTCTTGGAAGTCTGCATGAGCCGCAATCTAGATCCTAATCCCCTGACCGACGGAATCGTATAAGAAACTCGTGAACCATATCTTCCGTTAGCCGCAATAACATGATCCTGAAACGATTTTTCAACCGCTCCCAGGCGCCCGAACGCCGCTGTTACGAGGCAATTGTGGCTGCCGCACGGCACCCTGCCTTCTATGCCCAATGGGGTGTGGCCGACACGCTGGACGGGCGATTCGACATGGTGGCGCTGCACACCTACCTCGTTCTCGACCGTCTGAAGGGTGTTGAACCCGCCTTCCGGCAGGACTTGGTGGACGAATTCTTCCGCGACATGGACCGCTCGCTCCGCGAACTGGGGGTGGGCGACATCTCAGTCGGCAAGAAGGTGCGCAAGATGGCGGAGGTCTTCTATGGCCGGATCGCCGCCTATGACGCCGCGCTGGCCGGCGAGGGGGATGGCCTCGTCCCGGTCATTGCCCGTAATGTCTTCCCGGATGACCCCGCACCCGCCGGGGCCACGCTTCTGGCCGCCTACCTCAAGGACCAGCGCGGCCACCTCGCCGCGCAGGGGTCCGGCGCCATTGCCGGGGGGCAAGTCACGTTCAAGGAGCCAACGCCATGAAGAACCGCCCATCTCACTTCGAATTCTCCCGCCCGCTGCAGGTTGACCGCGTGCCCAAGCTCGGCTCCACCGAAAAGCTCTCGGCGGAACCGGCGGAATTGCAGGCGCTGGCCAAGCGCTTCAAGATTCCCGTTCTCCATTCGCTGTCGGCCGAGATCCGGGCCACGCCCTGGCGGGGCGGGGGCATGAAGCTCGAAGGCCACATCACGGCCGACCTGGAGCAGGTTTCGGTGATCAGCCTCGAAGCTTTCCGGGAAACCGTGTCGGTGCCGCTCGCGCGCTATTTCCTGCCCCATGGCGCGGTGGTGGACAATCAGCAGGAGGACGACGCCGATCCCATCGACAATGGCTGGATCGACCTGGGCGAGGTGGTGGCCGAGACCCTGGCTCTCGACCTGGACCCCTATCCGCGGAAGCCGGGGGAGGCCTTTCCGGGACATGTCGAGGATGACGCTGCGGAAGCCAAGGCGCCGTCACCCTTTGCCGTGCTGGCCCCCAAGAAGGGCAGTTGACGTAAGGAAATTGCCGGCAACCGTTTTTGGAATGACTTTCGCGAGGCAATCTCCTAAGCCTTCGGATCATGTCCCCGGAGGCTCCGGCCCAAAACAGGGGGCGACACGGGGCGAGTATCGGCAAGACTTTGACGACAAAGAAACATTTGACCATCGCTCTGGACGCGATGGGTGGCGATACCGGTCCCGAGGTGGTGATTCCCGGGGCGGCCCTGTGCGCCGAGCGCCATCCCGATATCCGCTTCCTGCTGGTGGGTGACCGCAGCCGCATCGCCCCGCTGGTGGAGCGCTATCCCAAGCTGAAGCAACGGGCCGAAATCCACCACACCGAGGTCTTCGTGACCATGGACGCAAAGCCCAGCCAAGCGCTGCGCCAGGGCCGCGGCAAGAGCAGCATGTGGCTGGCCATCGACGCGGTGCGTACGGGTGCCGCCGATGCCGCAGTATCGGCCGGCAACACGGGCGCGCTGATGGCCATGGCCCGCTTCGTGCTCAAGACCCTTCCCGGCATTTCCCGCCCGGCGATCGCCGCCATGTGGCCGACCATGCGCAGCGAGAGCGTCGTGCTCGACGTCGGCGCTACCATCGGCGCGGACGCAGCCCAACTCGTCGAGTTCGCGGTGATGGGTGAGGCCATGGCGCGCGCCCTGATGGGTGTCGAGAAGCCCACCGTGGGCCTGCTCAACGTCGGCGTCGAGGAGATCAAGGGCCAGGAGCAGGTGAAGGAGGCAGGTCGCATCCTGCGCGATTCCAAGCTGCCGATCGAATATGCCGGTTTCGTCGAGGGTGATGACATCGGCAAGGGCACGGTGGACGTGGTCGTCACCGAGGGATTCACCGGCAACATCGCCTTGAAGGCGGCGGAGGGTACGGCAAAGCAGCTTTCCACGTACCTGCGCCTCTGCCTGCAGCGGACGCTGCTGTCGAGGATCGGCGCTTTCCTGGCGCAGGGCGCCTTCCGGGCGCTGAAGGACCGCATGGACCCGCGCAAGCACAATGGTGGCGTGTTCCTTGGGCTCAATGGCGTGGTCGTGAAAAGCCATGGCGGCACCGACGCACTGGGTTTCGCAACCGCCATCGACATGGCGCTCCAGATCGTGCGCAACGATCTCGTAAACAAGATCAAGACTGACGTTGAACTGATGACGGGGCTTCTGAAACATCGCGAAGCCCCAGCGGAAGCCAGCCTATGAACGACAAGACGAAGACCGTGATCCGGTCCGTCATCGCCGGATGCGGATCAGCGCTTCCGCAGCGCGTGATGACCAACGCCGACATGAGCAAGATCGTCGATACCAGCGACGAATGGATCGTCGAGCGCACCGGAATAAAATCCCGCCACATTGCGGGCGAGGGTGAGACGACGCGCACCCTGGGCACACTTGCGGCGCGCCGTGCGCTCGAACATGCCGGCGTTTCCGCCGACGAGGTGGACCTCATCATTCTTGCCACCGCGACGCCCGACAATACGTTTCCCGCCACCGCCACGCTGGTGCAATACGATCTCGGCATCACACGTGGTGCGGCCTTTGACGTGCAGGCGGTGTGCTCCGGCTTCGTCTATGCGCTGAGCGTTGCGGACGCGATGCTGAAGGCCGGGCAGGGCAAGTGCGCGCTGGTCATCGGCTCCGAGACCTTCTCGCGCATCCTCGACTGGACCGACCGCGGCACCTGCGTGCTGTTCGGCGATGGCGCCGGCGCAGTGGTGCTGAAGGCCGAGGAGCATCCGGATTCGCCCGCCAGCCCAGGCATCCTCGTCACCCGCATCCGCTCCGACGGGCGCCACAGCGACAAGCTCTATGTCGATGGCGGACCCTCCACCACCAGAACCGTGGGACACCTGCGCATGGAGGGCCGCGAGGTTTTCAAGCATGCCGTCACCAACATCGCGACGGTGATGGACGAGGCGATGAAGCTGGCCCATGTGACGCCCGACCAGGTCGACTGGTTCGTGCCGCACCAGGCCAACCGCCGCATACTTGAAGGCACCGCCCGCAAGCTGGGCATCCGCGAGGACCGGATCGTCATGACGCTGGATCGCCACGGCAACACCTCGGCGGCCTCGATCCCGCTCGCTTTCGATGTGGCGGTGAAGGACGGGCGCATCAAGAAGGGCGAACTCATCCTGTTCGAGGCCATGGGCGGCGGCTTCACCTGGGGCGCGGTTCTGGCCCGCTATTGAAGCTTCAGCCGTAACCCCTTGAGTTACCCGATTTTTCTTGTTGACCGGCGGCGGCCCGCACCGTAGTTTCTGAATCCTTGCAGGGGGTTCAGAATGGCTGGCAAGACTCTCACTCGCGCTGATCTCAGTGAAGCTGTCCACCGTCAGATCGGGCTGTCGCGCAGTGAATCGGCCGATCTGGTAAAAAGCATGCTCGACATGATGTCGGAGCATTTGATCGATGGCGAGACCGTGAAACTCTCGTCATTTGGCACATTCATGGTGCGTGCCAAGAACGGTCGGGTCGGCCGTAATCCGAAGACCGGCGAGGAAGTGCCGATTACCCCCCGCCGTGTGCTTGTGTTCCGTCCCAGCCAGGTGATGAAGAACGTCATCAATGGCCTCGAAGGCGGCTCCGAGGAAGAATAGGCTTTCGCGGCACGCCGCATCCTAAGGAGGGATGCCGCATGGTGGAAAAATCTCCCGACGCCTTCCGGACCATCAGCGAGGCGGCAGAGGAACTTGACGTTCCGCAGCATGTGCTGCGCTTCTGGGAAACCCGCTTTTCGCAGATCAAGCCGATGAAACGCGCCGGCGGGCGCCGTTATTACCGCCCGTCCGACGTCGAATTGCTGAAGGGTATCCGTGGCCTTCTATACCGGGAAGGCTACACCATCCGCGGCGTGCAAAAGATCCTCAAGGAGGATGGCGCGTCCTATGTGGCGGGCGTGGGCCGCGGCGAAATCGAACCCCGGAAACGCGAGGGTGATATGGCGTCGGCGCCGCCGCCTGGCATGTCCAAGCCCGCGCCGCGTGTCGGCAAGGGTGGCAAGGCCGCCCCGACCGCTGAGGCTGGCGCACCGGTGCAACCTCTTCTGCCCCTGGGCGAGGTGCGGGTGGTCGTCAACCGCCTCTCCGAAAGCCATGCCGACATGCTGCGGGTTGCCCTGCGTGACCTGGGCGAAGCGCGGCGGATACTGGATCCTTCGCAGAGCCGCTGAGGCGGCGAATAACCCTTTCGCTGCCGCCTGAACAATGCTACAGCGGCGCCGTGTCGGAGCGTAGCGCAGCCCGGTAGCGCACTATTCTGGGGGGATAGGGGTCGCTGGTTCGAATCCAGTCGCTCCGACCATTTAAACAAGGACTTGGGAGAAATCCCCGGTCCTTTTTTAATGCCGCGCGGCAGGTTGGATCACGGCCCCCAAATGGCTGGCAGGGCTCATGCGGAAAGCAGATCGTCGACCACCTTCGCCAGTTTTTCGTCGATGATGTGGAGGTACTGGGTCCAGTCGTTGATGTGGTTCAGTTCCGCCGCGCCGTCGGATATGCCGCGAAGCCCAATCAGCGGCACGTTGTGGCGCATGCAGGAACGGGCGACGGCGAAGGTTTCCATGTCCACCATGTCGGCGTCGATGTCGGCATAGGCTGCCCCGCTGACGATGTTGGCGCCGGTGGAGAGGCGCTTGGCAGGCACATGTGAAAGGGGGGCCAGCAATGGCAACTCGGCGGGAATGTCGAGAAACGGGGTGAGGCCCTTGGCAAAGCCGATGCCCGAGGCATCCATGTCGCGGTAGGCCACGGTGGAGACCTGATAGATGTCCGTCTGGCTGAGCTTGTGGGAACCTGCTGAGCCAAGGCTCACGACAAAATCGGGCAAGCGTTCGCTGGCAGAGAGCGCCGCGAGGGCGCCCGATGTCGCCGATGCTGCCTCGACCGGCCCGACACCCGTGAACAGCGGATTGAACCGCCGCGAGAGTTCACGGCCGTATTCAGCTTCGACCGCCATTACGAATAGATAGCGGTGGCCGTTTGCCTCCAGCAATTGCATGTCATGCTCCATAAGCCCTGAACACCATGGCCGTTACGGCAAGGCTTGGCAATTTGTAGAAGCCGCTGATCCGCAGGCGCATGCCCTGGATGCGCAGGTCAGAAACCCTTTAGTTTCCGGTCAGCATCAGGCCGACGATGACCAGCAACGACAGGCCGAGCGCGGCGGCGATCAGGGCATGGCCGGCAGCGAGGCTTGGTGAATGGTCAGTCTGGCGCATGAAAACGGTTGTAATCTGAATTCATGTGCAGGCCGGAAACGAAGGTGATGTGATTTTCGGATTTCCGGAAAGGAAGCCTTTACCGAGAACCGTTTCGGAAAACCATTTCCAATTAACGACTTATGATTACCCTAATTCACTGCAATCGACTTCTGAGGGAAGTTTCAGGATGTTTTCACGTAAGCAAGACGGTAAATTCTTTCTGAACACGGCAGTGGAAGGAAAGAACATGCCCGGTGAACGCGATATCCGCCTGATCGGCCTGTTGCGCGCGACGCTGGGCTTCGTGGACGGGCTCCGTGACATTGGCGTGGAGGGCGAGATTGCGGTTCGGCTGGACCGGGCAGGGGCGCGGCGGCTTCTGGATGTGGTTGACGCCCGCGGCGGTTATCCCGTGCGGCTTGCAGGCCTCACCTTCGAGTGGCCGAGGCACGATCCGCTGGAAGCCCTGGCCGCCAACGACAACGATGGCGTGCCGACGCTGGAGGACGAGACGCCAGCCTCGCGCTGAGGCTGGCCGGAGAATGCGACTGGGGATCAGGCCGGGTCGGGTTTCGACATCCATCGGATGATGGCCATGACCACGGGAAGCCAGCCCAGTCCCGCCACGAGATAGAAGGGGAATTCGAAGGCCATGCCACGCCCGACGACGAGCATGCCGCCCACCGCCATCATCACCAGCGCATAGGCGATGAGGAAGGCGACGGTTGCGATGGTGCCGATGGCCTTGCGGGTGCGCAGCGTCATTGCGGCTGGATAGGGCCGTGCGGCGGCGGGCGCAAGGTCCGGTGGCTGCGGCGCTTCATCACTTGAACCGCTGGGCGCCGCCGCCGTATTGCGGTCTGATGACTTCTGAAACCTTCAATCACCGGCAAACCACCGCGCTGCCCTATGTGCGCGCCTGGCTGCTTTTCATGGCGGCACTGATCTTCTGCATGGTCATCGTGGGCGGCGCCACAAGGCTGACCGACAGCGGGCTCTCTATCACGGAGTGGAAGCCCCTGCTGGGGGCCATTCCGCCGATGACCGAGGCGCATTGGCTGGAGGCCTTCGAGAAATACAAGCAGATCCCCGAATACCAGCAGGTGAACAAGGGGATGACGCTGCAGGAGTTCGAGTTCATCTACTGGTGGGAGTGGGGGCACCGCTTCCTTGGGCGGGTGATCGGCCTCGCCTTCTTCCTGCCCTTCGCCTATTTCGCGGTGACCGGCGCGCTGAACGCCAAGACGGCAGTGCGCTGCGGCGTGCTGTTCGTGCTGGGCGGGCTGCAGGGCGCGCTCGGCTGGTACATGGTGGCCTCGGGCCTCGTCGACCGGGTGGACGTGAGCCAGTACCGGCTGGCGGCACACCTGACGCTGGCCACCGTGATCTATGGTGCGATCCTGTGGGTGGCTCTCGGCCTCGGCCGCAGCCGCCATGCACCGGAGACCGGCCCGCAGTGGCTGGCGCTGGCGATTGTTGCGCTGGTGGTGCTGCAGGTGGCGGCGGGCGGCTTCGTGGCCGGCCTCGACGCGGGCTTCGGCTACAACACCTGGCCGCTGATCGACGGCGCCGTGGTGCCCAAGGGCCTTTTCGCGGCCGAACCGTGGTGGCGCAACATGTTCGAGAACGCGCTCACCGTGCAGTTCAACCACCGCAACCTCGCTTATCTCATCGCCGTGCTGGTGGCTGTGCAGGCCTATGTGGCGTGGAATAGTGGCAGCATGATCCTGCTTGCGACCGTTTTCGCGCAGGTGGCGCTCGGCATCTGGACGCTGCTCTGGGCGGTGCCGCTGTGGCTGGGCCTGGCGCACCAGGGTGGCGCGCTCGTGGTGTTCGCGGCAGCCATCTGGAACCTGCATTGCGCGCTCAAGGGCGAGCGGGTTGCGGTACTGAGGGCGGTGCGGGTTTAGCAGTGGATTTCCTCTCCCCCACGAAGTGAGGGAGAGGAATGAATGCGTGACTTACGAAATCGCCTGGTCGAGATCGGCGATGATGTCCTGAACGTCTTCGAGGCCAATCGACAGGCGCACCACGTCAGGCGTGGCACCCGCCAGCTTGAGCTGGTCGGCGTTGAGTTGGCTGTGCGTGGTGGACGCCGGGTGGATGATCAGCGAGCGGGTGTCGCCGATGTTGGCGAGGTGCGACAGCATCTTCACCGATGACACCGCCTTGACGCCTGCTTCGTAGCCGCCCTTGAGGCCGAAGGTGAACACCGCGCCCGCACCCTTGGGGCAGTATTTCTGGGCCAGCGCATGGTACTTGTCATCCGGCAGGCTGGCGTAGTTCACCCACGAGACATTGGGATGCGTCTTCAGCCAATGGGCCACCTTCAGCGCGTTCTCGCAATGGCGCTGCATGCGAAGCCCCAGCGTTTCCATGCCGGTGAGGATGAGGAAGGCATTGAGCGGCGCGATCGACGGCCCAAGATCGCGCAGGCCGAGCACGCGCGCGGCGATCGCAAAGGCGATGTTGCCGAAGGTCTCATGCAGCTTGAGGCCATGGTAGGAGCCGTTTGGCTCCGACAGCAGCGGATAGCGGCCGGACTTCGACCAGTCGAAATTGCCGCCGTCGACGATGACGCCGCCCATGGAGTTGCCATGGCCGCCCATGAATTTGGTGAGTGAGTGCAGCACGATGTTGGCGCCATGCTCGAACGGCTTGCACAGGTAGGGCGTGGCCAGCGTGTTGTCGACGATCAGCGGGATGCCTGCCGTCTGCGCGATCTTCGCCACGCCGGCGATGTCCGTCACGCGGCCGCCGGGGTTGGAGATCGATTCGATGAAGATCGCCTTGGTCTTGGGTGAGATGGCCTTTTCGAAAGAAGAGAGATCATCGCCATCGGCCCATAACACGTGCCAGCCGAAGGACTTGAAGGAGTGGGCGAACTGGTTGATCGAGCCGCCGTAGAGCTGGCGGGCGGCCACGAACTCGTCACCCGGCTGCATGATGGTATGGAAGGCGAGCAGCTGGGCCGCGTGGCCCGATGCCACCGCGAGCGAGGCCGTGCCGCCCTCGAGCGCCGTCACCTTGCCTTCGAGCGCTCCCTGGGTGGGGTTCATGATGCGGGTGTAGATGTTGCCGAAGGCGCGCAGCGCAAAAAGGTCGGAGGCGTGCTGCACGTCGTTGAAGACGTAGGCCGTGGTTTGATAGATCGGCGTGATGCGCGCGCCCGTCGCGGGGTCCGGCGCCTGGCCGGCATGCAGCGCCAGCGTGTCGAAACCCGGTGTTCTCTCGGCCATGTCTTCGTCTCCCGTTTTGTCGTTGGGGCGCGAGACTATCGCGGGAATGAAAGAAGGACAATTGAGGGATTTTGCGGGGGAGCCGGGCTTGCGGAGAGTGGCTCTCATCCGCCCTGTCGGGCACCTTCTCCCATCCTGCGGACGGGAGAAGGGAGTTGTGGCGGTAGAGCCCCTTCTTCTGTTGCAGAACAATGGGAGAGGGTGGCCGAAGGCCGGATGAGGGCCTTCTATCTATTTCACCACGGCAGCATGCGGCCGAAGATTCCGTCCTTGTCGATGAACTGATGCTTCAGCGCGGCCAGCACGTGCAGGCCGATGAGGATCATCGCGGCATTGCTGCCCAGTTCATGAAGCTCCTTGGCCCACTCCCCGGTGAAGGGCGGCTGCGGCATGGCGAAGAGGCCGAAGAGCTGGGCCTGGGCCATGGCAGGGACTTCCTCCGAGAAGCCACCGAAAGTGATCCAGCCGGTGAGCGGAATGGCGATCAGCAGGATGTAGAAAAGGCCGTGCAGTGACTTGGAGGCGACCACCTCATAGCGCTTCATGCTGGCCGGATAAGCGGGTGCGGTGTGTGTGACGCGCCAGAAGATGCGCAGCAGCGTGAGCAGCAGGATCGACACGCCGAGCGTCACGTGGATCGAGGGCTCAAAGGTCGCGTTTGCCGTATCGCCCGCCTTGGCGAGAGTCTCGCCGGACTTCATCAGGTCCTCGCCGAAAAACACCATGTAGATCATCAGGACGGCGGTAAGCCAATGGATGATCATGGCGACGCCGTCGTAACGAGTCTTGGGGGCAAGGGTCATCGGGAACTCCAGTTTCGGGGTTTGTTTCTGGTCTGCCCTTACGCTGGAGAGGAGCGCCCGGCATTGACCACAATCAATAGCCCTTGCGCGGCCCCAACCCGAGGCTTTGCACCTTGCCGCTTTCGTGAAGCGACTGCCTGCGCGAGGAAATGATGCCGGAATCGCCGCCCACCCAGGCCCATTCGCCGGAGAGCTTGCCGTATTCCATCTTGGGGCAGCGGTTCATGACGACCCGGAGGCCGGCTGCCTCGGCGCGCGCCGCGGCCTCGTCATTGCGGACGGAAAGCTGCATCCAGATGACGTTGGGCTTCGGCGATAGCGCCAGCGCCTCATCGGTGATCGGGCCGGCTGCGTCCGAGTTGCGGAAGATGTCCACCATGTCGACGGGCTTGGGGATATCCCCAAGCGACGCGTAAACAGTCTGGCCCAGGATCTGCTGTCCGGCGAGGCCGGGGTTGACCGGGATCACCTCATAGCCCTTGTCGATGAGATACTTCATCACGAAGTAGGACGGGCGCACCTCGTTTGCCGAGGCGCCGACGAGCGCGATGGTCTTCACCGACTGCAGGATGCTTCGGATCAGGTCGGGGGCGTAGCTGTCGTGGTTCACGGCTCGTCGGTCCAGTTGGGTTCGCGCTTGCCGATGAATGCGGAGATGCCTTCCTCAGCGTCACGCATGAGGAGGTTCTCGGTCATCACGCGCGCGGTGTAGGCATAAGCCTCGGCCAGGGCCATGTCGCGCTGGCAATAGAAGGCCTGCTTGCCGGTCTTCACCGTGACCATCGACTTCGACGCGACCTTTGCAGCGAGCGCGGTGACGGTTTCGGCGAGTTGCTCACCGGGCACCACGCGGTTGACGAGGCCGAAGCGCAGCGCGTCCTGCGCATCGAACACGTCGCCCGTCAGCAGCATTTCCATGGCATGCTTTGAGGACACGTTGCGCGACAGCGCCACCATGGGCGTGGAGCAAAACAGGCCGATGTTGACGCCGGGCGTGCAGAAGCGCGCGGTGTCTGACGCGATGGCGAGGTCGCAGGTGGCAACAAGTTGACAGCCTGCCGCGCTGGCGAGGCCCGATACTTCTGCGATGACCGGCCGCGGATTGCCGACGATGCCCATCATCAGCCGCGCGCAGGCATCGAACAGAGACGCGAAATAGGCCGCACCCCTGTCGGCATCCGCGCGGTGAGCGCTGATTTCCTTGAGATTGTGGCCCGAGGAGAAGGCGGGGCCTTCGGCTGCGAGCACGATGATGCGCACCGCCTTGTCGGCCGCGGCGTTGTCGAGCGTCGTCGTCAGTGCCGCCATCATCGCCTCCGAGAGGCTGTTGCGCGTGGCGGCGTCCGACAACGTGAGGCGCAGCACGCCGCCCTCAAGGGCGGACTGCAACAGGGCGCTCATTCTTCCTCGATGTCGAGCTGCTTGAGCTTCGGGCCGTAGACCGGATCGGTCAGCATGTCCTCGATGATCTTCTTGTTGTTGTCGGAGGGGATCAGCGCCGTCAGCGCCTTCACCATCTTGTCCCGCATGTCCTGCGCGAGCTCGGTGTCTTCCTCGACTTCCTTGATCTGCTGCTCTAGTTCGCCCGTGGAGTCGTCCGTGACAGTGCCGTAGGTAAGCCCCAGCGTGGTGACCGCGAGGTTCCAGTCGCTGACATTGGCGAAACCTGCTGCCTTGATGTCGGCCTCGAACTTTTTGCCATCCTCCGTCTGGTCGACGAAGTCCTGCAGGTTCTCATATTGGTCGAGGTCACTGTCGGCGTACTTGTCCTTCGCGGTGATGTAGCTGTCGAGGGCGCGGCGCGCGATCTCCGGCGTCAGTTCCATCGTTTCGATGGTCGGGATTTCGCCGAGGCTCAGATCGTCGCCCGGCGTGTCGCCGTCGTCCATCGCGGCACCATCGTCCGGCTGACTGTCGGGGAGCTTGTCCTGCTCGGGCGAGGTTTCGCCGGCGGCGGGCGGCGTGGCAGCCGCAGGCGGTGTCGCGGCAGCAGGGGGGGTGGTGGCTGCAGCAGGCGGAGTTGTGGCCGCAGGCGGCGTGGTGCTGCCGGACGTGGCAGGATCCGCCGGAATGGGCAGGGGCGTGGCCGCCTGGGCCAGGCGCATCTGATCGGCTGGCGGCTGGATCGCCGCCCCGGCGCCCGGCACGGAGAGGCCTGCCACGGCAATAAATGTCATCAAAACACGAGCTGTCATCTGTACTTCCCTGCTGGGCCAAACTCTAGGCCATGGCTTGTGGCGGGGGAAGGGCGAATTGACGATGATGAGCCTGCGTGTGGTATCATAATACCACAGCAGTTTTCCTGCGTCTTTGCGGGGGTTTTTCTTGACAGGGGAAGGTGTGGCACGTAATCACCCCGGCATTGAGCGGGATGCGCGGCTCACTGGTTTCGCATCCCTTATCTTTGACCCCGTAACACCAGAGACAATCGGATGACAACCTATTCGGCGAAAGCCAAGGACATCGTGAAGGACTGGGTGCTGATCGACGCGGAAGGCCTCGTCGTCGGCCGCGTGGCCGCCATCATTGCGAACCGCCTGCGCGGCAAGCACAAGGCGACCTTCACGCCCCATATGGATTGCGGCGACCATGTCGTCGTGATCAATGTCGAGAAGATCCACTTCACCGGCAAGAAGAAAGAGCAGAAGAGCTACTTTCACCACACCGGCTATCCGGGTGGTATCAAGGAGCGCAATGCTGGCAAGATCCTCGAGGGCAAGTTCCCTGACCGCGTGCTTGAGCTCGCCGTCAAGCGCATGATGCCGGGTGGCCCCTTGAAGCGTCAGCAGATGACGCACCTCAAGATCTATGCAGGCGCCTCGCATCCCCATGATGCGCAGAACCCCAAGCCGCTCGACATCAAGGCAATGAACCCCAAGAATGCGGTGAGAGGCTGATCATGGCTGAACGCAAATCCTTAGCTGACCTCGGCCAGGCCATGGGCGTGGCCGCCGCTCCGGGCAGCACTGCTCCGGCAGCGCCCGTCAAGCCCAAGCTCGACGCCCAGGGCCGCGCCTACGCCACCGGTCGCCGCAAGAACGCCACCTCGCGCGTCTGGATCAAGCGCGGCAAGGGCAAGATCACGGTGAACGGCAAGCCGATCGAGACCTACTTCGCTCGCTCGGTTCTTCGCATGCTCGTCCAGCAGCCGCTGGTGACGGCGAACCGCGCCACCGAGATCGACATCGTGTGCACCGTTTCCGGTGGTGGCCTCTCCGGCCAGGCCGGTGCGGTCCGTCACGGCCTCGCCCGTGCGCTCACCTATTTCGAGCCCGAGCTGCGAGGCGCCCTCAAGAAGGCAGGCTTCCTGACCCGCGACCCGCGTATGGTCGAGCGCAAGAAGTACGGCCGCCCGAAGGCACGCCGCAGCTTCCAGTTCTCGAAGCGTTAAGTCCACGTCTTCGTTTTATTGTGGAGAATCAAGCACTTGGATAATTTCCAAGTGCTTTTTTCTTTTTGACAAATTGTTGACAAGTGCTTGTTTGTCTTGGATCTGCCAGTTAGTGTTTTTGACAGATCCTTGATAGGTCGGGCTTCGGAATGGCTTACGAGAATGAGCATCGCCTTCGAGACGGAGCCGTGCTTGTCTACACGCGAAGCTCTGGGAAACAGCAGAGATTTCAGGCGCGGATAAGTATCCCTGACACGCAAGGCTATGTTGTTAGATCACTCAAAACCCAAAGCCTGAGCGAAGCCCTCAGGCGCGCAGAAGACCTCTATGACGAGCTTCGATTCGCGAAGAAGCAGGGTCTCGACATTACTGCCACCGACATGCGATTCCGCAATCTCTGGCAGAAATACTACACCTCTCACGAAATCAGTCTCTCCATCTATCGGCAGCGCCTCTACAAAGGAAACGCAAACCGCTATTTCCTGCCGTTCTTCGAGAATCACAAGGTAAGCGATCTCTCGGACCTCAACGTCGAACGCTACTGGGATTGGCGAATAAACTTCTACAAGAAAAAACTCGAAGCGGCTGATCCGTCCGATCCTCTGCCGCCAAACGCTGCCATCAAACCCTCGCAAAAGACCATCGAGATGGAAGCAGGGATGCTCCGTCAAGTGTTCAGGTGGGGAAAGCGCATGGGTTTTGTGAAACGGGAACCCTGGATCAAGGCGCCCAGAGTTCAGCACCAAAAAGGTGTCATCAGGCGTCCCACCTTCACGGCAGAGGAGTGGCGCAAGATTTACGAGTATCTTCGCTCGTGGGTTGACGAGCCAATAACAACCAAAAGCAGTAAGCGCGGCGGGTCTCTTCATCGCGCAGGTCCCCATGCTCTTCACAAGTTTCAGCGAGAAATGCTTCGCAATTACGTGCTGTTTATGGCGAACAGCGGCTTGCGCCCGAACGAAGCAAGGCAATTACGCTGGCGCGACCTCAGAATTGACAGGGATGACGAGGGCAATCGGATCTTGGTTGTCGAAGTGGCACCAACCACAAAAACGGGTGCGCGAACTGTCGTTTGTAGAGAAGACGCCGAGAGATATACCAACCGCATAAAACAAATTTCTCAGTACACCAGTCCAGACAATCTCGTCTTCTGCGACAGAGAAGGTAATCCAGTCGACACATTTAATAAGACGTTCGCACGAGTTCTCACGCATTTAGGTTTGCTACTCGATAGTTGGGGTGATCGCCGCACGATTTACAGCTTACGACATTTCTATTGTACCCAGACACTTCTGAACGCTGAAGCTGACATACACTTCATCGCTAAGAATATGGGCTGCTCGATTTCTTATATCGAGAAACACTACTCGCATGTCTTAACTCTTCAGAATGCGAAGGCTTTGTCTCGGAAGCGAAAAAAGAAGCAGTCGTAAGCGAAGTCCTGCTTGTCCTCCACCCCTCCATCACTACCTCCAATATATGAATGGAGGAAGCTGAAGATGACCTATTCCAAGCCCAAGCGAGTCGCCATCTACGCTCGTGTTTCTACCTCAAGCCAGACGGTTGAGAACCAATTTCAGGAGCTGCGTGAAGTCGCTCAGCGCAATGGCTGGCAGATTGTCGCTGAACTCTCTGACTCGGGCATCTCTGGCGCAAAGGGCAGAGACCAGCGCCCAGCATTTGACCAGTTGCTGAAGAGAGCCACCAGACGCGAGTTTGACCTCATCATGGTCTGGGCGATTGATAGGCTTGGGCGGTCAATCCAGCACCTCGTCGGCTTTATGAACGACATTCTGGCGATGGATGTGGACTTGTATGTCCATCAGCAAGCGATCGATACCACCACGCCATCTGGTCGCATGATCTTCAGCATCTTCTCGGCATTGGGGGAATACGAACGCGAGTTGATAAGAGAACGCATTATGGCTGGTCAGAAACGAGCCAGAGCGCAGGGGATCAAGATCGGTCGTCCGAGCAAGCTGAATGACGCGGTTCGCACATCCGTGAAGCTCCTGCGTGATGGCGGCATGGGCATCAAAGAGATTTCTAAGCGGTTGGAGATTGGCGTTGGAAGCGTCTATGGGGCGTTGAGGGCTGCCTAATAGAGCCACGACCAACATTGCGCCCTGATACCTGTTAAGGTTAGACCCAAAAACAGCGCAACCACTAGAGCAGGTTCCTAAGCATACATACCAGAGCAAGGCTTCAATTATGCGCCGCTATGTTCAGAAAGGCGTTGCGAACGGAGTAAGAGCGGTGACG
>CAMDBX010000014.1 GCA_945889445.1 Rhizobium sp. Q54
TCGCAGCTGAAGCGGGTGTGCGAGACGGTGAAGGACGTGCCGGTCTTTGCCAACACCGGCGTCAACATCGACAATGTGAAGGATACCCTCGCCCTGGCGAGCGGCGTGATCATCGGCACGCATTTCAAGGTCGACGGCATCACCTGGAATGCGGTGGACGGAGCGCGGGTCAAGCGCTTCATGGACAAGGTCGAAACCCTGCGCTGAGGCGCTAGGCCCGGCCGAGATAGCGGTTCAGCACGTTGCGGGTGACCTGCGCCACGATCTCATCCTTGCGGGTGAGGCCAACGATCCAGTCACTGGAGCCGGCGTGGAATACCTCGCCGCTGCCCTTTGTGAAGTTGACGATCATGCCGCAACCGCGCTTGGTGGCCGCGATGGCCTCTGCATCCTTGCGGCCGGTGAGCACCGAGGCGACGTATTCGCCATCCTCGATCCCAAGGAAGCTGCGGCCGGGGCGGATGGTGGAGCCCTCCTCGACGGTGGCGGCCAGCCCCAGCGCGAGGATCTGGATGCCGTCCGGCGCCAGCGACGGGTCCGCCACATAGGGCAAGCCGCCGCGAATTTCATAAGGCAGGCCGTCCACCTCATACCCGAAGATGCGCGAGCTGCCGCCGAGAATGTCGCCATAGTAGAGGCCGGTGCTGGCGAAGGCCCAATGCTCCGGCCGGTACACGGGAAAGCCCTTGGCACCGCGTGGGGAACAGCCGGACCAACTGGCATAGAGGCCATGCGTGGCGTTGAGGCCAAAGCTCGCGGCACCAGGCCTGCCGATCTCGGGGGCTTCCCACGACTCGGTCACACGCTCACGCGGGCCGGTCTTCATGAAGGGGTCCTCGTCACGCGCGATGTACTTGTAGCAGGTCTGGGTGCGGCCTTCGTCTGAGAGCCTGATCTGCCACATGAAGTTGCCGGCGAAGCGGGCGATACGCCCACCCCTCTCAACCCAGGAATCGACCGCGTCACGCATCTCCCACGACCAGTATTCGTCATGGCCGACGAGCGCGATGCAGGTGTAGCCTTCGATGAGTTCCGGACGATCGTGCAGGTCGGTCTGGCTGATGATGTCGAGCGCGTAGCCCTCGGCCTCGGCCCAGGTGACGAAGTGGCGCTCGAAGCTGGCCCAGCCGGAGGACATGTATTTCTTGGAATAGCCATTGGCATAGGCCCATTCCATGTGCGGATAGCGTGGTTCGCTGTTGATCGGCGGATCGTCCAGCAGCACGGCGCGCGGCGCATCAGGCGGCAGGCTGACGAAGCCCCTGGCCAGCGGCCGCATCGTGCTCAAAATTGGCGAGAAGCGGTCGCCGTTGGGACCGCAATAGCCCTGGTAATGGTTTGAACCACCCCAATCGTTATAGGCTGTCCACGTCGCGGTGGCGGCGATGAGCAGCAGGCGGCCGCGCTTGTTCACGTCATGGCGCGGGCGAACGATGAAGAAATGCTCGTGAACGTCACCGCCCGCACGGGTGCGGAGGATGTATCCGCCAGAGGGCCAGTCTGGCGCGACAGGGATCTCGAAGGACACGGGCCAACCGCAGCCGGCGATCGAACAATCGTCAGGCGTGTCATGCCATGCACCGGCGAGCCGACTGCGCGCGAAGACCGTCACGGGCTTCAACCCATCACGGTTCACCTCGACGTCATAGTCCTTCGCATTGGTGCAGACGCTGACCTGCACCGTCTCGCGCGGTGCATAGGAGAGCTTGTCGCAATAGCTCCAGATGCGCGTGGCCTTGGGCGGGGCGTGAAGGGGCCGTTCGGCATAAAGGCCGAGAACGGCCTCGCGCCGCCAGGCGTCGGTCCTGTGAGCGCCGGCGCTCATCTGAGTTCGTCGGCTATGGCCTGGAACATGGCGTAGGTGAGATTGTCCAGCGCCTCGTCGTCCGGAACGGGCTGCGAGGACTGCTTCACCGCCACCATGCCGGCGTCATAGTCGATATAGATCCACTGGCCATGGATGCCGATGGCGCAAAGCACACTGGAGGACGGGTCCGGTACATACCATTTCGAGCGGTAGCGGCCATCGGGGAAGAGGTTCACCATCTCGCCACGCGACCAGGCTGTGGCATCGCCATTGCGGAGGATGTCGTTCACCCACTCCTCCGGCACGATGCGCTGGCCGTTGAAGCGGCCCTTGTTGCGCATCATCTCGCCAAAGCGCGCGAGGTCGCCAAGGCTGACACAAAGGCCGCCTGCGGTGCGCGGTGCGCCGTGGCGGTCTACGGTGATGCAGGCATCATGCGCCATGCCCATCGGCTTCCAGACAAGGCGCGAGAGCAGCCCGGCGAAGCTCTCGCCCGCGGCGCGCTCGATGATCCAGCCGAGCAGGTCGGAGTTGGGCGAGACATAGTGGAAGCGGCGACCGTGCGGATGATCCGCCTTGGGCAGGCTGGTGACGAAGGCGTTGATGCCGTCGGCACCCTGGATTGCGCCCGGCGGGTTCCATCCCATTGCGGCGCGGTAGCGCGCGACGTCGCCCTGCGGGTCGAGATAGTCTTCCACGAAGCGGATGCTCACCGCCATGTCGAGGACATGGCGCACCGTGGCATCGGCATAGGCAGAGCCCTCGACCTCAGGCACATAGCGCGAGACCAGCGCCTCCGGATCGAGCTTGCCGTCCTTGACCAGAATGCCGGCCAGCGCGGCGGTGATCGACTTGCTGACGGAGAAGACGATGTGGCGGGAATCTGCCGTCTGGTTGATAAGCCGTTCGGCCACCACCTCGCCGTCCTTCAGGACGAGGAAGCCATCGGTGTAGGTTTCCTCCAGTGCCGCCTCGGCACTGCGGCGGCCTCCGGCCCAGACGATCGCAAGGCGGGCGAGATCCAAAGGCTTGCCCTGACGCAGGGGAGAGAGAGGCGGCGCGGTGGGAACGGCAACGACGGGAATCAGGCTGTCGACATGGGTGAAACCCCAGACGCTGTATGGGTGCTCGCGCCAATTCTCCAGCGTGGCCGTCTGTGGTGCGCTCCCCATCGAATCCCCCAAAAACTTTGGCTGACACTAGCATGGGATCGGTTGCCGTCTGCCCCCGGCGAGTCATTTTCGCCGCGCAGGGGCGGGAGCCGCAAGGAGCATGGGAAAACGGCTGGCGTCTCCACCAACATTTGCGTATGTTCACACGCAATTGTTTCAGGGAGGCCGGAGACCATGCCGAAATCAATCCCCGTCGAGCCGCAGACATTCCAGCGGGCTGGCGAACTGGCCTTTCCCCGCATTCCGCTGCACGCCTATGCCCAGCCTTTTGGAGCGGAGCTGGCGGCAAGGGGGCGGACGCAGATGGTGGACATCCTTCGCCACATGATGCTGGTGCGCGAGTTCGAGACCATGCTCGGCTCCTTCAAGGCCAAGGGCGCCTACGCCGACATTTCCGACGTCTACAAGGGCCCGGCACACCTTTCGCTCGGCCAGGAGGGGGCTGCAGTGGGTGCGGCGCTGGCGCTGGAGCCTGCTGACCACATCTTCGGCAGCCACAGGAGCCATGGCGAGTTCATCGCCAAGGGCCTGTCGGCCATCGCCCAGCTGCCGGAGGCCGCGTTGCAGCGGATCATGGAAAGCCATCGCGGCGGCACGCTGCTGCGCATGGTCGAAGCGCAGCTTCCCGCAACCGCTGTGACGAGCACGGCCGAGAATTTCCTGCTGCTGGGCCTGCTGGCCGAGATCTTCATGAAGGCCGATGGTTTCAACGGCGGCATGGGCGGATCGATGCACGCCTTCTTCACGCCCTTTGGCGCCTACCCCAACAACGCCATCGTCGGGGCATCAGCCGGCATCGCGACGGGCGCGGCACTGCGCAAGAAACTGGCGAATGAAGCCTCAATCACAGTGTCGATGAGCGGCGATGGTTCGACCGGCTGCGGCCCGGTGTTCGAGGCGATGAACTTCGCCGCCATGGCGCAGTATGACACGCTGTGGACGGACGCCCGTAAGGGCGGACTGCCGGTGCTGTTCTTCTTCTCCAACAATTTCTATGCCATGGGCGGCCAGACCATCGGCGAGACCATGGGCTGGGACAGGCTGTCGCGCATCGGCGCCGCCGTCAACGCAGAAGCCCTTCATGCCGAGACGGTTGATGGGACCAACCCGCTCGCTGTGGCGGACGCCGTGACGCGCAAGCGTGCCGTGTTGCTCGATGGCAAGGGTCCCGCACTCCTCGACGTCGAATGCTATCGCTCCGGCGGACATTCGACCACTGATGCCAATGCCTATCGCACGCGGGAGGAACTGGCGTTGTGGGAGGCACAAGACCCGATCGCCAAGTTCGCCGCCCAGCTCATCGCAGCAGGCGTCATGGACCAGTTGGCCGTCGACACGATGAAGGCTGGCGTTGCCGACAGCATCGCCGCGGTGACGCGTGCTGCCGTCGCGGCCGCACCGGTGGACGTTCCCACCGACCCGACGTTGATCGGGCGGCTGATGTTCTCGCATGAGGAGATCGCCGTGCCGGCGGGCGAGGTGCGGCTGCTGGCGCCGCCCGAAACCGCGGCGCGCATCCGGCAGGATGCGAAAAAGTCGCGCTCGGGGCTCGGTCCCGACGGGCAGAAGCTTTCGCCCATGCGCGCCATCACCTATCGCGATGGGCTGTTCGAGGCGATCCTCCATCACATGCTCCACGATGAACGCCTGATCGCCTATGGCGAGGAATGCCGCGAATGGGGCGGGGCGTTTGGCGTCTATCGCGGGCTATCCGACATTCTCCCATACGAGCGGCTGTTCAATTCGCCGATCTCGGAGGCGGCCATCGTTGCCACCGCCGTGGGCCATGCGATGGAGGGCGGGCGCAGCCTGATCGAGCTGATGTATGGCGACTTCATCGGGCGGGCCGGAGACGAGATCTTCAACCAGATGGCCAAGTGGCAGGCGATGTCCGCCGGTATCCTCAAGCTCCCCGTGGTGCTGCGCTGCTCAGTGGGCAGCAAGTATGGCGCACAGCACTCACAGGACTGGACAGCCCTGGTGGCCCACATGCCGGGCCTCAAGGTCCTCTATCCGGCAACACCCCATGACGCGAAGGGGTTGATGGCATCGGCGCTGGCGAGCGAAGACCCGGTGGTGTTCTTCGAAAGCCAGAGGCTGTACGACACGGTGGAGACATTCCAGCCGGACGGCGTGCCGCAAGATTACTACCGCATCCCGATGGGCGAGCCCGACGTGAAGCGTGAAGGCAGGCATGCAACGGTGCTGACCATCGGCCCCTCGCTCTACCCGGCACTTGCCGCGGCGCAGGAACTGGAGGAGGCGAATGGGCTGTCGCTCGAAGTGATCGACGCACGTTCGCTGGTGCCCTTCAACTATGACCCGGTGGTCCGATCCATCGCCAAGACCGGCCACCTGCTGGTGGTGACGGAAGCCTCCGAGCGCGGTTCCTTCGCCATGACGCTGGCCGCCAACCTGACGCGCTTTGCCTTCGGGCAGTTGAAGTCAGCACCGCGCGTGCTGGGTTCACCCAACTGGATCGTGCCCGGCGCGGAGATGGAGACGACCTACTTCCCGCAAGCTCACGACATCATCGAGATCGTCACGTCGCAGTTCTATCCTGACACGCAATCCAACCGTCGCGGCATCCGCAACTGGGATGACCGCGAGCTTGCACGCAACGGTCTTTGAGAGGATACCAGACATGAGCACAGACGTCGTCATGCCGCAGCTCGGCAACGAGATCACCGAAGCCCAGATCGACTACTGGTCAAAGCGCCCGGGTGACAAGGTGGAGAAGGGCGAGATGCTGCTGACCATCACCACACCCAAGCTCACCATGGAGATCGAGGCGCCCGCATCGGGCACGCTGAAGGAAATCCGCGTGCCCGCCGACGAGATCGCCAGCGTGGGCGAGGTGCTCGCAGTCATCGACGAGGCGTGATGAGCGACATCACCTTCAAGACGCTGGGCGGCGAGGGGCCGGATCTCGTACTGATCCACGGCTTCGGCTCTGACCGCCTGTCGTGGGCGGGCAATTCCCCGGCGCTGATGGAGGTGGCACGCGTCCACAGCCTCGACCTGCCGGGGCATGGCGACTCGCTGGCCGCCGAAGCGGGCGACGGCAGCCCGCTGGCACTGGCCGAACTGGTGGCCGACGCGCTGGATGCCAACGGCATCAAGCAGGCGCATCTGCTCGGCCACTCCCTTGGGGGCAGCATCGCCATCGTGCTGGCTCTGGCGGAACCGGCGCGTGTGCTGTCTCTGTCTCTTCTTGCCCCAGCCGGGCTGGGGCGTGGCATCGACCGTGAGTTCCTGGCGGCCTTCCCCGAACTGGCCAGCAAGGAAAGCGCAGAGGCGCTGCTGCAGCGCCTGGTTTCCAAGCCGTTGCTCATCAACCGCTTCACCATTGCGCGCGTGCTGGAGCAACTGGACAGGCCCGGCGCGCGCGAGGCGCTGCGTGCCATTGCCGAGGGCGTGCTGGCGCAGGAAGCACAGCTTGGTGACTGGGCAAGCAAGATCGCCGCCACGGGCATTCCCAGGCTGGTCATCTTCGGCGGCGCGGACCAGATCAACCCGCCCGATGCCAATGCGCTGGTCGGCTTTGCCGGACGCACACTGGTCATCCCCGAGGCGGGACACCTGCCGCATGTGGAGGCGGCCCGGCAGGTGAACGAGGCGCTGACGGACTTCATCAAGGGCGTAGGAGTCTGAGCCATGGCGAAGCTACGGCGCAATGCAGGGACGGCACTGGCGGACGACGCGTCACTGCGCCTGCGCGCGGCCTGGCTCTACCATGGCTTCAGCCTGACCCAGACGGAGGTGGCCGAGCAACTGGGTATCGGCCGCTCGACCGTGATCCGCCTTCTCGAGGAAGCCCGCCAGCGCGGCGAGGTGAAGATCTCGATCGAGGACCGCCTGCCGGATCTCGCCGAACTCTCGATCCGCCTCGAGCGGGCGCTGAACCTTGATGAGGCCATCGTGGTGCCTGCGCCGGAGACGCCTGGCGCCGTCTCACGTGCCGTGGGCCTGGCGCTGGGACGCCTTCTGTCGGAGGCCATCACCGACGGCATGACAATCGGTGTCGGCTGGGGCCGCACCCTGAGTGCGGCGCTCGAGAGCTTCAGCCCGCCGCGACGCAGCGGCGTGAAAGTGATGTCGCTGATGGGTGGGGCAGTGGAAGCACAGGCCACCAACCCTTTCGAGTTCGCCTGGCGCCTTGCATCAGCGCTGCAGGCCGAATGCTTCCTCTTCCCCGCGCCTCTGGTGGTGGATAGTGCGGAGATGCGCGACCTGCTGCTGGCGGACCGCAGCATCGCCCGGCTCGGCCACCTCGCGGCATCCCTCGACCTTGCCGTGGTGAGCGCCGGGGGCTTGGCGGAAAGCTCGGGTTCGCTGGTGCGGCAGCTGATCACCGAGGCCGAGGCGGCGGATCTTCTGGCGTGCGGCTGCGTTGCCGACATCATGTGCAACTTCATCGATGCACAGGGGCAGCCGCTCGACCACCCCCTCAACGCCCGCGTCATGTCGGTTGGCGCCGAAAACCTGAGAGCCGCCCGCCACAAGGTTCTGGCGAGCGGCGGGCACGAGCGTGCCGCGGCCATTCTGGCGGTCATCCGCAGCATCGGCGTCAATACGCTGGTCACCGACGAGCAGGCGGCGCGCGCCATCCTGGCCCTGGCCTGACTTGAGTTAGGCGGCGGCGCGCCCGTCGCGATGCGACGGGGCAACCGGCCGCAGGCGGCCATCCTCTGGCAATGGCTCATGCGCGGCCCAGCTCTCGAGCGCGGCGGCATAGAGATCAGCAGCAATGCTCTCACCCTCGCGACCCTCGACAAGACCCAGGCCGACCTCCTCATAGACCGGAAGATTGGTGAGATCGGGAACGGGAAGATCGCCCGTGCGGAACTCGTCCCACATCCGGTCGTAGAGGCCTTCGAGACTCTTCACCAGCAGCGGCACGTCGAACAGCACGCAGTGGTCCCGCCCGGCGCGTAGTCGACGGCGCAACTCCGCCGCGGCACTCGGCACGGCGGCGATGGCGATGGCGCGCGCGACATAGTCATCAAGATTGGTGCAGACGAGGTCCGGCAGGCCGGCATTCTTTACCAGTCCGGCGCAGACGCGCGCCGCGAAGCCCTGGCCTTCCAGCGTCAGCACCGGCGTTCCCATCGACATTGCGTCAGAAGCAGTGGTGTGTGCGCCATAGGGGAAGGTATCGAGGAACAGGTCAGCCAGAGCATAACGCGCCAGGTGCTGTGGATTGGGCCGCTTCGGCGCGAAGCAGATTCGCTCCGGCGCAACTCCGGCGGCCGCGGCCAGCAGGCGCAGCCGCTGGTTGGTCTCGGGTCCGGCATCGAGAAGCCACAACACGCTGCCCTCGGTTGTGGCGAGAATCTTCATCCAGGCGCCAAACAGCTGTGGCGTGAGTTTCTGCGCACCGTTGAGGCAGCAGAAGACGAAACCCTTTTCGGGCAGGCCTTCGGCATTGCGTTGCGGCGGCTCCGGCGCGATCACACGCTTGCGGTCATTGGGCTGGTAGCAGGGAAGCCGAAGCACGCGCTCGGTGAAGAGGCGCTCATGGCCTTCCGGTACCACATGAGGGTCGGCAATGACATAGTGATGATAGGGCGTTCCCATGGTGCCCGGAAAGCCAAACCAGTTGGCGGCGATGGGGGCGGGGCGGCGGGCGAAGACCGCCGTGCGGGCATCACGCGTGTAGCCATTCACGTCCACCAGAATGTCGATCCCGTCGGCGGCAATGCGCGCTGCCGCGGCATCGTCCGAAAGGCCCGTGATGTCAGTCCAGTGATCGACGGCGGAGCGGATGCGCTCACGCGTACCGTCATCGCGCGGGATGCCGCAGTAATAGGCGTGGATATCGAAGCGGCCGCGGTCATGGAGTTCCATCACCTCACAGAGTCCGAAGCCAACCGCATGTTCGCGCAGGTCGGAGGAAACGTAGCCAATCCTGAGGCGTTTGGGGCGTTCGACCCGGCGTGCTGCGTGGTCGCGCACATGCGCAGGCCGCGCGATCAACTGCCGCGCATAGCTTGCATTGCGCGCAAGCTGGAACACCGGATCGTCGAACATCACCGCCGCGGACAGCGGCGAAACATGGGCGAGAAGCTGGCGCGCCTCCACCCCGTCCCAGCCCTGCACCACCGGCCACTTGCATTGCCGCTGGCGCAGCGCGATCCAGTGCTGGATGGCCTGCGACTGGCCCGGCGAGAGATCGATGGCCTGGCGCAGCGCATCCTCGGCCGGCGCGTCGGCATGGTTGAATTCCAGCACCCGCCCCAGCTGGTGCAGCGCCATCACCTTGTGGCGCAATGCCGGACCATTGAGGGCGGGAAGCCGATTGACGAGGGCGAGCCACTGGCTCACCGCCGCCCCGGTCTGACCGAGATCCTCCAGCGCGCGACCGAGATTGATATAGGAGGGGTGGAACTCCGGATCTATCCGCAGCGCGTCGCGCAAGGCGTTGATGGCGGCAAAGGCATCACCGCTGCGCTGGGCCACCACCGCCATGTTGAAGTGGGCAGCCGCGAGTTGCGGGTCATCCGGATTGAGCGCGATCCAGCGCTTGTAGAGCGCTGCGGCAGACGCCGCTCCTTCGGTTTTCTCAAGGCTTTCGGCGTCACGAAACAGCGCGGCGATGGCGGATGACAAGGCTCGTGGTACTCCGGCTTAGGCGTTGGAGGCGATGATGAGGGCGGTGAGCTGATCGGAGTTCATCAGCCCGATCTGCGAGGTGGTAAAGGCATTGGCCTGAGTGCTCGAGAGAGCGGCGATCTGGTCGGTCGTGATGCCGGCGATGGCCGAGACCGCGAGCGACGGCAAGCCGGTGGTTTCGTTGAGCGCCGCGAAGTTGGTGGTGCTGAGGGCCGCCACCTGGGCAGAGGTGAGGGCGCCAGCCTGCGTGGCGTTCAGGCCGGAGAAGATCGTGGTGTCGAGACTGTCCAGCGCCAAGGGCGTGATGGCGCGGAACTGGGCGGCGTCGAGCGTGCCGATCTGCGTGGTGGTGAAGTTGTTCAGCGCCGTGGAACCGAGGCCGCCGATCTGCGCAGTCGACAGCGATGCGGCGGTGAGGAGGTTCAGCTGCGAGGTGTCCATCGCGTTGAGCTGGCTCGTGGTGAAGCCGCGCAGCTGGGTGGAGTTCAGCAGGCCGATCTGCGTATCGGAGAAATCCGATATCTCGGTGGTGGTGAGGCCAGCAAGCTGGGTGGCCGTCACCGCGCCGAGTTGCGTGGTGCTCCAGGCCTGGATATCGGTGGAGCCAAGGGCCGACAGGCTGCCCGCCGAAAGCGCGCCGATCTGGCCGGCCGAGAGCGCCTGCACCTGCGTGCTGGACAGGTTGCCCGCCGCCGTGGTGTCGAGGCCCGCCACCTGCTGGGTGGAGAGCGAGGCGACATCGAGCGCCTGCAGGTAGCTGGTCGACAGGGCGCTCAGCTGCGTGGCGTTCAGGCCGCGCAACTGGGTGGAGCTGAAGTCGGCAAGCTGCTCGGTGGCGAAATCCTCGATTTCGGTGGCGGCGAGTCCCACGAACTGCTGCGAGGTGATGGCGCCCAGCTGCGTCGTGGACCAACCCTGGAGTTCGGTCGAGGACAGCGCCGCAAGGGTGGTGGCCGAGAGCACGGCGATCTGCGCGGTGGTCAAACCCTGCGCCTGGGTGGTGGAGAGCGCGTCGATTGCCGTGGCGTTCATGGCACGGACCTGGGCGGTGGCGAGATCAGCGACGTTCAACGCATTGAGCTGCGTCGTACCCAGCGCGTTGAGCTGGCTGGAGGTGAAGCCACGAACCTGCGTCGACGTCAGCTGGCCCAGCTGCGTGTCCGAGAAGTTGGCAATCGCCGTGGTGGTGAGCTGCGACAGCTGGCGGGTGGTGATGGCGCCAAGCTGGGTGGTGCTCCAGGCCTGCAGATCGGCGCTGTCAATGGCGGCAAGCCCCGTCGCCGTCATGGCCGTGACCTGGGTGACGGTGAACGCCCGGGCCTGCGTCGATGTGAGGTTGTCGACTGCGGTGGAGCTGAGACCTGCAACCTGCGTGCCGGACAGGCTGGTGACGTCAAGCGCATTCAACTGGCTGGTGGCGAGGCCGTTGAGCTGGGTGGAGGTGAGGCCGCGCAGCTGCGAGGAGGTCATCTGGCCCAGCTGCGTGTCGGAGAAGTCGGCAAGGCCGGTGGTGGTGAGGCCGGCCAGCTGCTGGGAGGTGACGGCGCCGAGCTGTGTCGTCGACCAGCCCTGGACATCGGTCGAGGACAAGGCTTCGAGGCCGGCCGCCGAGAGGGCGCCGATCTGCAGCGTGCCCAGCGCCTGCGCCTGGGTGTCCGACAGCGCATCAATGGCGGTCGAGCTCATGTTGCGGATCTGCGAAACCGAGAGGTCAGTGACGTTCAATGCGTTGAGCTGTGTGGTGGCGAGGTTGTTGAGCTGGGTGGAGGTGAGGCCCTTCACCTGGGTGCCGGAGAACTGGCCCAGCTGGGTGTCCGAGAAGTCAGCCAGCCCCGTGGTGGTGAGGCCGGCCAGCTGCTGGGAGGTGATGGCACCCAGCTGCGTCGTCGACCAGCCCTGCACCTCGGTGGAGGACAGCGCGTCGAGGCCGGTTGCCGACATGGCGGCGATCTGGGCAGTGGTCAATGCCTGCGCCTGGGTGTCGGTCAGCGCGTCGATAGCCGTTGCGTTCATGCCGCGGACCTGCGCAGCCGACAGGCTGGCGACGTCGATGGCATTGAGTTGCGTAGTGGCCAGGCTGTTGAGCTGCAGCGTGGTCAGGCCACGCAGCTGCGTCGAGCTGAGCTGGCCCAGCTGCGTGTCCGAGAAGTCGGCGAGTGCGGTGGTGGTCAGCCCACCCAGCTGCTGGGCGGTGATGGCGCCGAGCTGGGTCGTCGACCAGCCCTGCACTTCCGTCGAGCTCAGGGCCTCGAGGCCGCCAGCCGAGAGGACCGCGATCTGCGACACGGTGAGGGCCTGCGCCTGTGTGGTCGACAGCGCGTCAACCGCCGTCGCGTTCATGCCGCGAAGCTGCGTGGCGGAAAGATCGGCAATGTTCAGGGCATTGAGCTGCGTGGTTGCGAGAACGTTGAGCTGGCTCGTGGTGAGACCCCGCACCTGCGTGGAGGTAAGCTGGCCCAGCTGCGTGTCCGAGAAGTCGGCGAGTGCTGTGGTTGTCAGCCCCGCAAGCTGGCGCGAGGTGATTGCGCCCAGCTGGGTGGTGTTCCAGGCCTGGATATCGGTCGACTCGAGGGCCTCCACCGCATAGGCCTGGAGCAGGCCGATCTGACCGGTGGTGAGAGCGGCGGCCTGCGTGTCCGCGAGATTGGTGATGGTCGCCGCGATCAGCGACTTGATGGCTGTGGAGGAGATCGCCTGTACCTGATTGGTGTCGAGGGTTGTCAGGTCGGTTGTTTCCATCGCATTGATCTGCGAGGCGGTGAGGGCTGAGACCTGCGTGGTGCTGAGTGCTGCGACATCGGTCGTCGACAGGGCCCTGATGGCCGTGGTGCTCAGGGTGGCAATCTGCCGGTTGGTCAGCGACGAAACGATCGACATAGATGGGCTCCCGCTGGGCGGTGCGGTTCCGCACGCCCAATCAACCTCACGATCCGCATGGATGACATTGCCGCCGCAACCCTGCGCGAGACTTGCACAGTGCTCAGATGGTCAGGGACAGGACGGGATTGGCGGGGGCGTCATGCCCAGGAGCCGTGATAGCTCACCTTCCGCGGCGCTGAGACTAGCGGCGGAATCCTAACAGGGGCTTAAGCGCACATTCAGACGTCGAGGTTCGCCACGTTCAGCGCGTTTTCACGGATGAAGTCACGGCGCGGTTCGACCACGTCGCCCATCAGCTTGGTGAAGATGTCATCCGCCTCGTCGAGTTCGGAAACCTTCACGCGCAGCAGCGTGCGGACGTTGGGGTCGAGCGTGGTCTCCCACAGCTGCTCGGGATTCATTTCGCCCAGGCCCTTGTAGCGCTGCATGGTGATGCCCTTGCGGCCAAAGGCGAAGACCGCGTCGAGCAGCGAGGTGGGCCCGAAGATCACCGTCTCGCCATCCTTGCGGCGCAGCTTGGCGGGGCGCTCATAGATTTCCTGCAAGTGGGCGGACTTGCGGTCAAGCCGCAGCGCATCGGCAGAGCCGATCAGCTTGCCGTCCAGCGTCCAGGCTTCCTTCACGCCGCGCACTTCGCGGATGAAGCTCAGGCCGCCATCGGTGGTGGGCTCGCCCACCCAGCCGCGTTCGGTCTCATCGGCAATGACGTCGAGGCGGCGGGCGATGTAGGCGGCGGCATTGGACGCTTGTTCCGGGCTCGACAACACTTCGGGGTTCAGCACACCGGCGATTGCCGCCTGCTCGATCAGCGGGCGCGGATAGCGCGCATGCAACGCATCGAGCGCAGCGCGCACGGCCAGCGCTTCTTCGACGATACCGCGAAGATCGGTGCCGGCACGTTCCGTGCCATCAGCCAGAACGAGCGTGGTGTTCTCCAAGCCGGTGTTGACGAGATAGTCCTCCAGCGCCTTTCCGTCCTTGAGGTACTGCTCCGAGGAGCCGCGCTTCACCTTGTAGAGCGGCGGCTGCGCGATATAGAGGTGGCCGCGCTCGATCACCTCCGGCATCTGACGATAGAAGAAGGTGAGCAGCAACGTGCGGATGTGGGCGCCGTCGACGTCGGCGTCGGTCATGATGATGATCTTGTGGTAGCGCAGCTTCTCGACGTTGAATTCCTCGCGACCGATGCCGGTGCCAAGCGCCGTGATGAGGGTTCCGATCTCGGCGGAGCCCAGCATCTTGTCGAAGCGCGCGCGCTCGACGTTGAGGATCTTGCCGCGCAATGGCAGCACCGCCTGGTTCTCGCGGTGGCGGGCCTGCTTGGCGGAGCCGCCGGCCGAGTCACCCTCGACGATGAAGATCTCGGACTTCGACGGGTCGCGCTCCTGGCAGTCGGCAAGCTTGCCGGGAAGCGAGGAGATATCGAGGGCGCCCTTGCGCCTTGTAAGCTCGCGGGCCTTGCGCGCCGCCTCGCGGGCGGCGGCGGCCTCGACCACCTTGGAGACGATGGAGCGCGCCTCGGAAGGATGCTCCTCGAACCAGGCGCCAAGCTGCTCGTTGACGAGGTTCTCGACCACCGGACGGACTTCCGATGACACCAGCTTGTCTTTCGTCTGTGACGAGAACTTGGGGTCCGGAACCTTGACGGAGAGCACGCAGGTCAGCGCCTCGCGCGCATCATCGCCGGTCAGCTGCACCTTCTCCTTCTTGGCGATGCCGCTGTCATTGGCATAGCTGTTGACGACGCGGGTGAGAGCACCCCGGAAGCCGGCCAGATGCGTGCCGCCGTCGCGCTGCGGGATGTTGTTGGTGAAGCACAGCACGTTCTCGTGGTAGCTGTCGTTCCACCAAAGGGCGCAGTCGACGGTGATGCCGTCCTTCTCGCCGTGGATCATGATGGGCTCGGAGAGCACGGCCTGCTTGGTGCGGTCGAGGTAGCGCACGAAGGCGGCGATGCCACCTTCGTAGAACAGCTCGATCACCTTGTCCTCCACACCGCGCCTGTCGGTCAGGATGATGCGCACGCCGGAGTTCAGGAAGGCCAGTTCGCGCAGCCGATGCTCGAGGGTGCCCAAATCGAACTCGGTCTTGGTGAAGGTATCCGTCGAGGGCAGGAAGGTCACTTCCGTGCCGCGCCGTCCCGGCGCATCGCCCACCACCTTCAGCGGCGCATCGGGCTCGCCGTGGGTGAAGCTCATGAAGTGCTCTTTGTCGTCGCGGAAGATGGTGAGCTTGAGCTTTACCGAGAGCGCGTTGACAACCGAGACGCCGACGCCATGAAGGCCGCCCGACACCTTGTAGGAATTCTGGTCGAACTTACCGCCGGCGTGCAGCTGGGTCATGATGACCTCGGCCGCCGAGACGCCCTCGGAGCGGTGAATGTCGGTGGGGATGCCGCGGCCGTTGTCGGTCACGGTGCAGGAGCCATCGGCGTTGAGCGTCACGGTGACATGCGTGGCATGGCCGGCCAGCGCCTCGTCGATGGCGTTGTCGACTACTTCGTAGACCATGTGGTGGAGGCCAGAGCCGTCGTCGGTGTCGCCGATATACATGCCGGGGCGCTTGCGCACTGCATCGAGGCCCTTGAGGACCTTGATCGAGTCTGCGCCGTAGGTGCCGTCGTCGCCGTTACCGGTGTTCTCAACGTCTGACATCAGTCTTCCATCACTTCCGAGATGCGGCCGTCCTCCACATGGAAGATCGCCCCCGTCTCAACCATCGCTTCGAACAGCTGGGCGTCTGTTCCCGTCATCCAGCTCTGTGACCCGAGGGCCGCCAGAGCCTCCAGCAAACTCTTCCGCCGCGCCCTGTCGAGGTGGGCTGCCACCTCGTCGAGAAGCAGGATCGGCGGCACCCCTGCCCCGGCCTTGACCGCCCGCGCCTGCGCCAGCACAAGGCCGATCAGCAAAGCCTTCTGCTCGCCCGTGGAGCACTGCCCCGCCGCCATCCGCTTCGGCCCGTGGACCACCTCGAGATCGCTGCGGTGGGGACCCCTGAGGGTGCGCCCCGCCGCCCGGTCGAGACCGCGCGAATCGCGTAAAATCCTACGATATTCGTCCTCGACTTGCACGGCAGGTTTCGCCGCCACCAAGGCCTCGATCTCACCCTCCACGGACACTTCCGCCCAGGGGAAGGAACTGGTCTCCCGCGCCTCCCCTATATGGGTCTGCAGGGCCTCCAATCCAACCAGCCGGGCGGCCGAAATCGCCACCGCCGCCTCCGCCATGTGGGCCTCGAGGCTCGCCAGCCAGGCGGCGTCCGGGCGGGTGTCTTCCAGCAACAGGTTGCGCTCGCGCATCACCTTCTCGAAGACGAGGATGCGGGCGGCATGCTCCGGGTCGAAAGCCGTCACCATCCGGTCGAGGAAGCGCCGCCGGTCGGAACCGGGACCGGCGAACAGCCGGTCCTGCGCCGGGGTGAGCCACAGCAGCCTCAGATGCTCGCCGAGCGCCCCCGGCCCCCTCTGCGCCTCGCCGTCGACCACCACCTGACGGCTGCCGCCCTCGCCGGCATCGGGCTGGCCGCTCCAGGCGGTGCCCAGGCTGACGGGGCCGTGCTCGGCGTCGATCTCGGCGGCGATCGCCCAGCCACCCGTTCCGCCCTGCCGGGCAAGTTCGTCGAAGGTGACGCCGCGCAGGCCGCGGCCGGGGCTGAGCAGCGATATGGCCTCGAGCACATTGGTCTTGCCCGCACCGTTGGCACCGGTCAGCGCCACCAGCTGCGCATCGGTTGCCAGGCGCAGGGAGGAATAATTGCGAAAACCCGTCAGCGTCAGCCGCCGGATGGCGAGGGTTGGGGAATCGATCACAAAGGAGGCTTACACCCGCATGGGCATGAGCACATAGAGGGCCTGTTCGTCAGTCGGGTCGCGCACGATGGTGGGCGATCCGGCATCCGCCAACAGCAGTTCCATACCATCGGACTTCATCTGCCCGGCCACGTCGAGGAGGTAGCGCGAGTTGAAGCCGATCTCCATCGGCTCGGCCTCGTAGGCGCAGGCGACTTCCTCCTCGGCCGAACCTGAGTCCGGATTGTTGACGGTGAGGATCACCTTGTTGCCGCCGATCGCCAGCTTCACGGCGCGGCCCTTTTCCTGCGAGATGGTGGACACGCGGTCCACCGCGGCGGCAAAGCTCTTGGTGTCGAGTTCCAGCTTCCTGTCGTTGTTGCGCGGGATGACCCGCTCATAATCGGGGAAGGTGCCGTCAATGAGCTTCGATGTCAGCACCAGATCACCCGCCGAAAACCGGATCTTGGCGCCAGAAAGCGAGACCTCGACGGCGCCATCCACGCCCTCGAACAGCTTCACCACCTCCAGCACGGTCTTGCGCGGCACGATGATGCCGGGCATGCCCTTGGCGCCATCGGGACGCGCGATCTGGGCCTGGGCCAGGCGGTGGCCGTCGGTGGCCACCGCGCGCAGCAGGCCACCCGCCGCGACGTCGTGGAAATAGATGCCGTTGAGATAGTAGCGCGTCTCCTCGGTCGAGATCGCGAAGCGCGTCTTCTCGATCAGGGCCCGCAGATCGGCACCGGCGATGGCGAAGGTGTTGGGGAAATCGCCGGCTGCAAGGTCGGGGAAGTCCTCGTGCGGAAGGGCCTGCAGCGCGAAGCGCGACCGGCCGGCGAAGATCGACACGCGCTGCCCGTCCCCCGCCTGCTCGAGTTCGAGCTGGGCGCCGTCGGGAAGCTTCCTGACGATGTCATAGAGCATGTGGGCCGGCACCGTGGTGGCGCCGGACTTGGACACCTCGGCCGGCACGCTCTCAACGATCTCGATGTCGAGGTCGGTGGCCGTCAGCTTCAGCTGGCCGTCGCCTGCCTGAAGCAGCACGTTGGACAGGATCGGAATGGTATTCCGGCGCTCGACGACGCTCTGCACGTGGGTGAGCGCCTTGAGGAAAGCTGACCTTTCGATCGTGACACGCATGAGCCGGTAATCCCTCGTCCTGTGGTTTCCGGCCATTCGCCGGGCCGGAAACTTTGGCGCGGAAACCGCACCAATTCAAGGGTTATCGGGGGTTTTTCAGCCCTGTTCGACGAGGCGGATGAGCAAAGCCACCTCGCGGGCAAGCTTGTCGTCCGTCTTGATCTGGTCCTCGATCTTGCGCACGGCGTGCAGCACCGTCGAATGATCCCTTCCACCGAAGCGGCGGCCGATCTCAGGCAATGACCGGGCGGTCATCTTCTTGGCCAGATACATGCCGATCTGGCGCGGAACGACCACACTGCGCGCCCTGCGGGGCGACAGGAGGTCGGTGCGGCCAACATTGAAATGGCGGCCGACGATCTTCAGGATGTCGTCGATCTTGATACGCGAGCCGTCGGGGTTGGCCTGCATGTCGCGCAGCACCAGGGACGCCAGGTCAAGCGTCACGGCGGAATGGTTGAACTGCTGGTAGGCGGTGATGCGGTTCAGTGCCCCTTCCAGCTCGCGGCCCGTGCCGTTGACACGGTTGGCGATGAACTCCAGCACCTCGTCGGGGATCAGCACCGAGGGGTCGCGCTTCTGCATGGTTTCGTAGCGGCTCTGTAGGATGCGGCGGCGGGTGTCGAGGTCCGGCATCTCGATGTCGACGACGAGGCCGCCCATCAGCCGCGAGCGCATGCGCTGGTCGATCGAGTCAAGCTGTGAGGGCGGCACGTCGGCCGCCACGATCACCTGGCGGCGAGAGTCGACCAGGCCGTTGAAGGCATTGCAGAACTCTTGCTGCATGGTCTTGCCCTGCAGAAACTGGAAGTCGTCGATCAGCAGAACGTCCACCGCGGCGAACTGGTCCTTGAAGGCCAGCGTGTCACGCTGGCGCAACGCCATCACGAAATTGATCATGAAGCGCTCGGCGGTGAGGAACATCACCTTGCGGTCCGGTCGCCGCTCCTTCACGCGGTGCGTCACTGCCGACAGAAGATGCGTCTTGCCCAGCCCCGAGCCGGCATGGATGAACAGCGGGTTGAAGCTGACGACGGCGCCCGGTGCCGCATCGGCGACGCGGCACATGGCGGCGTGGGCGAGCTGGTTCGAGGATCCGATGACGAAGGTCTCGAATGTCTGGTACGGGTCCAGCTGCGGCCCGCGATCTGCGGCGGCAGCCTGGGCCGCGGCCATCACCGCGGGGGTGGGCTGCGGGGACATCGCGGGCTGCGGCGCATGCGCGGCATGATTGTCAGCGGCGGCGCGCTGCGGAACGCCAGCCCGCATGCGAACGCGCACGTGGATGGTGTCGAAGCGGCCGAGTTCGGCCTCGCTGATCTTGTGCAGCTTCGAGACGTAATGGGTCTCGATCCATGACTTCAGGAAGCGGGTCGGAACGGAAACGATGAGGCGGCCCTGCTCGAACTCCTCGATCTCCATGCGCGCGAACCACGAAGTGTAGAGATCTTCACCAAGTTCAGCCCGAAGCCGAAGCGCAACACGATCCCACCTCGTTTTCACGTCCGTCAAAACAGTCATTCTCTTCCGCATCCCTTCGCGCGCATTCTGCGGCGCGCATCATCATTGCGACTGGGCCGATGGCCCAACCGTCTTTCAACCCCGGTGACCGCCGCCGACTAGATGTCAGCGCGCGCCGGGACGAAGGCCGAAGTTTCCGAAGTGATCATCACATGCCCCTGCCGTAGCATTTATCCTGAGCCGGTGTGGTCATCCTGGGTTCGTCATGCGCCCTATGCCTCACTTACAAGAGCGCCGCTCACAAGGCCCCCACCTACACACAACAAGCTTCCGCTTGGACGAACGATGTCCAGCAAACGCCATCACTGACCGACTTTCAGAGCCGATGGGCGCAACAGTCCCTGGCTCTGCACTACAGGCGAATGGCCGTCCGGCCTGCCCACGAGGCGGAACTTACAAAAGCGCTCACCGCCCAAGCAACCTGATTCAGGAAACGCTCCGTACACGGAAGTGACCTGACACGATCGGGCGCTGGAATGCGTCCGCGGAGTCAAACCTAAGACACTGAGACTCTTCCATTTTCGAGAGGATGCCTCGGTGCATGTCGGCACCCGTGCCGAGGCGGTCATTATAGCATGGATCGAACCATGTTACCCGTGTTGCGCGCAGTTTGCGGAGCCGTCCGGAAGGTAGAGAGATAAACCGTTGATTCAGTGGTGGTAATTCTGCGCGAGACGTTCCGTCCCCGGACAAATGTGGCGGCTGTGGAAAAGCCTAAAAGGCCGGGCCCAAAACGAAAAACGCCGGACAGAAACTGTCCGGCGTGCGGCAGAATAGTGCTCCTGCTGGGCAGGATCGAAAGACTTCAGGCCTTGAGAGACTTCACCCGCGCGGCGAGGCGCGAAACCTTGCGCGAGGCGGTGTTCTTGTGCAGCACGCCCTTCTGGGCGCCGCGCATCAGCTCGGGCTGGGCGGCCTGGAGGGCAGCTGCGGCTTCGGCCTGGTTGCCGGAGGCAATCGCCTCTTCGACCTTGCGCACGAAGGTGCGCATGCGGCTGACGCGGTTCTTGTTGATCTCGGTGCGGCGGGCGGAGACGCGGGTGGCCTTCTTCGCCGATTTCGTATTGGCCATTTAGATTTAGTCCTGCTTCTGAAATTCGTTTGATGGATCTTCCAAGTCGTAAGACCGCCATGCCCTGTGGCAGACGGCCCGCCTTCCCGACCCATCGGGATGGCGGGCTTATAGAGAGGCCGGGAGGCCTCGTCAATGGCCTCTAAAGGACTCTGATGATTCAGGGTTTTTCCCATTTTCCTGTCTTTTCGGACCGGAACAGGGCGTCGAGGATCTTCATGTTCTGAATGGCGTCCTCCACCCCCCAGAAGGGCTTCTGCTTCTTGCGGATCACCCGGCCGAAGGCCTCGGCCTGCAGCTGGTATTGGTCGGAGACGGGAAGCGCGGTCCAGGTCCCCTCGTTCATCTCCATGCCTTGCACGAAAAAGCGGTTGGGCTGATCGGGGGGTGCGTTGAACGGGATCTCGATCTCGATCCGCCCCTTGGTGCCCATGATGTTGACCCGCTGGTAGGGGGCGAGCTGGGTCGAGACGGTGAAGGACAGGTGACGTCCCTGCCCGAAGTCGGCGAGGCCGCCGGCTATGCGGTCGGTGCCGAACTTGGGGTCGCGGTCGAAGGTGCCGGTGACCCGCGTGGGTTCGCCATCGAAGATGAAGCGCGACACGGTGATCGGGTAGCAGCCGATGTCGAGCAGGCCGCCACCGCCGATGTCGGCCTTGTTGCGCACGTTCTTCGGGTCGCGGTTGAAATAGGAGAACAGCACCTGGATGGCGCGCACGTCACCAATCTTCTTCTTCTTCACCAGATCGCGCACCGCCAGCCACTGCGTGGCATGGCGGACCATGAAGGCTTCGGCCACGAAAACATTCTTGATCTTGCGCAGCTGTGCGGCTTCTTTGGCCGTGATGGCAATCGGCTTCTCGCACAGCACGTGCTTGCCGGCCTTCGCTGCAGCGAGCGTGAGCGGCACATGGAGATGATTGGGCAGAGGATTGTAGACGGCCTCGATCTCGGGGTCGGCCAGCATCTCTTCATAGGAGCCATAGGCCTTGGGAATACCCAGTTTTCCGGCCCATTCCTCGGCGGTCTTCTTGCGGCGCGATGAGATCGCCACGATCTCGATGTCCTTGCTCTTCAGCATGCCCGGCAAGACCTTGGCCACGCCGATGTTCGCCGTCGAGATGATGCCCCACTTCACTGGCTTCATGTGTTCGCCCTTCCCTGTTCAGGCGAGCATCTTTAGTCCGGCGCGATCCAGGTTGGAAGTGCGCGCGAGCGCTGCGGCGAGATAATCGCGTGTGAGCGCCCGTGGCGTCTCGGGATTGGCGGGCTTGCCGGTCAGCGCATAGCGCAGCCACAACCCGTCGATCATCGCGGCGATGCCATCCGCGAGGCGAAGTGCCTCCGCCTCTGGCACCAGGCGGCGGAGGTCGTGCAGCAGGCTGCTCCGCAGGCGGCGGTGGTAGAGCGAGAGGATATTCATCAACCGCGGCGAATGACGGGCATTGCCATAAAGCGCCAGCCAGGCACTGAACACTTGCTCATCGAACTGCGCGTCGCCGAAACAGGCGTCGATGATGGCCCGGATGCGCCCTGTGGCATCGGCGGTGCGCGACAGCCGCTCCACGGCATCGGCGCGCAGCTCTGCCAGAAGGTGGCGCATGGTGGCGAAGAGCAGCTCGTCCTTGTCCTTGAAATAGTGATGTACCATGCCGGCGGAGATCCCCGCTTGGGCAGCAATGCGCGCCACGGTGGCATTGGCGAAGCCGTGCTCATGGATGGCGACAATCGCCGCCTCCACCAGCTGCCTTCGCCTGATTTGCGCCATTCCGAGCTTCGGCATCCGGACCCCTTCCGGTCAGAACTGTCGTTTTTTATTGGTCAGCTGTCCAATGAAAACTTGCCGAGCGCGTGAAACCTGAATTACTCTCAAAGCAAGCCGCGGGGCCGCCAAGAAGGCTCCGGGCGAACAGGGAGCAGATTAGGAAGTCATTTATCAAGAGTGTGGCGGCAGCTGCCGTCGTGGGTGTGGCCATGGCCTCCTCGGCCTTCGCGGCCGACCCGGCCAGCTGCAAGGCCGTGCGCTTTGCCGACGTGGGCTGGACCGACATCCAGGTCACCACCGGTGCCGCCTCGGTCATCCTTGAGGCGCTGGGCTATGAGCCGGCCGTCTCCACCCTCTCCGTGCCGGTCACCATGGCATCGCTGAAGAACAAGGACATCGATGTGTTCCTCGGCAACTGGATGCCGTCCATGACCGCCGACATCCAGGCCTATCTCGACGACAAGTCGATCGAGCAGGTTGCCGCCAACCTCGAGGGCGCGGGCTATGGTCTCGTCGTTCCGCAGTATGTCGCCGATGCCGGCGTCAAGTCGCTGGCCGATCTCGGCGCCAACAAGGACAAGTTCAGCGGCAAGATCTTCGGCATCGAGGCCGGCAATGACGGCAACCGCATCATCCAGACGATGATCGACGACCCCAAGAACAACATGAAGGACTTCCAGCTCGTCGAAAGCTCTGAAGCGGGCATGCTGACCGAGGCCGAAAAGGCCATGAAGAACAATGAATGGATCATCTTCCTCGGCTGGACGCCGCACCCGATCATGGGCGAGATGAAGATCGCCTATCTCGACGGCATGGGTGACTCCGGCTTCGGTGCCGCCACCGTCTACACCATCGCCCGTGCGGGCTATTCCACCGAATGCCCGAACGTCGGGGCTCTTCTCAAGAACCTGAAGTTCGACCTCGCCATGGAAGGCGCCATGATGGACCCGGTGCTGAAGAACGGCGCCGATCCGAAGGAAACCGCCAAGGCCTGGCTCAAGGCCAACCCCGATGTGGTGAAGCCCTGGCTGCAGGGCGTGACCACGCTGGATGGCGGTGACGCCGCCGCCGCGGTCGACGCCGCGCTGAATGGCTAAGAAACGCCGAGCAAGCCCGGGAGACACCTCCCGGGCTTCTTCTTTTCCTTTTCGTCCAAGACATGCCAGACTGAACGCGGCGGCATAGGCAGTGTAGGTCACTCTCGGGGGAGGGGCAGATGGATCCGGTCACAGCGTTCATCCGGTCATGGAAATTGCCGGTGGGGCCATGGGGCAAGAGCTTCATGGATTTCATCGTCAACTATTTCCAGTGGCTGTTCGACGCGCTCAAGGTGTCGCTCAACTTCGTGGTGGACTGGACCACGGCAGGCCTTCTCGCCATCCCGCCGGTGCTGCTTGCCGTTCTGATTGCCGCCTTCGCCTATTGGCTGCAGAAATCCTGGAAGCTGGCGCTGGGCGTGTTCATCGGCCTCCTGTTCATCATCAACCAGGGCCTGTGGAAGGAAACGGTGCAGACGCTGGTGCTCGTCGTCGGTGCCACCGCGCTGTCCATGGCGATGGGCGTTCCGCTCGGCATCTGGGCCGCCCACAAGCGGCAGGTCTGGCGCGTCACCCAACCGGTGCTCGACCTGATGCAGACCATGCCGACCTTCGTCTACCTGATCCCCATCCTCATCCTGTTCGGGCTCGGTGCGGCCCCTGCCCTCATCGTAACCATCATTTTTGCCATGCCGGCGCCGGTCCGCATGACATACCTCGGCATCACATCCATTCCGACGCCGATGATCGAGGCGGGGGAGGCCTTCGGTGCCACCAAGCGGCAATTGCTGTGGAAGGTGGAACTGCCCGCCGCCATGCCCTCGATCATGGCCGGGCTCACGCAATGCATCATGCTATCGCTGTCCATGGTGGTGTTCGCCACGCTGATCGGCGCTCCCAGCCTCGGCAATCCGGTGTTCAAGGCGCTGTCCAACCGCAACATTCCACTTGGCATCGAGGCGGGCCTCGCCATCGTGGTGCTGGCCATCATCCTTGACCGCATGCTTGCGGTAAAGTCAGGAGGCAAGAAATGACCGCCTCCATCGAGTTCAGGAACGTCGACATCATCTTCGGCGAAAAGACCGAGGAAGCGCTGAAGCTTGCACACTCCGGCGTGGACCGCTCCGAAATCCTCAAGCGCACCGGCGCCGTGCTCGGCGCAACGCAGGCCAGCCTCACCGTCAACGAAGGGGAAATCAGCGTGCTGATGGGCCTCTCGGGCTCCGGCAAGTCGACGCTGCTGCGTGCCGTCAACGGCCTCAACAAGGTGACGGGCGGCGAAGTGCTGGTCAAGGACGGCGACCGCATGGTCGATGTCGCCTCCTGTGACGCGGCCACACTCAGGCACATCCGCCAGAAGCAGGTGGCCATGGTGTTCCAGCAGTTCGCGCTGCTGCCATGGCGCACGGTGCGCGAGAACGCCGGCTTCGGCCTCGAGCTTGCCGGCATGCCGGAGGCTGAGCGCAACGCCAAGGTCGACAAGCAACTCGAACTCGTGGGCCTCAAGCAATGGGCCAACAAATACGTGCATGAGCTGTCAGGCGGCATGCAGCAGCGCGTTGGCCTTGCCCGCGCCTTCGCGACGGAAGCGCCCATCCTGCTGATGGACGAGCCGTTCTCAGCCCTCGATCCCCTCATCCGCACCAAGCTGCAGGACGAGCTTCTGCAGTTGCAGAAGCAGATCAAGAAAACCATCCTCTTCGTCAGCCACGACCTCGAGGAAGCGCTCAAGATCGGCAACCGCATCACCATCATGGAGGGTGGCCGCATCGTGCAGTCGGGCACGCCCGAAGACATCGTACTGAAGCCCGCCAACGACTATGTGCGCGACTTCATCGCCAATGTGAACCCGCTCTCGGTGCTGACCGCATGGAACGTGATGCGGGCGCTGCCCGAGCTGGAACGCGGCGACGACGGCTGGGTGTGGCTCGACAAGCACAAGACCACCCGCTTCAAGCTGGGGTCGGACGGCAAGGTGGTGGCCGCCGAACGTGACGGCCATCCCGCCACCTGGGTGTCATGCGATCACGTCGAAACGCCGGTTCAGGAAGGCCACCGCCCGGTGTTCTGGGCAAGGCCCGGCACCTCGCTGAAGGTGGTGATGCTGGCGATCCACAACACCGACGTGGCGCCGGTGGCAATTTTCGACGAGAACGACAGGTTCCTCGGCTCGATCAGCGTCAGGCACGTGCTGCAGGCGGTGCTCAAGCGGCAGGACTAGCCACGTCCCACGCCGTGCCCGCAGCGAGCGGCCCGACATCAAGCTGCCGCGCGATGGTTTGTCCGATGTCGGCGAAGCTTGTCCGCAGGCCGAAGCTGCCGGGGATCATGCCGGGCATGAAGCTCATCACCGGAATCTGCTCGCGGGTGTGGTCGGTGCCGGTCCATGTGGGATCGTTTCCATGATCGGCGGTGAGGATGAGGAGGTCGCCCTTGCGGAGTTTGTGCATGATGCGCGGCAGTTCGGCGTCGAAGGCCTCGAGCAGCCTGCCGTAGCCGATCGGATCGCGGCGGTGGCCGAACTCCGAGTCGAAGTCGACGAAATTGGTCATCAGGAAGCCGCCCTCGCCCAGTGCGTCCATGTTGGCGAGTGTCGCCTCGAGGAAGGCGGGGTTGCCCGCCACCTTGATCTCGCGACCCGTGCCGACATGGGCATAGATGTCACCGATCTTGCCGACGGAGACCACATCACGCCCGGCATCGGCAAGAACCTTGAGCAGCGTCGGCCTGGGCGGCGTCACGGCGAAATCCTTGCGGTGGCCGGTGCGGCGGAATTCGCCTGGCGTCTCGCCGAGGAAAGGCCGGGCGATGATACGGCCAATGTTCATGGGGTAAGTGAGCTCACGCGCCACGCGGCAGACATCGTAAAGACGCTCCAGCCCGAAGTGCTCTTCATGTGCCGCGATCTGCAGCACGCTGTCGGCACTGGTGTAGGCGATGGGCTTGCCCGAACGGATGTGCTCCGTGCCGAAGTCCTCGATGACCTCGGTGCCGGAGGCATGGCACATGGCGAGCAGCCCGGGCAACTTGCAACGGGTCACGATGCCGTCGATCAGGTCCTGCGGAAAGGCGGGAACGGTGTGCGGGAAGTAGCCCCAGTCAAAGGCCAGCGGCACGCCGGCGATTTCCCAGTGGCCGGTGATCGTGTCCTTGCCGCGCGAGACTTCACGGGCGACGCCGTACTGGCCGATGAGCTCTGCATCAGCCAGCGGGTTGCGTCCCGTCGACAGAGCGGCTGCACGGCCCAGCCCCAGCGAGCCCATGTGCGGCACGTCGAGCGTCATGCGATCACAGATATGGCCCAGCGTATTGGATCCTTCATCACCGAAGCTCGCGGCATCGGGCGCACCGCCGATGCCGAAGGAATCGAGGATCAGGAGAAAGGCTCGTGCCATTGCGTCTCCGCGTCAACCCGTGATGCGCGCCAGCACCGTTGCCGACTCACCCGGACGCTCGCCTGGAATGTAAGCACTTTTTATCAAGGTTGCAGCCCTCTCGAATGAGGCCTCGTCGGCCGCATGGACGAGGCAGAGGGGTGTCGCCCGGTCCGCCCTCGCGCCCTTGCCGAGAAGCTGCGAGAGGCCAACACGATGATCAATGGCGTCGGAGGCCACCCGGCGCCCGCCACCCAGTTCGATCACCGCAAGGCCAAGCTCGCGCGTGCGGATGGAGGAGACGAAACCGTCCTCATCCGCATGGACCGGTCGGATGATCGGCGCCGGCGCGAGATAGGATCGATAGTTCGACAGGAAATCCGCAGGCCCGCCCAGCGCCCGCACCATGCGCTCGAAATGTTCGGCCGCCCTGCCGCCTGTAATTGTGGTGGCCAGCCGCGCACGGGCCGTCGCGGCATCGCTGTCAATTCCTGCACTCAGCAGCAATTCCGTGCCGAGCGCCAGGGTGATGTCCATGACGCGGGGATCATCGCGGCGGCAAAGCAGGAATTCGCAGGCATGTGCCACTTCGAGTGCATTGCCGGCGCAGGGGGCGAGCGGCTCGCTCATGTCGGTGACGAGTGCCGTGGTCGGAAGACCCGCGCCATTGGCGACGTCGACGAGGCTCTCGGCCAGGGCCTCGGCATCGGCCATGCGCGTCATGAAGGCGCCGGAGCCCATCTTCACGTCGAGCACGAGATGGCCCAGCCCCGCTGCGAGCTTCTTCGACAGAATGGAGGCGGTGATGAGCGGCACGGATTCGACCGTCGCGGTCACGTCGCGGATGCCATAAAGGCGCTTGTCGGCGGGTGCGAGGTCGGCTGTCTGCCCGATGATGGCACAGCCCGCCTCGCGCGTCGCTTTGCGGAAAAGCGCGAGGCCGGGCTGGGTGGCGTAACCCGGAATGGAATCGAGCTTGTCCAGCGTGCCGCCGGTGTGGCCGAGGCCACGGCCCGATATCATCGGAACATAAGCACCGCAGGCGGCGAGCATGGGGGCGAGCATGAGCGAGAGATTGTCGCCAATGCCGCCGGAGGAATGCTTGTCCACCACGGGCCCGGGCAGGTCCCAAGTCAGCACGGTGCCGGAATCGCGCATGGCCAGCGTGAGGCCCACCGCCTCCTCGCGGCTCATGCCGCGGAAGAACACCGCCATGGCGAAGGCCGCGACCTGGCCTTCTGACACGCTGCCAGACGTCAGACCGGCAATGAACTCTTTCACGTCCTCGCGCTTGAGCGGCGCGCCGTCACGCTTCCGGCGGATCAGTTCCTGGGGCAGCATATCATGCGTCCTTCAGGAAACGGGTGACCAGCGCCTTCATGTTCATGGCCGCCTTGGCGCCTTCGCGCTTGGTTTCCTCGTGCGAGGGCGATGCGCCCTCGATGCCCGCTGCAAGGTTGGTGATGACGGAGAGGCCCGCAACCTTCAGCCCGAAGCGCCGCGCGAGGATGGTCTCGGGCGCGGTGGACATGCCCACCGCTGTGCCCCCGATGATCTGGAACATGCGAATCTCGGCGGGTGTCTCGAAGGAAGGGCCGGAGTACCAGCAGTAGACACCCTCATGGAGCGCGATGCCCTCGGCCTTCGCGGCGGCAAGGAAGCGCTGGCGCAGCGCCGGGTCATAGGCATCGGTCATCGGCACAAAGTTCTCATCACCATGCTGGCCGATGAGCGGGTTCATGCCGGAATAGTTGATGTGGTCGGCGATCAGCATGATCGAGCCGGGGCGCATCTCGGGCTTCAGGCTTCCGGCGGCGTTGGTGAGGATCAGCGTTTCGATGCCTGCACCCTTCAGCATCTCGATGGCCGGGCGCATGACGGCGGCGTTGCCGGACTCATAAGGGTGGGCGCGGCCCGCCAGAACGGCAACTTGCTTTCCGCCAAGATGGCCGACGAACAGCTTTCCGGCATGGCCGGAAATCTTCGGAACGGGAAAGCCGTGAAGCTCGGCGTAGGGGATGACCAACGCATCCTCCACCGCTTCAGCCAGCGCGCCGAGGCTGGAGCCGAGGATGATGGCGGTCTTCGGAGCACGGCCTTGAAGCTTCTCCACAAGCGCATTCATGCGAGGTTCTCCGGCCCGAAGGAGAAGGGCAGCAGTTCCGCCAGGGTGAAGGTCTGGATCAATTCGCCGGTTTCCGTGCAGCAGTGGATCTTCACTTCGGGGCTGGCGAATTCGCGAATCTTCTGGCGGCAACCGCCGCAGGGCGTGCACAGCGTGGAACCATTGCCCATCACCGCGATCTCGGTGATCCTGCGACCGCCCGCCATGACGAGGGCGGAAATGGCGGAGGGCTCGGCGCACCAGCCCTGCGGGTATGAGGCGTTCTCGATGTTGCAGCCACCGTGCACGCGGCCATACTCGTCACGCATCGCAGCCCCGACGAGAAATTTCGAATAGGGCGCATGGGCGCGCAGGCGGGCGGCCTTTGCCTCTTCGATCAAGTCGCGCATGTCAGCGGTCCTTCACATAGGGGATGCCGGAGGCCTTGGGCGGCACCGACTTGCCGATGAAGCCCGCAAGCAGCACCACGGTGAGCACATAGGGCAGCATGTTGATGAACTGAACCGGAATCTGGAAGCCGCCGATCGAGACGCCTTGCGCGAAATTGCCCACCGCCTGCAGGAAGCCGAAGAGCAGGCAGGCACCAAGTGCCGGCCAGGCGCGCCAGTTGGCGAAGATGAGTGCTGCAAGCGCCATGAAGCCGGAGCCCGCCGTCATGTCGCGCACGAAGCTGGAGGACAACGAGGTGGAGATGAAGGCGCCTGCCACGCCGCACAGCACGCCGGCAATGATCACGGCGCGGTAGCGAAGCCCCGCGACGGAGATGCCTGCCGTATCGACCGCCGCCGGGTTCTCACCCACGGCGCGCAGCCTCAGGCCGAAGCGGGTGCGCGACAGCGCCCAGGCGGTGAGCGGCACCAGCGCGAAGGCGGCATAGGCGAGGATCGAGTGTTCGAGAAAGACCTTCACCAGCGGGCCGATCACGGGCATCTCCTCAAGCACCGGAAACTGGAAGGGCAGGAAGCGGCCCTCGGGCGGCAGCGCCGGGGTGCGGCCGCCTTCGCGGAACCACTCATTGCCAAGCACCACGGCGAGCCCCGCTGCAAGCATGTTGATGGCCACACCCGAGACCACCTGGTTGCCGCGCTGGTTGATCGAGGCATAGCCATGGACCAGCGCGAAGCCGACCGACACGAGGATGGCGCATGCGAGCCCGATCCACGCCGAACCGAAGACGGCGGAGGCGGAGGCCGCCATGAAGGACGCGATCAGCATCTTGCCTTCGAGGCCGATGTCGACGATGCCGGCCCGTTCAGACCACAGGCCCGCGATGCAGGCGAGGATCAGCGGCACACTCATGCGGATGGTGGAGGCGAGAAGCTCGACGTAGAGGTCCATCTACTTGCCCTCCACCTTGAAGAACAGGGCGGCCACCCAGGGGCGGAAGGCATATTCGAGGGCACCCATGAACAGGATGACGAGGCCCTGGATGACCACCACCATGTCGCGGTTGATCTCGGGCTTGGCGAAGGACAGCTCGGAGCCGCCCTGATAGAGCAGGCCGAAGAGCATGGCGGCGAGCAGGATGCCCACGGGGTGCGACCGGCCCATGAGCGCGACAGCAATCCCGACGAAGCCCGCACCGCCCACATAGCCCAGCACCAGCCGGTGCTGCACGCCGAGGATCTCGTTCACCGGCACGAGGCCGGCAAGCGCGCCCGAGATGACCATGGCGATGATGATGATGCGGTCCGGCCGGATGCCGGCATAGACGGCGGCAGCGGGGTTGGCGCCAAGCGCGCGGATCTCGTAGCCGAGCTTGGTGCGCCACAGCAGGTACCACACCGCCCAGGCCGCAATGAGTGCGAGGAACACCGAGAAGTTCAGCGGCGAGGAGGCGATCCTGACGCCGAAGAACTCACGCGCCACCTCGCGCGCGCTCATGATGTAGGCGCCGGTGATCTCGCGGCTTTCCACCGCCATCTTGCCCACCGGGCGGAACCAGTAGTTGATCAGGTAGCCCACCAGGCTCGCGGCGATGAAGTTGAACATGATCGTGGTGATCACGATGTGGCTGCCCCGCTTGGCCTGCAGCACGCCCGGGATCCAGGCCCAGAAGGCGCCCATCGCCATGGAGGCGAGGATGGCAAGCGGGATGAGGATGGGCCAGGGCAGGAACTCGAGGCCGAGGCCCACGGTGGCCGCACCCACGCCCGCCATATAGGCCTGACCCTCGCCGCCGATGTTGAACAGCCCGGCGTGGAAGGCCACCGCCACCGCGAGGCCGGTGAAGACGAAGGTGGTGGCATAGTAGAGAAGGTATCCCCAGCCCTTGAGCGAGCCGACCGCACCCTTGAGCATGATCCACATCGCCTCGACCGGATTTTCGCCGATGATGATGACGATGAGCCCCGACACCGCAAGCGCCACGGTGAGGTTGATGAGCGGAATCAGGCCGACATCGACCCAGTGCGGAAGCTCTCCCCTTGACTGCATCATCACGCGGCGTCCTGCCCGACGCCGGCCATGAGCAGGCCCAGTTCGCGTTCGCTGGCGCCCGGCCCGCGCTCACCCATCACGCGGCCCGCGAACATGACGAGGATGCGATCCGACATGGAGCGTATCTCGTCGAGTTCGACGGAGACGAGCAGCACGGCCTTGCCCTCGTCCCGCAGCTGGATGATGCGCTTGTGGATGTATTCGATGGCCCCGATGTCCACCCCGCGCGTCGGCTGGCCGACGATGAGCAGATCCGGGTTGGACCTGATCTCGCGCGCGATGATCAGCTTCTGCTGGTTGCCTCCGGAGAATTTGGACGACTTGAGCAAGGGGTCCGGCGGGCGGACGTCGAATTCATCCATCTCCGTCCGGGCCCGTGCGATCACCTTGTCGCGGTCGAGCCGGAAGCCCTTGCCGAGCGACTCGAGGTGGTGCCAGCCAAGGATGGCGCTTTCGGCGGCATCGAAGGAGCCGATGAGGCCGCGGTGCTGGCGGTCCTCCGGCACGTGCGCAAGACCTTCGGCGCGCACGTGGCGCGGGTCGCCGAGGATGCCGATGTCCTTGCCCTCGAAGATCACCTGGCCCGAGGTGGGCCGCGTGATCCCGGCGATCACGTCAAGCAATTCCGACTGGCCATTGCCCGAGACACCGGCGATGCCGACGATCTCGCCCTTCCTGACCGAGAAGGAGACATTGTCAACGCGCGCAATGCCCTTCCTGTCCTTCCAGGTGAGGTTCTTCACCTCGAGTACGGTTTCACCCGGCGTTGAAGGGCCCTTCTCGACACGCATCAGGACGTGGCGGCCGACCATCAGCTCGGCGAGTTCCATTACGTCCGTTTGCATGGTCTCGCGGGTTGCCACGACTTCGCCGCGGCGCATGACCGAGACGTGATCGGTGATTGCGATGATCTCGCGCAGCTTGTGGGTGATGAGGATGACGGTCTTGCCCTGGTCGCGCAGTGTGCCGAGGATGCGGAAGAGATGGTCGGCCTCGTCCGGCGTCAGCACGCCCGTGGGCTCGTCGAGGATCAGCGTCTCCGCGCCGCGAAACAGCGCCTTCAGGATTTCGACGCGCTGCTGGAGTCCCACGGGAAGTTCGCCGACGATGGCGTCCGGATCGACCTCAAGTTCATAGTCATTGGCCAGCCGCACGAGTTCGGCGCGGGCCTTGGCAAGGGCCGGGCCAATCAATGCGCCGCCCTCCGACCCGAGGACGACGTTTTCGAGCACGGTGAAGGGTTCGACCAGCATGAAGTGCTGGTGGACCATGCCGATGCCGAGGGCAATGGCGTCGGACGAGGAGCGGATCCTGACCGGCTTGCCCTTGATGCGGATCTCGCCCGAGTCGGCGTGGTAGAATCCGAAGAGGATCGACATGAGGGTCGACTTCCCCGCGCCGTTCTCGCCGATGATGCCGTGGATGGAGCCGGGCGCGATGGCCAGCGACACGTCCTTGTTGGCGTGGACGGAGCCGAAGCGCTTGTCGATGCCGATCAGTTCGATGGCGGGAGTCATGCCGTTCCCGTTTCAGCAGGCAGAAAAAGAGCCGCCCCCCGGATGGGAGGGCGGCTCACGCGAGGCTTACTGCACGGGGCAGGTGTTGTCGGCGGTGTAGTCGTGGACCTTGATCGTGCCGGCGATGATGTCGGCCTTGGCCTTCTCCACCGCGGCCAGCATGTCGGCGCTCACCAGGGGCTTGTTGTTGTCGTCCATGGCATAGCCCACGCCGTCCTCGGCGAGGCCGAGGACCTGGATGCCCGGCTTGAAGTTGGCGTTGCCGCCCTTCATGACGTTGAAGACCGCCACGTCAACGCGCTTCAGCATGGATGTGAGGACCTTGCCGGGGTGGAGGTAGTTCTGGTTGGCGTCGACGCCGATCGACAGCGCGCCACCATCGGCGGCGGCCTGCAGCACGCCGAGGCCCGTGGCACCGGCAGCGGCATAGACGACATCCGCACCCTGGGCCATCTGGCCCTTGGTGATCTCGCCGCCCTTGACGGGGTCGTTCCAGGCGGCACCGGTGTCGCCCGTCATGTTCTGGATCACGGTGGCATCGGCCTTGGCGGCCTTCACCCCTTGCGCATAGCCGCAGCCGAACTTGCGGATCAGCGGAATGTCCATGCCGCCCACGAAGCCGACCTTGCCGGACTTCGATGCCATGCCGGCCATGAGGCCGACGAGGTAGGACCCTTCATGCTCCTTGAACACGATGGACTGGACGTTGGGCAGGTCCACCACCATGTCGACGATGGCGAACTTGAGGTCCGGATATTCCTTGGCGACCTTTTCGACCGCGGCGGCCTGGGCGAAGCCCGCGGCGATGATGGGCGAGTAGCCCTGGTCGGCGAAGTTGCGGATGGCCTGCTCGCGCTGGGCCTCGTTGGCGATTTCGAACTCGCCATAGGCGACCCCGGTCTCGGCCTTGAACTTCTCCGCGCCGTTGAACATGCTTTCGTTGAACGACTTGTCGAACTTGCCGCCGATGTCGAAGACGATGGCCGGCTTGTCCTCGGCCAGTGCGGCCGTGCCGGAGATGGCAAGGGCCGCAGCGGCGGCCAGAAGTGTACGTCTGAGCATGTTCGTCTCCCTGTTGTTGTCTTTTGTCGATCTAATCACAACCCCGCCGGGGTGGCGATTCCAATCTCGTCGGCCGATCACATCACCGGCCCTGCCCCATGGTCAAGCGGGCGTCTTGAAAGCCGGGGGGAGGTTTCACATATGATGGATGTTGCCGAGGATGCCGGTTCCGGGTTCCGGCGCCTGCTGCTTGACGAGGGCAAACCGAATGACACGCCTGTCTGTTTTCTCATCGCCCCTCCTGCTCGGCTTCGACGAGCTGGAGCGAATGCTCGACCGGGCCTCCAAGGCTGCGGGCGATGGCTATCCACCCTACAACATCGAGCGGCTTGCCAAGGCCGACGGCGAGGCCGAGCGGCTGCGCATCACGCTGGCCGTGGCGGGCTTCTCGCGCGACGAGATCGACGTGACGGTCGAGGAGAACCAGCTGGTGATCCGCGGCCGCCAGAAGGAGGAGGACGGCAAGGCCTACCTGCACCGCGGCATCGCGGCGCGCCAGTTCCAGCGGGCCTTCGTGCTGGCGGACGGCATGGAGGTAACCGGCGCCCGGCTGGACAACGGCCTCCTGGAACTGCACCTCGAACGGCCCGAACCCCGGCGGGTGGTCCGCCGCATTCAGATTGGAGGGTAATCACATGGAATTGAAGACAACCGTCGATCTCACGCCGCAGGACCTGGCGCTGCTGGGCGAAGGCGACCTGGGCTACATCCGCGAGATCGAGATCAACGAGGCCAAGCGGCTGCTGGGCGGACAGGCACGCGTTGCCACCGACTCGAAGCTGTTCTGCCTGTACAATGCCGACGGCACTCCGGTGTCGATCTCAGGCTCCAGGGAGGCGGCGCTGGGCAGCGCCTTCGAGCATGAGCTGATGGCGATGAGCGTGCACTGAGCACCACCGTCACCCCGGAAAAGCCGGGGTGACGGTATTCTTATTTCTTGACTTTAATCCTATTATGTGCTAGATGTCAGTCAGACTTTGCTGCTGATTGACATTGTGAATAATTTCTCGGGACGGCGAGCCAAAGCCCATCCCGGATGCTCCCCTCCCCCGGCAAGGGCCGGCGCGCGTGCGGGGGACCCCCTTCCGGCGAGGAGGGGGTGGTCTCACCTTCAGCACGGAGGCCGTGGACACAGCCCTCATCCGCCATGTCGGCCACCTTCTCCCATTGCTGCGCAACGGGAGAAGGGATTCGTGATGCGGGTTCCTTTCTCCCGTCCGAAGGATGGGAGAAGGTGGCCGACAGGCCGGATGAGGGCTCTGGCAGCGCGGCAGGGCGCTGCGACAGTGTCTCACGCCGCCGAGGCAGACTTCGGGCTGGCGGTGGGTTCGGTGAGGATGGCGTAGAGGCCCTGCGCATCATCCGTGCCGCGCAGCTTGGCGACCATGGCGGGGTCGCGCAGCAGGCGGGAGATCTTGGCCAGTGCCTTGAGGTGGTCAGCACCGGCATCCTCGGGCGCCAGCAGCACGAAGACCAGGTCAACCGGCTGGCCGTCCACCGAGTCGAAATCGACCGGCTGGGCGAGCCGGGCGAACAGCCCGTAGACGCGGGAGATGGACGGCAGCTTGCCATGCGGGATGGCGATGCCCTGGCCGATGCCGGTGGAACCCAGCTTTTCGCGCTTCAGCAGGGTCTCGAAGATCACCCGATGGTCGATCGCCACCTGGGTGGCGAGCGCCTGGGACAGCTCCTGCAACAGCTGCTTCTTGTTCGGCGCCTTGAGGCTGGCCAGAACGGACTGCTTGTCGATCAGGGAATCGAGGGTCATTCGGGTCAGGTCCCCGTGGATGTCGCGCGTCAGGCCGTCGGCTTGGGATCGACCCAGCCGATGTTGCCGTCAGGACGCCTGTAGACCAGGTTGAGGCCGCCGTGGCCGCCGTTGCGGAACAGCAGGAAGGGCTGGGTGGAGATGTCGAGCTGCATGACCGCCTCGCCCACCGAGAGCTCCGGCAGCTTGAGGCCGGTTTCGGCGATGACGACCGGGTTGTCGCCCTGGTCGGCCTGGCCATCCTGCTCGTCGGACTGCGGCTCGATGACGTAGCTCTGGGCCTCGAAGTGGCGCACCGGCTCGCGGCGGTCGCGGTGGTGATCCTTGAGGCGCTGCTTGTAGCGGCGAAGCTGCTTCTCGAGATGGGCGGCGGCCTCGTCGAAGCTGGGGTGGGCTTCCGCCCCCTTGCCTTCGGCCTGCAGCACCAGGCCAGTGGCCAGGTGCAGCGCGCAGTCGGTCAGGAAGAAGCCACGCTGCTTCTCGACCGTCACGTTGGCGTGCACGGTGGCATCGAAATACTTCTGCTGGAGAAGGCTCAGGCGGGTCTGGATGTGCTCACGCAATGCGCCGCCGACATCGAGGTTCTTACCGGTGACTTTGATCTGCATGGTCGTCGCAAATATCCCTGCTTCGCCCTGCCTCTACACATGGGCGCGTTTGCCTGACACGTCAACTGGCCTGTCCTGCTGGCCGGAGAAACGCGGTTGCGCTGCTTCGCGCGTCTTCCCTGGGCAAGGGCCCTCGGTTCAGGGCCGGCTTCGCGAAGCGGGCGGAACCTAGTCGAGGGCGGGGGCCCCGTCAAACCCTATCGGGCGGCCTGGACGCGGGCCTCGCGGCGGCGCTGGACGGAGGATGGAATACCCATGCTTTCCCGGTACTTGGCCACGGTACGGCGGGCGATCTCGATGCCCGATTCCTTGAGCCTGTCGACGATCGTGTCGTCCGACAGGACCGCCTCGCCCTCAGCTGCGATCAACTCCCGGATGCGGTGGCGGACGGCCTCGGCGGAATGGGCGTCGCCATCCAGATCGGAGGAGGCGATGGCGGTGGTGAAGAAGTACTTCAGCTCGAAGATGCCGCGCGGCGTGGCCATGTACTTGTTCGACGTGACGCGACTTACCGTCGATTCGTGCATCTCGATCGCATCGGCCACGGTGCGCAGGTTGAGGGGGCGCAGGTGCTGGACGCCGAGCAGCAGGAAGGCGTCCTGCTGGCGGACGATCTCGCGCGCCACCTTGAGGATGGTCTTGGCCCGTTGGTCGAGGCTTTTCACCAGCCAGGTGGCATTGGCCTGGCAGTCCGACAGATAGACCTTGTCCTCGCTCCTCTGGGCGGTGGCGTTGACGCGGGCGAGGTACTGGTTGTTGATGAGCACGCGCGGCAGCGTCTCGGTGTTGAGTTCGACGATCCAGGCGCCCTCGGGCGAGGGGCGCACGATGACGTCCGGGATCACCGGCTGGACGGGTTCCGCCCCGAAGGCGTGGCCGGGCTTGGGATCAAGCGCGCGGAGCTCGGCCAGCATGTCCTTCAGGTCCTCGATGTCGACCCGGCAGAGGCTCTTCAGCGCCACGTAGTCGCGCCTGGCCACCAGGTCGAGGTGGGCGACGAGGGTGGCCATGGCTGGATCGAAGCGGTCACGCTCCTTGAGCTGCAGCGCCAGGCATTCCTTGAGGTCGCGGGCGAAGACGCCGGGCGGATCGCAGGTTTGCAGCTTGGCGAGAACATCCTCGACATGGGCGGTGGTGGTTCCCAGCGTCTCGGCCATGGAGGCGGTGTCGGCGGTGAGGTAGCCCGCCTCGTTCAGCATGCCGACGAGATGCTGGCCGATCAGCTGGTCGGCGGCCGCGGTGAGGGCGAGATGCATCTGGTCGGTCAGGTGTTCGGCGAGCGTCGGCTTGCGGGTGAGGGTGGCATCGAAGTCGAGGCCTTCGGCATCGAGCGACAGGGCGCCCTGCGGCCGCAACGAGGCCCAGCCCGATTCGGGCGGCGGTGCCATGGCTTCGCGGTTTGCCGCATCGGCGCGCGACTCGTGGGTGTAGACATTCTCGAGTTCGGTATCCAGCGTGCGCAGGCGCTCCTCGGCGCCGGCATCGGCGGCCAGGGCCGACACCATGTCGGTCTGCTCGCCGCCCTCGGTCACCTGCTTCTGCACGTCACCACACTCATCGCGCTCGAGCAGCGGATTGCGCTCGAGTTCCTGGTCGACGAAGGCCTGCAGTTCCATGTTGGACATCTGCAGCAGCTTGATGGCCTGCTGCAGTTGCGGCGTCATGACCAGGGACTGGCCCTGGCGAAGATCGAGCCGCTGGTTCAGCGCCATGGGCTAGCGCTCCCCCTTACAGGGTGAAATCGGCGCCAAGGTAATAGCGCCGGACGTCCGGATGGGAGACGATTTCCTGCGGCGTGCCCTCGGTCAGGACCTGGCCCTCATGGATGATGAGGGCCTTGTCGATGAGTTCGAGCGTTTCGCGGACGTTGTGATCCGTAACAAGCACCCCGATTCCCCGAGAGGTGAGCTGTCGCACCAGGCGGCGAATATCACCGATCGCAATCGGGTCAATTCCGGCAAAGGGCTCGTCGAGGAGCATGAATTCGGGGTCGGCGGCGAGGGCGCGGGCGATTTCCACGCGGCGACGCTCTCCGCCAGAGAGCGCAACAGCCGGCGAATTCCGGATGTGGGTGATGGAGAACTCATCGAGCAACTCACGCAGCTTGGCTTCGCGCTTCTGCTTCGAGCCCTCGGTCAGCTCCAGCACGGCGCGAATGTTTTCCTCGACCGTGAGGCCGCGGAAGATCGAGCTTTCCTGCGCCAGATACCCGATGCCCAGCCTGGCCCTGCGATACATGGGCAGGTGGGTGATATCCGCGCCGTCAAGGCTGATCCGGCCGCTGTCGGCGGCAATGAGCCCGGTGATCATGTAGAACACCGTGGTCTTGCCGGCGCCATTGGGTCCCAGAAGTCCCACAGCTTCACCGCGCTTGACGGAGAGCGAGACATCACGCACCACGGGCCGGCGCTTGTAGGACTTGCGCAGTCCTTCAACCACAAGGCCCGGACGCTCGAGGCCGGTGGCGGCACCTGCACCCGTCTGCGGAATCTGTGCCCGCCGGGGCGCCATTGCCTGAACCTGCCTGTCTGCCACTACGTCTTCGTCACGCGCCAAATGATTGTCCACCCAATAGGTTAATATTCGATAAGGCGCTCACTTCGGAAGGAAGCTGCCCTTGACGCGGCCGCCCTTCATCTGGGTGCGGTCGGTCTTGAGGTCAGAGACGAGTTCGTTGCCAAGCAGCACGGTGGTGCCCTGCACCAGCTTGACGTTGCCGCCCACTTTCAGCTTCTCGGTCTGCGGGTCATACTTGGCCCAGTCGCCGGTGATGACCTCCTTGGGCGTGGTGATGGTGACGTTACCCTGGGCGTCGATGTCAGTGGCATCGGTCTTGGTGGAGCCGTCCGGCTGCTTCACGTCGGCATAGGTGACGGTCAGCGTGTCGGACTTGATGTTGGTGTCGCCACGTGTGGCATCCACCGCGCCGCGGAAGATCGCCTTCTTCTCCTTGTCGAGAATTTCCATCTCGTTCGACACGATGTCCACCGGAGTGGACGGCTTGGCCGCCTTGCCGTTGGTCTTGCCATCGGTCTTGGCAGCCGGGGCTTCCGCCTCCTGCGCAAGGGCCGGCCCAGCGGCCAGCAGAAACAGTGCCGCAGCACAGGCGGCGAACCTCAAAGTCATGGATTGGTGTCTCCCTTGCCCTCGCGCGCGGTGAACCGCGCCTTGACGCCATTCAAGAACAGAATCCGGTTACCGTCATCGGTTATTTGCATGCCGTTGGCATCGACGGTTCCGGAGGCGAAACTTGCCGTGACGGCGGTATCCGAGGTGAGCGTCTTGTCCTTCACCACGATGTGGGCCTTGTCCATGCGCGCGGTAAAGCGGTCCTGCTGCTGCACGATCACGTTGCCATCAAGATCCAAGGTCTTGGCTTCGGTATCGTAGAGGCCGGTGGTGCCGGTGATCGAGTACTTGGCGCCGCCAGCGCGCTGGAAATTGCCGACCGGGTCCTCGAGGTGGACGAGGTTGGGCGTCTTGCCGTCCTGCCAGCCGCGCTTGGCGGTGACCTGGTAGGGCTGCTTCTCGGCATCGATGCCGGTGACGGTGGAGGACCCGGCGGTGATGCGATCAGGTTCCACCACTGGCGCGGGGGGCGCCGCCTGCTGCGGCATGAGCGCGCGGAACAGCCCGGCCTGGTGGAGGAAGGTGACGACGAAGCCAATGCCGATCGCTGCAGCCAGCCAGCTCAGCAGGCGGGACAGCGTGGCGGCCCTGACGGCCTTGCGCGCCTGGCTAGTGGGCGAAGACATCTTCCTCGGTCCAGCCCGAGAGATCGAGCGCGGCGCGCGTCGGGATGAAGTCGAAGCAGGCCCTTGCCACCGCCTCGCGGCCCTCGCGCGAGAGCATCTGGTCGAGACGGGCCTTCAGTTCGTGGAGGTAGACCACGTCCTGGGCGGCATATTGCTTCTGGGAATCGGAGAGCATGTGGGCACCCCAGTCCGAGCTTTGCTGCTGCTTGTTGAGCTCGATGCCGAGCAACTCCTTCACCAGGTCCTTGAGGCCGTGGCGGTCGGTGTAGGTGCGGGTGAGCTTGGAGGCGATCTTGGTGCAGTAGAGCGGTGCGGTATCGACGCCCAGGTAATATTTGATCACCGCCACGTCGAAGCGGGCATAATGGAAGATCTTGGTGACGTCCGGATTGGTGAACAGCGCCTTGAGGTTCGGCGCGTCGTAGCTCGAGCGGTCAACCTGCACCAGGTGGGCGTTGCCGTCACCGGAGGAGAGCTGCACGAGGCAGAGCTTGTCGCGGCGCGGCACCAGGCCCAGCGTTTCGGTGTCAACCGCGACCGACGTTCCGAAGTCGAGGCCCGGGGGCAGGTCGCCCTTATAAAGCTTGATTGCCATCGGAGGGTCCCGCCGTTCTGCCGTCTAAAAAGTGGTGCCCAGAACAGGACTCGAACCTGCACGCCTCTCAGCGCTAGTACCTGAAACTAGTGCGTCTACCAATTCCGCCATCTGGGCAGGCGAGGCGTCTCTTAGAGAGGCGGGGAGCGGCTGTCAACCGCAGTCCTGCGGACGCCGTTCTTGGCCTTTGCATCCTTGCGGGTGCGGCGTTAAAAGGCCCGCCACAACCGAAATTCAGGGGTGACCTTCGTGCTCGTTCAGCCATCCGACAGACTCATCACCATCATCGGCGGATCGGGCTTCGTGGGGAGGCACATCGTCAGGGCGCTGGCCCGGCGCGGCTACCGCATCCGCGTGGCCTGCCGCCGGCCCGACCTGGCCGGCCACCTGCAACCGCTGGGCAACACCGGGCAGATCATGCCGGTGCAGGCCAATGTGCGCTACCCCGCCTCGCTCGCCGCAGCCTGCGAGGGCGCCTATGCGGTGATCAACCTGACGGGCGTTCTGCACTCGTCGGGCGCGCAGAGCTTCGATGCGGTGCACAGCTTCGGCGCCGAGGCCTGCGCGAGGGCCGCCAAGGAGGCCCGCGCGCGGGTGTTCATCCAGATGTCGGCGATCGGGGCCGATGCCGGCTCCAGCGCCGCCTATGCCCGCAGCAAGGCCGAGGGCGAGGCCAGGGCGCGCGCCAACTTCCCCGGCGCCATCGTGCTCCGGCCCTCCATCGTGTTCGGGCCGGAGGATTCGTTTTTCAACCGCTTCGCGGAGCTTGCCCGGTTCTCGCCCTTCCTGCCGCTGATCGGCGGCGGGCAGACGCTGTTCCAGCCGGTGTTCGCGGGCGACGTGGGCGAGGCGGTGGCCCGCCTCGTCGATGCCGGCGTGGCCGACGGCAAGACCTATGAGCTGGGCGGACCCGAGGCGCTGTCGTTCAAGGCGCTGATGCAGTTCACCCTCGACACCATCGGCCGCAAGCGCCTGCTGCTGCCCTTGCCCTGGGGCCTCGCCAAGCTGCAGGCGGCGGTGATGGGCCTGATGCCCAACCCGATGCTGACCACAGACCAGGTGGAGATGCTGCGCCACGACAACGTGGTGAGCGAGGAGGCGCTGCGCGAGCAACGCACGCTGCAGGGCCTCGGCGTGGTGCCGCAGGGGATCGAGGGAATCGTTCCGGGCTATCTCTACCGCTATCGCAAGGCCGGTCAGTTCACCGCGCCCAAGGGCATGCCCGAGTAAATCATTGCCAGCAGCACGACGCCCAGCGCCACGCGATAGATGGCGAAGGGCAGGAAGCTGACGTGGCGGACCAGCTTCATCAGCACCGTGATGGTGCCGAGCGCCACGAAGAAGGTGAGCACCATCGTCAGGATCATCGGAATGGTGATGGTGACGCCGGTGGCCGCCGCCTCGCCCAGATGCAGGACGCCCGCGCCGGCAATGGCCGGAATGCCGAGCAGGAAGGCGAAGCGCGCCGCCTCCGGCCGCTCGAAGCCAAGCGCGCGGGCCGCCGTCATGGTGATGCCGGAGCGGCTGACGCCCGGGATGATGGCCACCGCCTGGGCGACACCGATGATAAGGGCGGGGGTCCATGTCATGTCGGCCATGCGGCGTATCGACAGTCCGAAGCGATCACACACATAAAGCAGGATGCCGAAGATGATGGCGTTCCACGCCACGATCACCGGCATGTGGCGAACCATGTCCATGAAGCCGATCTTGTCGAGGATGATGCCGACCACCACGGCAGGGATGGTGCCAACGACGATCAGCAGCGCCAGACGGCCCCAGGCATTGGTACGGCCGCGGAGCATGTCGATGAAGCCCATCGTCAGGTTGATGCAGTCCTTCCAGAAATAGACGACCACGGCGAGGAAGGAGCCCATGTGCACCATGACGTCGGTGAGCACGCCCTGGTCTTTCCAGCCGGTGAGGGCCGGCACCAGCAGCAGGTGGCCGGAGGAGGAGATGGGCAGGAATTCGGTGATGCCCTGGATGAGCGCCAGCACGACAATCTGGAGGATAAGCATGGGTAGGCTACTCTGGGCTCTTGCGGTCGGGACCGGATTTTCTTGCCGCGCAGGCCACGCGCGTCTTATACGCGCGCAACATCCGGGGCAAATGCGGCTTTGTTTCGCTTGGTCCCCATGAGTTGCCAAGAACAGGGTTAAAATCGTCCTAACATGCCGACGCTGGTTCACTTTACGCTCGATCCCCTCAGCCGCAGGTTGCGCCTGGCGCTGGCCGAATATGGCGTGCCGGTGGACCTGATCGACGAGGAGCCGTGGAAGCCCAGCCCCGACATCTTCGAACTGAACCCGGCGGGCACCCTGCCGGTCTACCTCGAGGACGCCGCCACGCCCCTGTCGGGGATCGAGGCGATCACCGAATATCTCGAGGAGACCAAGGCCACCCGCATCTCGCTCATTCCGGGTGACGCCCTGGCGCGCGCCGAGGTGCGGCGCCTCGTGGGCTGGTTCGATGGCAAGTTCTATGCCGAGGTGTCCGAGCCGCTGCTGACCGAGAAGGTGATCCGCCGCTTCCTGCAGCGCGGCAGGGGCGGCGGCGGGCCGGACACCGGCCGCATGCGCCAGGCGATGGCCGCACTCAGGGACCACCTCGACTACATCGCGCACCTCGTCGACCACCGGGTGTGGCTGGCCGGGGACGAACTGTCGATCGCCGACCTCGCGGCGGCGGGGCACATTTCGGCGGTGGACTATTTCGGCGATATTCCGTGGGCGGACTACCCGGTGGCCAAGTCATGGTACCAGCGCGTGAAGTCGCGCCCGTCCTTCCGGCCGCTGCTGGCCGACACCATCCGCGGCATGGCGCCCGGCGCGCATTACGCGGACCTCGATTTCTGACGTGGACGCGCTGCGCCAGGAGCTTGAAGCCAGGGCCACGCGCGAGGGCTTCAGCGGGCTGCGCATCACGCGCCTTGCAGCCGACCCGCAGCAGGCGGCACGCCTGCACCAGTTCATTGCCGAGGGCCGCCACGGCAGCATGGACTGGCTGGCCGAGACCGAGGCCCGGCGCGCCAGCCCGCTGGCGCTGTGGCCCGAGGCCCGCACGGCAATCGTGCTGGCGCAGAACTATGGGCAGGACCTCGACCCGCTCGAGCGGCTGAAGGACAAGGCCTCGGGCGTCATCTCGCTCTATGCGCTCAACCGCGACTACCATGACCTGGTGAAGGGCAAGCTGAAGCGCGTTGCGCAGTGGCTGAAGCACCGCACCAAGCGAGAGATCAAGGTGTTCATCGACACTGCGCCCCTGATGGAAAAGCCGCTGGCACAGGCGGCTGGCCTGGGCTGGCAGGGCAAGCACACCAACCTCGTGTCACGCGACATCGGCTCATGGTTCTTCATCGGCACGATCTTCACCGAGGCCGAGATCGAACCCGATGCACCGGAGGTTGACCATTGCGGCAGCTGCCGCGCCTGCCTCGACATCTGCCCGACCGATGCCTTTCCCGCCCCCTACCAGCTCGATGCGCGGCGCTGCATCTCCTATCTCACCATCGAGCACGAGGGGCATATCGACAGCGCATTCCGGCAGGCGATGGGCAACCGCATCTATGGCTGCGATGATTGCCTTGCGGCCTGCCCGTGGAACAAGTTCGCCGAGGCCTCGCACGAGATGAAGCTGATGGCGCGCGATGAGCTGAAAGCGCCGCGGCTGGCGGAACTGCTGGCGCTTGACGACGCATCCTTCCGCGCGCTGTTCACCGCCTCGGCAATCAAGCGCATCGGGCGCGACCGCTTCATCCGCAATGTGCTGATCGCCACGGGCAACAGCGGCGACGCCGCGCTGGTACCGCAGGTGTTGGCGCTGCTCGATGACCCTGCAGACATCGTGCGGGCGATGGCGGTGTGGGCGCTGTCGCGGCTGATGGGCGAACCGGCCTTCGCAACCTTGCGTAACCAGCGCATCAACAGCGAGACGGACGCGGGCGTTCGCCACGAGTGGGAGACGGCATGAACCACATACTCTTCTTCGGGTTGGGATTTTCCGCCAGGGCACTGGCGCGACGGCTGGCGGAGCGCGGTTGGGCGGTGAGCGCCACCAGCCGCAGTGCCAGCGGTGCCGAGGCCATCGAGGCGCGGGGCTATCGCGGCCTGGTGTTCGACGGGTCAGCACCCTTGCCGCAGCAGGCCTTCGACGGCGTGACCCACGTCGTCAACTCGGCACCGCCGGGCGATGACGGCGACCCGGTGCTGCGCCAGCACGCGACGGACTTCGCGGCGCGCGCGAAGCAATTCCAGTGGGTGGCCTATCTCTCCACCACCGGGGTCTATGGCGACCACGCAGGTGGGCTTGTCACCGAAGAGACGCCACTCACCCCCAACACCGAGCGCGGCCACAAGCGGCTGATGGCGGAGAACCAGTGGCTGGAGCTGTGGCGTGACCATGGCCTGCCGGTGATGATCTTCCGCCTTGCCGGAATCTATGGCCCGGGGCGCAGCCAGTTGCTGTCACTGCGCGATGGCACGGCGAAGCGGGTGATCAAGCCGGGCCAGATCTTCAGCCGCATCCATGTCGAGGACATCGCCAACACGCTGGACGCCTCGATCGCGCATCCGCACCCGGGGCGCGCCTACAATGTGTGTGACGACGAGGCCTGCCCGCCGCAGGACGTGGTGGAGTACGGCGCGCGACTGCTGGGGCTTCCGGTGCCGCCGGACGTGCCCTTCGAGGAAGCCACGCTGTCGCCGATGGCGAAGAGCTTCTATGCCGACTCGAAGCGTGTTTCGAATGAGCGCATCGTGAAGGAGCTGGGCTTGAGGCTGAGCTATCCCACATACCGCGAAGGGCTTGCGGCGATTGCCAAGGAACTCGGACAGTAGATCCTTTCGATCTGCGCCGTGACGCCACTCACGCCTTCCTTCGCCGGGATGACGGCGGGAAGAGACCCGTGCCGCGAGAACAACGAGAGACTAAACGCTGACCCCCTCCGAGCGTTCCGCCAGGCGCAGCACGGTCTCGCGCAGGAGTGCCAGGTTGCCCGGCGTCGACAGGCGGTGGTCGCCGCCCTTGATGAGGGTGAGCGTCACGTCCGGCCCGCTCACGGCGGCGAACACCTTCACCGCATGGGCGGCCGGCACGTCCGGATCCACGTCGCCCTGCAGGATGCGCACCGGGCAATGGACCTCGAGCCCCTCCTCCAGCAGCAGATGCCGGCGTCCGTCCTCAATCAGCCGGCGGGTGATGGCATAGGGCTCGCCATAGGCAGACGGGCGCATCCACACGCCCTTGTGGTTCATCTCGTCACGCACCTCGTCAGGGAAGACGTCCCACATCAGGTCGGCCGTCATGTCAGCGGCAGGCGCCAGCAGGACCAGCCCCATGATGCGCCGGGCCGCCTGCGGGTTCGACCGCTGCAGGTGGCGGTAGAGCAGCAGGGCGAGCCAGCCGCCCATGGAGGAGCCCACCAGGATGCGCGGCCCCCCGGCCTGGGAGAGCAGCATGTGGGCGGACTGCGCCAGCCACAGCGAGATCGTGCCGTCAACGAACAGGCCGCCGGACGCACCGTGGCCGGAATAGTCGAAGCGCAGGGACGACCGGCGGGTTTCCCGCGCCAGGGCGGCGAGAGCCTCGGCCTTGGAGCCCTCCATGTCGGATTTGTAACCTCCCAGCCAGACGAAGCCGCAGCGGCCGAGATCGTCGCGCCCGTCAGTGCGATAGGCTATCGTGGTGCCGTCAGGGGCCGTTTCGAACTTGATATCGGTCATGGCGTGGTCATATCAGGCGTTGCACCCGTTGAAAATCAGGCTGCGCCGGATTTGCGCCGTCATTCACGTCTAGCCTTCAGACCCCGGACAGAGCATTGGACCAGATGAACATTCAGACACCCCCCGGCCCCGCCGAGATCGAAGCCATTCTCGGGCTCGACGCCGGGAGCCGCCGCAAGGCCTGGCGCCGCCGCCTGATGTGGCTTGGCCTGCTGGCGCTGGCCATCGGCGGCATCGCCTGGTGGGTGATGACCAGCCCGTCCGGCGGCAAAGCCGTGACCTATGACACCGCCCCGGTGGAGACCAAGCCCATCATCGTGCGGGTGCAGGCCACCGGCAACATCCAGCCCACCACCGAGGTCGAAGTCTCGAGCGAGCGGTCCGGCGTGATCCGCAATGTGAACGTCAAGGCCAACAGCGTGGTGAAGAAGGGCGACGTTCTGGCCGAACTCGACACCGAGCGCCTGCAGGCCGAACGGGCCCGTGGCAAGGCAGCGGTGGCCGCCACCGAGGCCCGGCTGGCCGATGCCCGCGCCACGCTGCTGGAAAAGCAGCTGCTGTTCAACCGCGCCGAGAAGCTGAGCAGCCGCGGTGTTTCCTCCACCCAGGACGTCGACACCGCGCGTGCCGCGCAATCGCGCGCCGAGGCGGGCGTGGTGGCGGCGGAGGCCGACATCGCGGTGGCCAAGGCCGACATGGCGATGACCGAGACGGACCTCACCAAGACGCGCATCCTGTCGCCCGTTGACGGCATCGTGCTGAAGCGCACCGCAGAGCCCGGGCAGACGGTGGCCTCCTCCTTCCAGGCGCCAGTGCTGTTCACCCTGGCCGAAGACCTGGCGCGCATGCAGCTCGAGGCCGACGTGGACGAGGCCGACATCGGCGCCGTCAAGGAAGGCCAGACGGCGAGCTTCACCGTCGACGCCTATCCGGGCAAAAGCTTCCCGGCGGTGATCGACACCATCGAATACTCCCCCGAGGTGACCGAGAACGTGGTGACCTACAAGGCGGTGCTGACGGTAGACAACCGCGAACTGCTGCTGCGGCCGGGCATGACCGCCACGGCGCAGATCGTGGTGCAGGAAGTGCCCAATGCGCTGGCCGTGCCCAACGCCGCACTGCGCTACACGCCCCCCAAGGAACAGAAATCGCAGGGCTTCAGCGTGATGAACATGTTCATCCCGCGCATGCCGCCCGCCAGCAAGAACACCGCGCCCGCCGCCGACGGCACCCGCACGCTCTATGTGCTGAAGGACGGCGTGCCGAAGGACGTGACGGTGCATGTGGGCGTCTCCGACGGCAAGGACACCGAGATCGTGTCGGGCGAGTTGAAGGCAGGGGACGAAGTGATCATCTCGTCCAAGGCCTCCGGCTCGTGAGCGGACAGGCGCCACTCGTTTCCTTTACCTCCGTCACGCGCAGCTATGGCGAGGGCGGCGGGCTGGTGCGGGCGCTGGCGGGCGTGGACCTCGACATCAACCGGGGCGAGTTCATCGCCATCATGGGGCCGTCGGGCTCAGGAAAGTCCACCGCCATGAACATCATCGGCTGCCTTGACCGGCCGACGAGCGGCAGCTTCCGCTTCCTCGGCGTCGAGGTGAACGGCCTCACCCAGGACCAGCGCGCGCTGCTCCGCCGCAACTTCATCGGCTTCGTGTTCCAGGGCTTCAACCTGCTGAACCGCACGACGGCCATCGAGAACGTGGAGCTGCCGCTGATCTACCGCGGCATGGCCCGCCATGAGCGCCGTGAACGCGCCATGGAGGCTTTGCACCTCGTTGGCCTCGCGGACCGCGAGAACCACACGCCGGGGGAGCTTTCCGGCGGCCAGCAGCAGCGCGTGGCGATTGCCCGCGCCATCGTGACCGACCCGCTTCTGCTGCTGGCCGACGAGCCCACCGGCAACCTCGACACGCAGCGCAGCCAGGAAATCATGGAGCTGATCGCCAGGCTCAACGAGGAGCGCGGCATCACGGTGGTGATGGTGACGCATGAACCTGACATGGCGGCGCATGCGCACCGCATCATCCACTTCGTCGACGGGCGCATTGCCAGCGACCAGCAGAAGGCAGCCGCCTGATGCTGTGGGAGACGGTGAAGCTCGCCATGTCGTCGATCCGGCGCAATGTGCTGCGCTCGGTGCTGACCCTGCTCGGCATCGTGATCGGCGTGGGCGCGGTGATCGCCATGGTGACGCTGGGCAATGGTGCCTCCACCAAGGTGCAGGAGAACCTCGCCAAGCTTGGTTCCAACATGCTGATCGTCAGGCCCGGGCAGTCGACCTTCGGCCCTGGCGGCACCTCCGACGCGCGCGCCTTCGACGAGCGTGACGTGGCGGCGCTGAAGAACAACCTCACCGGCATCAAGGGCGTTGCCCCCACCGCGCAGAAGCAGGCGAAGACGGTGTACGGCTCGCTCAACTACGACACCTCGGTGACCGGCACCAATTCCGACTGGTTCGCGGTGCAGGACTGGACGCTGGCGGACGGGCGGGTGTTTTCCGACAGCGAGATGCGCGCCGGGGCTTCCGTCTGCGTGATCGGCGCCACCATCACGCGCGAACTGTTCGGCGCCCAGGACCCGATCGGCGAGCGGTTGCGCATCGGCAACTTTTCCTGCGAGGTGATCGGGCACATGGCGGCCAAGGGCCAGTCGGCCTTCGGCTCCGACCAGGACTCGATCGTGGTGCTGCCGCTTCGCACCTACCATCGCCGCATTGCCGGCAACACGCGGGTGGGCACCATCTCGATCTCGGTGATCGATGCCAACGACATTTCGCGCGTGCAGCGCGACGCCGAGGACGTGCTGCGCGAGCGCCGCCGCATCGTGCCGGGCGAGGAAGACGACTTCACCATCCGCGACCTGACGCAGATCCTCGCCACCATGGCCTCGACGACGACCATCCTGACGGGGCTTTTGGGCGCGGTGGCTGCCGTGTCGCTGCTGGTTGGCGGCATCGGCATCATGAACATCATGCTGGTGTCGGTGACCGAGCGCACGCGCGAGATCGGCATCAGGCTGGCCATCGGCGCGCTGGAGCGACAGGTGCTGACGCAGTTCTTGGTGGAGGCGGTGGTGCTCGCCCTGTTCGGCGGCGTGCTGGGCATCGCCATCGGGCTGGGGCTGGCGGCGGCGGGCTCTGCGGTGATGGACGTGCCCTTCAACGCCGACCTGCGCGTCATCGCACTGGCGTTTGCCGTGTCGGCCCTGATCGGCGTGATCTTCGGCTATTTCCCGGCGAGGCGTGCAGCACGCCTCGACCCCATCGAGGCGCTGCGGCGGGAGTAGAACGAGCCCTCATCAGCACCGTCGGACACACTCTTCCAGTGCTGCGCAATAGAAGAACGGTTTGTGGCACGGCCACCTTCTCTCGTCTGGAGGATGGGAGAAGGTGGCCGAAGACCGGATGAGCGCCTCTTGGTGATCAGCCGCCGAGCTTCTGGAGGAACTGCACGGTGGGATAGGAATCCGCCGGCCAGCCCATCTTGATCTGCTCCTGCTTCACGGCCTCGCGCGTGGCGCGGCCGAGCTTGCCGTCAACCTCGCCGACGTCATAGCCCTTGGAGACGAGGATCTTCTGCAGCTCGCTGATCTGCTCATAGGACAGCGGATCGACCTGGCCGCGGCCGGGATCGAGCGGGCCGGCGCCCGAGATGCGGCTGGCGAGATAGGCGGCGGTCGTCGAATAGACGAGGGACTCGTTCCACTTCAGATAGGCCGAGGTGAAGTTCTCGTAGACGAGGAAGGCCGGGCCGTCCTTGCCCATGGGCAGCAGCAGCGAGGCCGGGAACTTGTCGGCCTTGAGCTTGCCGTGAGCACCCTTGACGCCCCACTTCACCCACTGGCTGCGCGGCAGCTGGACAGCGATGTCCGCCTGCTCCCACGGCAGTTCTGCCGGAACGATGACTTCGTCCATCCACGGCTGGTTGGCCTGCCAGCCATGCTTGACCAGGAGCGCCGCGCCCGAGGCCATGGCGTCGGGGATCGACTTCTTGAGGTTGCGGTGGCCGTCGCCGTCGAAGTCGATGGCGGTCTCGAAATATTCCTTGGGCAGGAACTGGGTGTGGCCGATCTCGCCGGCCCAGGCGCCGCGCATGTCCGCGAGTTCGAGGTCGCCGTTCTCATAGAGCTTGAGGGCGCCGATCAGCTGCTCGCGGAACTTCTCGGGACGGCGGCAGTCCCAGGACAGGGTGGCGAGCGAAGGGATGGTTTCGAAATCGCCCATGTTCTTGCCGAAGTCGGTCTCGAAGGCCCAGAAGGCGATGAGCACCTCGCCCGGCACGCCATACTGCTTCTGGATGGCATCGAACATCTTGGCATTGCGCTCAAGGATCGCCTTGCCTTCCTTGATCCGGTAGGCCGAGACCATGCGCTTCTGGAAGTCCATGAAGTTCATGGAGAAGACGCTTTGTGCGCGATCCTTCTTGATGATCGCCGGCTGGTACTCAACGCCGTCCAGCGCCGACAGGCCGCGCGCGCCGACGCCGGCTGCCGCGGCTTCCGCCCGGAACTGCTTGATGAAGCCGTCGAAGCCCTTGGCCGAGTTGCCGCAGCTGGCCGCATGGGCCGCGCCGCCAAAGCCGATGAAGGCCGCAAGGGCCGCCGCCGCGATCTTGAAGTTCCGCATTCCTGTCTCCCGATTCGGTGCCGTTGTGATGACCATTGGCGCTAAGTCCCCTCTTGGTCAAATTCAAGGCCGGGGCGGGTCATGAAAGAACCCCTCCCGCGGGGACACGCGGAAGGGGCGATGGAACCGGCCGACTTGGGGGAAGGCTCAGTTCGTGAGGTAGACCGTCTTGCCATGTGCGCAGCCGCCGCTGCCCTTGGCCACGCTCGGCTCCGCCGGAAGCGTCATCATGTCGGACTCGCCTTCGGCCTGTGACTGCGGCGCGGCGGCGGGGACGATCTCTTCCGTCGACGGTGCGGTGGACTGCTGGACGGGTGGCGGCGGGGTGGCGGCTTCCTCCGCCAAGGCGGGAACCGAAAGGCTCGCCAGAAGGGCTGCAACCGCGAGGATGGACTTCATCTGCGTTCTCCCTGATCAACCGTTCCGACGAAGATAACGCGGAACGCGAAAAATGCCACAACACATTCAAGTGATGGCGGACAGAACCTCGATCAGCCGCCGGGCGCGCGGATCGTCCAGCCTCTCGGAGCGTCCTGCAAGCACCGCGCAGGACCTGAGGATCACGCCATCATCGAGGATTTTCAAGCTGTTGGCAGCCAGTGTCGAGCCCGTGGTGGTGATGTCCACGATGATCTCGGCGATGCCTGCGGCGGGTGCCCCCTCGGTGGCGCCCAGGCTTTCGACGATCCGGTAGCCCGTCACGCCCTTCCCGGCGAAGAAGCGACGGGTGAGGTTGTGGTACTTGGTGGCAACCCTGAGGCGCCGCCCGTGGCGCTCGTAGAAGCTCTCGGCGATCTCGTCCAAGTCCGCCATGGTGGCAACGTCGAGCCAACACTCCGGCACGGCCACCACCACGTCGGCCGGGCCGAAGCCGAGGCGCACCAGAAGCTGGACGGCCTTGTCATCGGGCGGGATCTTCTCGGTGAGCAGGTCCTGGCCGGTGACGCCCAAGTCCACCTTCCCGTCGCGCAGGTTCTGGGCGATCTCGGAAGCGGAAAGGAAGGCGATCTCCACGCCGTCGAGCCCGCGCAACAGCCCGCGATAGCCGCGGTCGGCGCCCAGCCTGTCGATGGTGAAGCCGGCCTTGGCCAGCAATTCGGCAGTCGCCTCCATCAGGCGGCCCTTGGAGGGGATGGCGAGGGTGACGACGCTCATGCCAGCACCGCCTTCAGGCGATCGGTGTGGATGGCGCAGCCAACGGCGGGCACGGCCACGGGCGACCCCATGTCGGAGAGCAGGTTGTCATAGCGCCCACCACCCGCCACGGCGACGGGGCCGTGCGGCGTGTCAGCCTCGATCTGGAAGGTGAAGCCCGTGTAGTACTCGAGTTCGCGCCCGAAGCCCGCCGCGAAGTGGAAGCGGCGCGGATTGAGGCCGAGCTCCTCCATTTCGTAGAGGCGCCGGGCATAATAGTCGCGCGCACCCATGAAGCGCTGGCCTCCGGCGATGGCAGCGAACTGCGCATCGATGGATGAGGCCTCGCCCGCGATGGCGAGATAGGCATTGAGCGCATCGGCCTTGGCACGCTCCAGTGGCGTCTCCTGCCGATCAGCGGCCTTGTTGGCGAGACGCGCGGCGATCTCCGGCAGTTCGCGGCCACCAACCAACGGCAGCCTGCGGCTTTCGATCTCGGCTTCGACAATGGCGAGCGCATCGCCCGCCGCCGCGCGATCGACGAGCGGCGAGACGGAGGTGCGCTTCGCGCCGCGTCCGGCGCAGAAAGAATCAAGCAGCTCGCGGAAGGCATGCGGGCGCCAGAAATGATGGCGCAGGCGCTGGCGCCAGCGCTCTGGCATCTCGGTGTCTTCCAGCAGTGCGGAGAACAGCCCCAGATCGCCAAAGCTGACGCGATAGCGCGACAGCCCTGCGGCCTCGAGCGCCGAAATGGTGAGCTTGAGGACACGCGCTTCCGCGGCGATGGCTTCAGGTGCGCCGAACCATTCGAGGCCCGCTTGCGTGAATTCCTGCGGGCTCAAGAGCTCGTCGGGGAAGCGGAAGGCGGGACCCAGATAGCAATAGCGGCGCTCGGCGGCGGGATTTTCCGCGTGGCTCAAATGATAGCGGCAGGCGGGCACGGTGAGGTCGGGGCGCAGGCACATTTCCGCACCGGACGGATCGGTGAACACGAATGTCCGTGCACGGATGTCCTCGCCGGACCGCTCAAGGAAGATGTCGGCGGGCTGGATGATGTCGGGCGCCACGTGGTCGAAGCCGGCGCGCTCGAACACTGCCATCAGGGCGGCGTTCTGGTGCTCCAGCGAGGAGCGTTCCGCGCTCGACTTCCCGGCCATTACTCCGCCAGCGCCTTTTTCACCGCAGCGACGAGATCAGCCTCGGGCACCGAGAACTGTGCGAGGCGCTGCGATGCATATTCCTCACGGCTTGCGATGTTGCTGGCGAGTTCGGAGCCCAAGCGCAGGTCCTTGATCTGGACCTGCGCATTGGCCTTCTCGTCACCGCCCTGGATGACGACGAGGGGCGCGCCACGCTTGTCGGCATATTTCATCTGCGCCTTCATGCCGGCGGTGCCGGCATACATCTCGGCGCGGATGCCACCGGCGCGGAGATGCTGAACCATGCGCCAGTAATCGCCCTGCCGGTCCTTGTCCATGACGAGCACGACGACGGGTGCGAGTGTCGCAGACTCCTGCGCGAGGCCCGCCAGCTTCAGCGCTGAGTAGAGGCGCGACACGCCGATCGAGAAGCCGGTTGCAGGCACCTGCTGGCCGGTGAAGCGCGCCACGAGATCATCATAGCGGCCACCACCGCCCACCGAGCCGAAGCGCACGGTGCGGCCGTCCTCGTCCTTCGTCTCCATGAGGAGTTCGCATTCGAAGACGGGGCCGGTGTAGTATTCGAGGCCACGGACGATGGAACTGTCATAGCGGATGCGGTCCGCGCCATAGCCAGCGGCGGTGAACAGCGACTGCATGGCCTCGAGGTCGCGAAGCCCCTCCTCGCCGTTCTTGCTGCCACTGACGAAGGCGGCATCGAGCGTGGTTGCGGTGGCGAAGTTCAGGCTGGCCTCGATCTGCTTGTCCGTCAGGCCCGCACCCTTGGTGAAGTCGCCCGATTCATCCTTGCGGCCGGCACCGAGCAGAAGGGCAACGCCCTCCCTGCCCAACCGGTCCAGCTTGTCGAGCGCGCGGAGCCAGGTGAGCTTCACCTCCTCGCCGATGGCGAAGGTTTCGGTGAAGCCATCGAGCAGCTTGCGGCTGTTGAACTTCATCACATACTGGCCGCGAGCGAGGCCCAGCGCCTCCATGGTGTCCGCCGCCATCATGCAGACTTCGGCGTCAGCGACGGGCGAGGCGGAGCCCACCGTGTCGGCGTCGAACTGCATGAACTGGCGGAAGCGGCCGGGGCCCGGCTTCTCGTTCCTGAACACCCAGCCCTGGCGATAGCTGCGGTAGGGGGTGGGGATCTTCTGGCTGTTCTCAGCCACGTAGCGGGCGAGCGGGGCCGTCAGGTCATAGCGCAGGCTCAGCCACTGCTCGTCATCGTCCTGGAAGGAGAAGACGCCGGCGTTGGGGCGGTCCTGGTCGGGCAGGAACTTGCCCAGCGCCTCGGTGTATTCGATGAAGGGCTGCTCCACCGGCTCAAAGCCATAGGCCTCGTAGACCTGCTGGATGGTGGCCAGCATCTGGCGGGTGCCGCGGATCTCGTCGGCTGAAATGTCACGAAAACCCTTGGCGACGCGCGCCTTGGGGCGGAGTTCCTTGTTCATTCTGGCAACCCGGTTTGAATGGCGGGTTATCTAGAGGAACGGGGGGCGGGGGGCAACCTCGCAAAACCCGTCACCCCGGCGAAAGCCGGGGCCCAGCTCTGCTAGCCACGAGGAAGCTGGGTCCCGGCTTTCGCCGGGATGACGGAAAAAGGGGCAACGATGGCTGCGGTCGAGGACTATTTGTCCCGGACCACCTTCTGGCCCTGTTCGCCGAGGCCCTCGATGCCAAGACGCATGGTGTCGCCGGGCTTGAGGAAGCGCTGCGGCTTCATGCCCATGCCGACGCCGGGGGGCGTGCCGGTGGTGATGATGTCGCCCGGCATGAGGGTGAAGAACTGCGAGAGATAGGCCACGATGTGGGCGACGCCGAACACCATGGTGGAGGTGGAGCCGTCCTGCACGCGCTTGCCGTTGAGATCGAGCCACATGTGCAGCTTCTGCGGGTCCTTGACCTCGTCAGAGGTCACCAGCCACGGGCCGATCGGACCGAAGGTGTCGTAGGACTTGCCCTTGGTCCACTGGCCGGAGCGTTCCGCCTGGAACTCGCGCTCAGAGAGGTCGTTGATCGTGCAGTAGCCCGCCACGTATTTCAGCGCATCGGCCTTCTTGATGTTCTTGGCCTTCGTACCGATGATGACGCCCAGTTCCACCTCCCAGTCCGATTTCTTGGACTTGGGCGGAATGGTCACATCGTCGAAGGGACCTGACACGCAGCTCACCTGCTTGGTGAAGACGACGGGTTCCTTCGGCACAGCCAAGCCCGACTCGGCGGCGTGGTCGGAATAGTTGAGGCCAATGGCGATGAACTTCTGCGGATTGGCGATGCAGGCACCGATGCGCGGCTTGCCACGGACCAGCGGCAGCGATTCCGGCTTGATCTTCTTGAGACGCGCAAGGCTCTTCGGCGAGATCGTCTCACCCGAAATGTCCGGGATCACCGCAGAGAGATCGCGCAGCTTCCCGTCCTTGTCGAGAATGCCCGGCTTTTCCTTGCCTATCGCACCGTAACGCACCAGCTTCATCTGACGTCCCATCCCATTTGTATGACGATGAGCGCAAAATGCCGTTGAATGGCGCTCAAGTCAAAAGCTCACTTGCGCTGCGGGGGAACCTCGGTGCAGCCGTCCTTGCCGAAGGGGTTGTCGAGATCGCAGCCCGCCGCCTTCCGGATGTCCGCCGCCATGGCATAGGGGCGCTCGCCGCACATCACCTGCGCCAGCCGCTTCTTCTTGCGCCAGACCTCGACGCCGGCATCATCGCCCATGCCGAAGAGCCGGTAGGTGTAGCCCTTGTTGGCAAAGCGCAGCGACCAGACATAAGCGTTCCCGTCGACGGCATGGGCAAAAGACATGGCCGCCCTGCCCTCGCCACGGTTCTCGGGGAACACCAGTTCCGCCTTCTCCGCCGTGCCATAGCGATATTGCAGCGACTGGAAGCCGCCCGCCGCATCGTCCCTGACCGCACAGAGTTCGATGGTGTGGGCCTGGTCCCTGGCGAGGCAGGAAAACAGCGTCGCCTCGTCATCGGCGCAGGCCAGAGCCGCACCGGACGAGAACAGGAGGAAGACCAGGCTAGCGAACGATGATGACGTGCATGTTCTTCGGGCCATGGGCGGGCCTCACGATGGTTTGTTCGATGTCGGCGGTGCGGGACGGACCCGAGATCATGTTCACCGTGCGCGGCATGTTGCCCTCGCCCATGGAGTTGCGCAACTTGCTCCACGCCTCCTCATAGCTGGCGAAAAGGGCTGCGGATTCGAGCACCACGATATGCGCTTCCGGCAGGAAGTTGAGCGTTGTGGGGTTTTCCGGCCCGGAAATCTGCACGATGGTGCCGGACTCGGCCACACCCGCAAAGGCGTGGGAAATCGAGGCGCGATCGGCGTCCACCGCCGGGCCTTCCGTCACCTCCAGCGTGCCGCCGCGATGCCATGGCAGCTTCGCCAGCAGCGGATCACTTCCGCGCCGCACCACGGCGGGCAGGTTGCCGTCACGGAGATAGACCGCCACGTGGTGTGGCACCTCGTTGATATCGTCGATGATCTCCACCGTGCCGCCCACGGCGAGCATCATCTCGGTGAAGACGCGGATGCGGTGGTCGATGTCTCCCTGCCCGCGCGCCGGGATGAGGTTGCGCGGGTGCTGGGCCATGTGCAGTTCCACCGCCTCGCGGCGTGCGCCTTCCGGCCCCTTGGGCAGCTTGGCGCGAACGCGGCCGAGGATGGTTTCCCGCGCGCTCATGAGCGGCGCTCCTTCCACAGCTGGTGGAAGGTCTTGCCCTGCGGCGCGGGCATGTCACGGAACTCCGTCCAGCCCGAGGCGAGCGGCACCTTCTTCAGGCGCCCCTTGCCAAAGGCCTGGTTGGCGAGAACACGCGCCGCAAGGGCCGTGGCCTTGCGGTAAAGCTTGGGGCGCTTCGCCATCCAGGCCCAGAGGCCCAGGCCCCAGCGCATCGAGGTGGGCTGCAGGTGGCGTTCGAACTCCTTCTCGCGCCAGTGCCGCAGCATCTTCGGGATCGGGATGCGCATCGGGCAGACTTCCTCGCAGCGGCCGCAGAAGGTGGACGCGTTGGGAAGGTGCTTGGCGTTCTCGATGCCGATCAGTGCAGGTGTCACGACGGAGCCGATGGGGCCGGGATAGACCCAGCCATAGGCGTGGCCGCCCACGGCGTTATAGACCGGGCAGTGGTTGAGGCAGGCGCCGCAGCGGATGCAGCGCAGCATGTCCTGGAACTCGGTGCCGAGCACGTTGGTTCGGCCATTGTCGAGCAGGATGACGTGATATTCGACGGGACCATCCGGATCGCCCGGACGGCGGCCGCCGGTGGAGAAGGTGGTGTAGTTCGAGAAGTCCTGGCCGGTGGCGGAGCGCGCCAGCACGCGCAGGATGGTGGTCGCGTCCTCCAGCGTGGGCACCAGCTTCTCGATCGACGCCAGCACGATGTGGACTTTCGGCAATGTCTGCGTCAGGTCGCCATTGCCCTCGTTGGTGACGATGATCGAGGTGCCGGTCTCGGCGATGAGGAAGTTGGCGCCGGTGATGCCGACATCCGCGGTCAAATACTTCTGCCGCAGCACGGCACGCGCCTCTTCGACCAGCGCCGGGATCTCGGTGAGATCGCGCTTGGGGTCGAGGTGGGTGTGGACGCGGCGGAAGTCCGCTTCCACCTGGTCGCGCGTCAAATGCACGGCGGGCGCGATGATGTGGCTGGGCCGCTCATTGCGCAGCTGGATGATGTATTCGCCGAGGTCGGTTTCGACCGGCGTGATGCCATTGGCTTCGAGGTGCTGGTTGAGGTCGATCTCTTCCGAGATCATCGACTTGCCCTTGGTGACCATGCGGGCATTGGCCTTGCGGCAGATGTCCAGCACCGCGGCGCGGGCATCATCCGGCGTTTCCGCCCAGTGCACGTAGCCGCCCGTTGCCTTCACCTTCGCCTCGTATGTTTCGAGGTAGATGTCGAGGTGGTCGAGCACGTGGTCCTTGATGTCGCGCGCCTGGTCGCGAAGCTGGTCGAACTCCGGCAGCGCCTCGCGGGCCTTGGTGCGCTTGTAGATGAAGCGCGGGCCCGTCTCGGTCATGGCATTCTGCAGCTTGTCGTCAGCCAGCGCCTTGCCGACGTTGTCCTTGAAGTTGGCGGCACCCAGATCCATCACTCGGCCTCCGCAATGGGGGGTGTTCCATAATCGCCCGCAAGCACCTCCGCCACGTGGCGCACCTTGATGGCCGAGCCCACGCGCTTCAGCTTGCCCGCCATGTTCATCAGGCAGCCCAAGTCGCCGGCAATCAGCGTGTCTGCCCCCGTCGCCTCGATGTGGCGCAGTTTCTTCTCCAGCATCTTGTCGGAGATGCCGGGATATTTCACGCAGAAGGTGCCGCCGAAGCCGCAGCACACCTCTGAGTCCGTCATCTCGCGCAGCGACACGCCCTCGACCGAGGCCAGCAGCTTGCGCGGCTCATTGCGGATGCCGAGCTCGCGAAGGCCGGAGCAGGAGTCGTGATAGGTGGCGCGCGCCGGGAACTGGGCTACGACCTTTTCCACCTTCAGCACGCGGGTGAGGAATGACGTGAGCTCATGGGTGCGGCGGCTCAGGTCCAGCGCCTCTTCGTGGTCGGTCGAGCCGGGCTCGAAGAGTTCCGGGTAGTGCTTCACCATCATGCCGCCGCAGGAGCCGGATGGCGCCACCACGTAATCATAGCCCTTGAAGGCGGCGATGACGTTCAGGGCAATGGCGCGGGCGCTGGCCGTATCGCCGGAGTTGTAGGCCGGCTGGCCGCAGCAGGTCTGGGCCTCGGGCACTTCCACCGTGCAGCCGGCATCCTCCAGCAGCTTCACTGCGGCAAAGCCGACGGAGGGCCGGAACATGTCGACGAGGCAGGTGACGAACAGGCCGACGCGCGGGGAATTCTCAGGCATGGAACCTCGGGGCAAAGTTGGGACAGGGGTTTTGCCAGCATGGGCGGTACCCCGCAAGGCGATCTTTCATTGCATTGGCCGGAGAGCAAGGCATTATCCCACTCATGCTTACCATGCCCATCCCCGACCAGGAGGTCATCAGCCGCCGCGCCGCCATTGCGGCGGCACTTCGCCACATCGTGCCCGGCGAGGGCGTGGTCGAGGCGCCCATCGAGATGCGCGCCTTCGAGACGGATGGCCTCACCGCCTACCGCCAGATGCCGCTCGTCGTGGTGCTGCCGGAGACCGCGGCCCAGGTTTCAGCCGTTCTGAAATACGCCCATGAGAACGAGATCAAGGTGGTGCCGCGGGGGGCCGGCACGTCGCTCTCCGGCGGTGCGCTGCCGCTGGCTGATGGCATTCTGCTGGGTATGGCGAAGTTCAACCGGGTGTTGGAAATCGACTATGCCAACCGCTGCGCCGTGGTGCAGCCGGGCGTGACCAACCTCGCCATCACCAGGGCGGTCGAACACAAGGGCTTCTATTACGCACCCGACCCCTCGTCCCAGATCGCCTGCACCATCGGCGGCAACGTGGCGGAGAATTCGGGCGGCGTGCACTGCCTGAAATACGGCCTCACCGCCAACAACGTGCTGGGGATCGAGATGGTGCTGGTGACCGGAGAAGTGCTCCGGCTGGGCGGCAAGCACCTCGACTCGGAAGGCTATGACCTCCTTGGCATCATGACCGGCTCAGAGGGCCTGCTCGGCGTCGTCACCGAGGTGACCGTGCGCATATTGCAGAAGCCGGAGACGGCGCGCGCCGTGCTGGTGGGCTTCCCCTCGAGCGAGGATGCGGGGCAATGCGTGGCCGATGTCATTTCGGCCGGCATCATTCCCGGCGGCATGGAGATGATGGACCGCCCGGCGATCCATGCGGCGGAGGATTTCGTCCATGCCCACTATCCGCTCGACGTCGAGGCGCTGCTGATCGTCGAGCTCGACGGGCCGCAGGTCGAGGTCGACCACCTGATCGAGCGCGTCTCGGAGATTGCGCGGGCCAACAAATCCACCACCTTGCGCATCTCGACCTCGGAGGAGGAGCGCATGCTGTTCTGGGCCGGCCGCAAGGCGGCCTTCCCGGCCGTGGGGCGCATCTCGCCCGACTATCTCTGCATGGACGGCACCATTCCGAGGAAGCGCCTGCCGGAAGTGCTGCAGGGCATGGCGGAGCTCTCGAAGCTGCATCGGCTGCGCGTCGCCAATGTCTTCCACGCAGGCGACGGCAACCTGCATCCGCTGATCCTCTATGATGCCAACAATGCAGACGAGCTCGACCGCGCGGAGAAATTCGGCGCCGACATCCTGAAGCTCTGTGTCAAGGTCGGCGGCGTGCTGACGGGCGAGCATGGCGTGGGCATCGAGAAACGCGACCTGATGCCGGAGATGTTCTCGGAAGGTGACCTCGCCCAGCAGATGCGCGTGAAGTGCGCCTTTGACAACAAGGGCCTGCTGAACCCCGGCAAGGTGTTCCCGACACTGCATCGCTGCGCCGAGCTGGGCCGCATGCATGTGAAGGGCGGGGCACTGCCCTTCCCGGAGATTCCGAGATTCTGATGAGCGCCGTGCTGAAGCCTGCAACCGAAACCGAACTCTCCGAGATGATTGCCGCCGCGCCCGCGCCGCTGGAGGTGATCGGCAGCGGCACCAAACGCCACCTGGGCCACCCGGCGCAGGCGGCGGCGACGCTCGACATGTCTGCCTTCTCCGGCGTCATCGCCTATGAGCCGGAGGAGCTGATCCTGGACGTTGGCGCCGCAACGCCGCTGGCCGAGATCGAGCGCATGCTTGGCCAGCGCGGCCAGCAGCTGGCCTTCGAGCCACCGGACTGGTCGGCGCTGCTGGGCGCCCACGGCAGCGGCACGGTGGGCGGCCTCGTGGCCTGCAATCTCTCCGGCCCGCGCCGCCTCAAGGCCGGTGCCGTGCGTGACCACATTCTCGGCATTCATGGCGTCACGGGCGCCGGCAATGTCTTCAAGGCGGGTGCGCGCGTGGTGAAGAACGTGACAGGCTATGACATGCCGAAGCTGCTCACCGGCTCCTACGGCACGCTGGCAGCACTCACCTCGGTGATCCTCAAGGTGCTGCCAGCACCCGAGACGGAAGAGACGGTGGTGCTGACAGGCCTCGACGACGCGCAGGCCGTGGAGGCGATGAGCCTCGCCATGCAGTCGGCCTGCGAGGTGTCCGCAGCGGCTTACGTGCCAGGCGAGGCGGTTTACCTCCGCCTCGAAGGCATCGCGCCTTCGGTGGCCTATCGCCGCGACCAGCTGGGCAAGGTTCTGAAGCGCGGCATCGAGGTGATGGCGGCGAAGAGTTCCATCGCCAAGTGGCGGGATATTCGCGACGGTGCGATGTTCGCTGATAATTCGCGCCACCCGCTGTGGCGCATCTCGGTGGCGCCATCTGATGCGCCGGGCATGATCCGTGTACTGAAGGACAAGCTAGACATCCGCTATCTCTTCGACTGGGCGGGCGGCCTCGTCTGGCTGGAGGTGCCACCGTCTGATGATGCCGCGGCGGCACTGGTGCGCTCCAGCTTCGCCTCGGGCCACGCAACGCTGATCCGCGCGCCGGAAGCAACCCGCGCGGCGGTTGAGGTGTTCCAGCCGCAGGCGCCAGCGCTCGCAGCTCTCTCAGGCCGGGTGAAGGATGCCTTCGACCCGCGCCACATCCTCAACCCCGGCCGCATGTATCGGGGCATCTGATGCAGACCAATTTTACCGCAGAACAGCTGGCGACCCCGCGCATCGACGCGGCCAACAACATCCTGCGCAAATGCGTGCATTGCGGCTTCTGCACCGCCACCTGCCCCACCTATGTGCTGCTGGGCGATGAGCTCGACTCGCCCCGGGGCCGCATCTACCTGATCAAGAACATGCTGGAATCCGGCGAGCCAGCGACGGCGGAGACGGTGAAGCACCTCGACCGCTGCCTCTCGTGCCTGTCCTGCATGACCACCTGCCCCTCGGGCGTCAATTACATGCACCTCGTGGACGAGGCGCGCGCCCATGTGGAGGAAACCTACAACAGGCCGTTGTTCGAGCGCCTTCTCAGGAACGTGCTGGCCTACACCATGCCGCGACCGACGCTGTTCCGTCTTTCACTGATCGGCGCGAAGCTCGCCTCGCCGCTGGCCCCCGTGGCGAAATCCTTCGGCGCCACGCGCATCGCCGCACTTCTCGGCCTCGTGCCGAAGCGCATGCCCACGCCGGAGCGCATCGGCCAGCCCGGCTCCTATCCGGCAACGGGAGAGAAAAAGGGTCGCGTGGCACTGCTCATGGGCTGCGTGCAGAGCGTGCTGGACCCCGGCATCAATGCCGCAACGATAAGACTGCTCAACCGGCTGGGCTTCGAGGTCGTCGTCTCGGGCGAGGAGGCCTGCTGCGGCTCGCTCACCCACCACATGGGCAAGGAACAGGATGCGCTGGCCCGCGCCCGGCGCTCGGTGGACCAGTGGACCAAGGCCGACGTCGATGCGGTGATCGTCACGGCATCGGGCTGCGGCACCACCATCAAGGACTATGGCCACATGCTGCGCCTTGACCCGGCCTACGCGGAGAAGGCGAAGGCCATCAGCGCCAAGGCGAGGGACGTCACCGAATTCCTCATCGCGCAGGAACTGCCGGAGGCGACGGGCGGCCTGCGCCTTGCCTATCACTCCGCCTGCTCGATGCAGCATGGCCAGAAGATCAGGACCGAACCGCAAAGGCTGCTGCGCCGCGCCGGCTTCACGGTGATGGAGGTGCCCGAGGGCCACCTGTGCTGCGGCTCGGCCGGCACCTACAACATCCTGCAGCCGGAACTCGCCACGAAACTGCGCGACCGCAAGGTGGCGAACATCGAGTCTCTCGAGCCTCAGGCGATCGCCACCGGCAACATCGGCTGCATCACCCAGATCGGGCTCGGCACAAGGATTCCCATCGTCCACACGGTGGAACTGCTGGACTGGGCCTATGGCGGGCCGAAGCCCGAAGCCCTGCCATGACGGCAGAGCCCGTCCGCCACCAGCGCTCGGAAGGGTCGATCCACCTGAGCATGGGGCCGAGGGGCATCGTGAGATTGCGCGAGGCGCATGCAGCGAAGGTGCGCATTCCCTTCGGCGTTCCGGAAGCCATCCTCATCAACACCGGCGGTGGCCTGGCGGGGGGCGACCGCTTCAGCTTCGACATCACGGCGGACGCGGACACGACCCTCACCGTCACCTCGCAGACCGCAGAGCGCGTGTACCGCTCGCTTGGACCTTCGGCGCAGGTCGACGTCACGCTCAGCGCCCGCGACGGTGCCCGCCTGATGTGGCTGCCGCAGGAGACGATCCTGTTCGACGGCGCGGCCCTCTCCCGCAAGATCTCGGCCGATCTCGCCGTCTCGGCGCGCTTCCTTGCGGTCGAATCGGTGATCCTCGGGCGCGAGGCGATGGGAGAAAGCGTGCAGGAGGCGCAGCTGACCGACCACTGGCGCATCCGGCAGGGCGGAAAGCTCATCTTCGCCGATGACCTGGCCTTCGCTGGCGCGCCGCCCGCCACCCCGGCGACGCTGGGAACGAAGCGCGCCTTTGCCACCGTGGTGCTGGTGGCGCCGGAAGCCGAGGACCTGCTCGACGGCGTTCGCGCCGCCATCGGCGAGCGGGGTGCGGCCAGTGCGTGGTCTGGCAAGCTCGTTGCAAGGCTCATCGCAACAGACGGGTTCGGCCTTCGCAAATCCCTGATTCCGGCCCTCACGGCGCTGGCGGGAGGGGGCGACCTGCCTAAAACCTGGTCGTTCTGAGGAATAATTATGCAACTGACGCCGCGCGAGAAGGACAAGCTGCTCGTCAGCATGGCCGCAATGGTGGCGCGCCGCAGGCTTGAGCGGGGCGTGAAGCTGAACCACCCGGAGGCCATCGCGCTCATCACCGATTATGTGGTGGAGGGCGCGCGTGACGGCCGTTCCGTCGCCGACCTGATGGAGGCCGCCGCCCATGTCGTCACCCGCGACCAGGTGATGGAGGGGGTGGCCGAGATGATCCACGAGGTGCAGGCGGAGGCCACCTTCCCGGATGGCACCAAGCTCGTCACCGTCCACCAGCCGATCCGCTAGGAGCACCCCATGATTCCCGGTGAAATCATCACGCTTGCGGGCGACATCGACCTGAACGTCGGCGCGCCCACGATGACGCTCGTGGTCGCCAACACCGGCGACCGGCCGATCCAGGTGGGCTCGCACTACCACTTCTTCGAGACCAACGCCGCGCTGCGCTTCGATCGTGACAAGGCGCGCGGGTTTCGCCTCGACATCGCGGCGGGCACGGCCGTCCGCTTCGAGCCGGGCCAGCGCCGCGAGGTGACGCTGGTGCCTCTCGGCGGCGCGCGCAAGGTCTACGGGTTCCGGCAGAAGATCATGGGAGCGCTCTGACATGGCCCGCATTTCCCGCGCCACCTATGCCGCCATGTATGGCCCCACGGTGGGCGACCGCGTGCGCCTGGCCGATACCGAACTCTTCATCGCCGTCGAGAAGGACCTCACGGTTCATGGCGAGGAGGTGAAGTTCGGCGGCGGCAAGGTGATCCGCGACGGCATGGGCCAATCCCAGGCAACGCGCGCCGAAGGCGCACTCGACACCGTCATCACCAATGCGCTGATCCTCGACCACACCGGCATCTACAAGGCCGACGTGGGCCTGCGCGATGGCCGCATCGCAGGCATCGGCAAGGCGGGCAACCCGGATACGCAGCCGGGCGTCACCATCGTCATCGGGCCGTCGACGGAGATCATCGCCTGTGAGGGCCGCATCCTCACCGCCGGCGGCATCGACTGCCACATCCACTTCATCGCGCCCCAGCAGATCGAGGAGGCGCTCTACTCCGGCATCACCACCATGCTGGGCGGCGG